>CALMON010000149.1 GCA_937871785.1 uncultured Granulicella sp.
CCCCCGACATCAACACCATGCCGCTGGCGCAGATGGCCGCACCAGCCTATGCGGACGCCTGGCGCAAGGGCATCGACCCGGTAAAGCCGAGTCCTTCCGCCACGCTCGTCCGCCCGGCGGGCTTCCTGCCCGCGCCTCCCGAGGCCAAGCCGATGCCGCATGAGTCGCCGCAAACTACCCATTTTTCGGTCGTGGACGCGGACGGCAACGCGGTCAGTTCCACCTACACGCTCAATTTCAGCTTTGGCTCAGGCGTCACCGTCGCAGGCATGGGTTTTCTCCTGAACGACGAGATGGATGATTTCGCCAGCAAAATGGGCGTGCCCAACGGCTTTGGCCTGATCCAGGGGCCGGCCAACGCGATCGCACCGGGAAAGCGCCCGCTCAGTTCCATGACGCCGACCATCGTGAGCACGGCGCCATCCAAGGCGATCGAGCACCTGGGAAACCAGCCGGGCGGCCCCTACGTGCACACCTGGGTACCCGGCAGGCTGCGGCTCGTGCTCGGCTCGCCGGGCGGCTCGACGATCATCACCACAGTGGCTAACGACCTGATCAGCGTGATCGACAACGGCCTGGACATCCAGGCTTCGGCCGATGCCCCGCGCTTTCACCATCAATACCTGCCGGACGTGCTCCAGTTTGAAAAAGCGTTCCCGCAGAACGTCGTCAGCACCCTGCAGGAGACGGGCTACACGGTCGAGCGCGCCGGGGCCAAGGACGAAAACAACCCCGGCAACTGGGGTGACTCCGAGTTGATTGCCGTCGACCCCAAAAGCGGCAAGCTGCAGGGAGGCCAGGACCAGCGGCACCACTTCGGCAAGGCCGCCGGGTATTAGACCTTGCCCGTCGGTGCGGGTCCCATTGCCAGCAACATCGCTAACGTACGTTCCAGCACCCGCAGCCATTCCGCCTGCCCCGCGCCGAAGTGGAAGAAATGATCGCCTGGAAGGCGACCACTTGTGAAGCCCCCTGACGTAACCGCCGCCCAGCCGCGCAGCCCCGCTTCGGAAACATGCCCATCCTCGCTGCCTGCAAATGCCGCGAGCGGGCAGCGCAGCGGCTCTCCCGCAGCGGCTCGGTAGGTTTCCACGAGACCGAGATCGGCCCGCACGCCCGGCAAAAACATCGCCCGCAGCTCCGGGTCGTCGAGCAACCCCGCGCCATGATCGCCGTAGCGGCGTCGCAACGCGGCAACCAGCGCGGCGTCGTCCAGGGTGTGCAGGGGCGCTCCTTCTGGAGCGCTCGAACCCGCCGTGTGGCCGGGGTCGTCGCGGCCGGAAACAAACAGCGCCACGGGAGCGCACGGGCCTTCCCGCGGCAGCGTCCGCGCCCATTCAAAAGCCAGCAACGACCCCATGCTGTGGCCGTAGACGGCAAACGGAAGCTGAGGGAGCGCGCCTTCCAGCTCCCCCGCAACTGCCGCAACGATTTCCGCGGCGGACACCGCGGCAGGCTCCGCAAAGCGGGCTTCGCGACCCGGCAGCAGCACGGGGCAGACCGCAATCCACGGCGGCAGCAGGCGCTTCCAGCGGTAAAACCCCGCCGCGCCCGAGCCTGCATGGGGGAAGCAAAACAAGCGTACCCGCGCGTTCACCGCCAGGTCGCGCTCCGAAAACCACTTCATGACGCGCTCCCTGCTCGCGGCGGCAAGCCCTTTATCGGCCGCGGTTCCTGCACCTTATCGTATGCGCTTTGCCGCTGCGAACCGCGGCCGGAGCCGGGGAAACGTGTAGCCTTACAACCGGAAGAGACCCACACCGACGCGAGAAGAAGGAGGACCGACGCACAGTGCTTGTAAAGCTCATCCTGCTCGACGGGCTTGGCCTCCTGTTGTTGCTGCCCGCGTTTCCGCTCGCGGCGGAGCTTCTTCTGCTTTCATTTGCGGCAGCGCTTCCAGCGCGAAAGCCGGCAGGGCCGGCGTCACCGACCCAGCCCCTGCGGCTCGGCGTGGTGGTTCCCGCGCATAACGAAGCGCGGCTGATCGCCGCCTGCGTCGGCAGCCTCCATGCCGCGGCCATTCCGGCCATGCGAATCTACGTCGTCGCGCACAACTGCACGGACGATACCGCCGACCGCGCCGAAGCCGCCGGAGCGACCGTCTTGCGCCTCAACGAAGACTCCGGCCACGGCAAGGGCGCAGCGCTTGATCACGGTTTCGGCCACGCCATGGCCGACGGTTGCGAAGGGCTGCTGGTGATCGACGCCGACTCGGTCGTCAGCCAGAAACTCCCCGCGATTGTGGCCGCGGCTCTGGTGGCTGGTTCGGCCGCGGTGCAGTGCCGCTACCTTGCCGCCAACGCGGAAGGCTCCACGCGCACGCGGCTGATGGCGGTTGCGTTGCTGGGGATGAACGTGCTGCGACCCCGCGGACGCTCGCGGCTGGGCCTGTCCTGCGGCATTTTCGGCAACGGCTTTGCGCTGCGGGCGGCGACGCTGCGGAAGGTGCCGTATGCGGCGCACTCGCTGGTCGAAGACCTCGAATACCACTTGCTCCTGCTTGAAGCCGGCTTGCGCGTCGACTTTCTGGACGATGCGGAAGTTCGCGGCGAAATGCCCACTACCGGCACCGGCGCGGCCACGCAGCGAGCCCGCTGGGAAGGCGGTCGGCAGCGCATGAGGCGGCAATGGACCGGACCGTTGCTGCGCCGGGTGCTGCTGGGCCGCCTGCGCCTGCTGGAGCCGCTGTTCGACCTACGTGCTGTGCCGCTGGCCACGGGAACAGTGCTGATGCTGGCGGCGTTGCTGGTGCCGATGCTGTGGGTACGCGCGGCCGCCGGGGTCGAATTGCTCGGTGTACTGCTTTATGTCGCGGTTTCGGCCGCGCTGGGCGACGATCCCGCCGGCAACCTCAAAGCACTCGCCGGCGCGCCGTTCTACATCGCATTCAAGATTGCCATGATCGGACGCACCCGTCGCGCCGCGCGCACCGACGCCGCCTGGGTGCGCACACAACGCAACGACGACTCTCCCCGGAACAACGGAGCCTGAGAGGCCCGTGCAATCAAGGAGCGAGCTTTGTATTCACATCCTCATAACCTGCTTCGGAAATTGTAGTGAGCGCCTCCGGTGAGCGCTTTTTCTTGACGAAACTCCCACACTCAGGCGAAGATGAAGTCGTCTCAACTTCTTCCGAACCCTGCTGCCAGATCGCTTCTGCGAGTCGTCACTCGCACCTTGAGCGTCGAAAATCAAACGAAAGAATAACCGGCTCCTGACCGGGCTTTCTGTTTTTCCTTTCTGGAGGGCTCCTTGATCGTGAAACTAACTGGCAGATATCTGCTTCCCCTTGTGCTTTTGGCCGCCCCGTTGTCGGCGCTGGCCGATCAGCTTGTACCTGCCGGTTCCATGGTGACCTGCACCGTTGCCGAGCCGAAGGTTTCTTCCCAAACCGAAAAGATTGGCGATCCGATCCTGTGCGAGCTCGGCCATACCGAGGTGTATGGACGTACCTCGTTTCCGTTCGGCAGCTACCTGATCGGGCATTTCGCGGAATACAAGGACCCTGGCCATTTCGTCGGCAAGGGCTGGATGGAACTGGATTTCGACAAGCTCGTCATCCAGCCGGACACCGTCGTTCCGCTGAACGCGCGCGTCGTCGCGACCCCTGGCTATAAGGTGGATGAAGACGGCAAGATCCACGGCAAGGGCCATGCCACCAAAGACACTGTTGAGTGGCTGATCCCGGTGCTGTGGCCGCTGGACCTGATCAACCTGCCCCGGCGCGGTCCCCGGCCGGTGCTCAAGGCGGAGTCGAAACTGACGCTCAAGGTGCTGGACGATTTCGGCATTCCGACGCCGCAGGAAAACGATGTGCGCACCCCGGCGCTGGCTTCGCGCCGCACTGCGGACGAGCCCACCTACCAGCAATATCAGCCGGCGCCGGTGCAACGGACGTACCAACAGCCGCCTCAGTACCAGCAGCCCCAATACCAACAGCCGCAATATCAGCAGCCGCAGCAGCCGGTGGTCCAGAACTTCTACATGAACCAGGGGCAGCCGCGTTACCAGGCACCGGTGCAGTACCAGCAGCCGCAGGTGCAGTACGTGCAACCGGCTCCGCAGGTAATCGTGCAACAGGCCCCACCGGTGGTGGTACAGGCTCCGCCGCGCGTGGTGTACCGGTATCCTCCACCGCCACCACCCTCGTACGGGTACGGTTATTACCCGGCGTACTAAGCCCTTTCCTCCATGCAAACAGCAAAGCCCCTTCCGGGGGTTTTGCTGTTTTGCTTAGAGTGCAGGCTTTCAGCGCTGAAAGCCCGGCATGTACCAGCCTAGGCCGAAGGCCTGAGTGCCGGAGGCCTGGGTGCCGGAGGAGCAAACTTTGAGCGCTGAAGGCGCGACATAGGGGTGACAGCACATCGTTCTTCCATGCCCGCATCAGGCACCTCAACGCCGTTGTCGGCTATGGGTCGCGCCTTCAACGCTCCCGCATGCTGTCGCACTCATACCCGCCTGGGGCTTAGGCGGATGTCGTGTCGCTACTCAGGACGACGTGTCCAGGCGCTGAAGCCCCATACACAACCACGTCTTGACGTCTGGGCTGAAGCCCAGACGTATCCGGAAGCGAGGACCATGGCAACGGCCGATCTTCGTGAAACGGCTCTGAACCGTATCGCCCTTTGCGGCTAAAGCCGCTTTCCTTGTGCGGGCTTCAGGCGATGGACAAACCCGCCGCCCGACGAAACAAACCTGTCGAACCCGCTACACTAACAGCACCATGAAGATTGTTCTCGCCGAAAAGGTTTCGCCCTCGACCCTCGCCATCCTGCAAAAGGAACCCGGCTGGAACGTCGTTACCGCCGACAAGATTACGTCGCTGCCCGAAGAGTTGAAGGAGGCCGACGCGCTGATCGTGCGCTCCGCCGTACAGGCCGACGCGAAGCTGCTGGCCGACGCGCCGAAGCTGCGCATCATTGGCCGCGCCGGTGTGGGCGTAGACAACATCGACGCCGCCGAGGCCACGCGCCGCGGCATCGTCGTGATGAACACCCCCGGGGCCAACGCGGTCGCGGTCGCGGAGTTGACGCTCGGCCTGATGCTTTCGATGGCACGCAGCATCCCGCGCGCCAACGCCGGCATGCACGCGGCCAAGTGGGACAAGAAGAGCCTGCAGGGCTCCGAGTTACGCGGCAAAACGCTCGGCATCGTTGGCTGCGGGCGTATCGGGCTGGAAGTCGCGCGCCGCGCCAAGGCGTTCGGCATGACGCTGCTCGGCTACGATCCCTTTGTCGCCCCGGTGATCGCGCGCGAAAACGGCATCACGCTGGTGCCGATCGACGAAATCTTCGCCGAATCCGACTTTCTGTCGCTCCACGTCGGCCTGACGCCGCAGACCGAAGGCCTGATCAACAAGCATTCCATCGCGATCATGAAGCGGGGCATTCGCATTGTGAACTGCGCGCGCGGCGAGCTGATCGTCGATGAGGCCCTGGCCGAAGCGATCGCGAACGGCCATGTGGCCGGAGCGGCGCTGGACGTGTTCCGCCAGGAGCCGCTCAAGGAGTCGCCGTACTTTGCGCTTGAGAATGTACTGCTGTCGCCGCACATCGCCGGTTCCACCGACGAAGCGCAGGAAGCCATCGGCATCCAGCTTGCACAGCAGGTGCGCGATTACCTGAAGCTGGGCGTGGTGCAGAACGCGGTCAACGTCGCGTCGCTCACTCAGGAAGAATACGCCGAAGTGTCGCCTTATATCGAGATGGCCGCGCGGCTCGGGCAGCTTCTGGGCCATGCCGGAGCCAGCTATGCGGAAGACAGCCGGCCGGAAAACAAGCGGCCCGAAGCCGGCCACGTGGAATCGATCACCCTGACCTACAACGGCCGGCTCGCCGAGCTGAAGACCGAAATGATTCGCAACGCCGCCATCGCCGGCGTGCTGCACGGGGCTGAAGGCGTCAACCGCATTTCCGCTTCCGCCGCGGCGGCCGAACGCGGCATCCGCGTGCAGGAAGACAAGCGCGAGCACGTCGTCGGCGGCACCGGCGCGAGCCTGCGCATGGCCATCCACTGGGCCAGCAGCAACCGCGAAGGCGACTGGACCGCTACCGCCACGGTGCTGCACGGCCACTCGCCGCGCCTGCTCAGCTATGACGGCATCGACATTGAAGCCGAGCTTTCGGGCACGCTGGTCGTCATCCGCAACGAGGACGTTCCGGGCGTGGTCGGCCGCGTCGGCACCATCCTGGGCGAGCACCGGTTGAACATCGGCAACTTTGCGCTGGGCCGGGCAAATGGGACTCGTGCCGGTGCTTCCGCTGCGGCCCGTTCGCTGCACGTTCCCGAAGGCGAAGCGCTGGCGGTCGTGCAGCTTGACGTACCCGCGGATGCGGAGGCGCAGCTCGCTTCCGCGCTGACAGAACTGGCTGGCATCGAGGCTGTCCGCAGCGTCCGAAAGGTGGAGCTCGGCAAGCTGTAGCCCCGCCGGCGCATGAGTACGAGCCCCCAACCCGCCGTCGCTGCCGTTGCCCGCGCCGCTCCAGGCGGCGCGAAGCACGGCTCGTCGTACATCCCGGGGCTCGACGGCATCCGCGCCATTGCGTTTCTGCTGGTGTTTGGCGCGCACGCCACGCCCGGCAACGTGAGCCACTATGTGCCCGCCACGCTGGGCGTCACCATCTTCTTTTTTCTTAGCGGCTTTCTGATCACCACGCTGCTGCGCAAGGAGCTTGTCCGCACCGGGACCCTGGCGCTGCGCGACTTTTACATTCGCCGCACGCTGCGCATCTTTATCCCGCTCTACATCGTGTATGCGATTTCAGTGCCGTTCACGCGCTATGTTCTCCATCAGTTCAGCGGAAACATTCTGGGCGCGGTCAGCATCGCGCTGTACTTCTACAACTACGCCATCGTCCTGGGCATGAAGGCGCTGCCGTCTGAAGGCATGGACGTCGCGTGGTCGCTCTCGGTTGAAGAGCATTTCTACATCCTGTTCCCGTTGCTGCTGCTGGTGATGACGCGCCGCAAGCTCTCGTTTGAGCGGCAAACCCACATCCTGCTGGGGCTTTGCGGGCTCGACCTCGCCTGGCGCCTGGTGCTTTGCCTCCACTTCCACCAGGAAGCCGCCTGGACCTACTTCGCCACCGACGCTCGCTTCGACTCCATTCTTTGGGGCTGCGTTCTGGCGCTGCGCAACAACCCGGTCTTCGGCGACCGAAGCATTCTGCCGCCGCGCCGCGAAGCTCTCACCTTCGCCGGCGGCGTCGCGCTGATGCTGTGTACGCTGATTCCCTTCGGCACGCTGTTTCGCGAGTCGATCCGCTACACGCTGCAGGCCGTGAGCCTGTACCTGATCTTCAGCTTCGCCATCGCGCACATCCGGCACCCGTTCGTGCGCTGGCTGGAATGGAGGCCGCTGCGGTACATCGGCTGGATTTCTTATGTGCTCTACCTGTCGCACCGTTTGATCGCGGACTGGACCGAGCACCTTTTTCCGGGCCGCGTGTTTCTCAGCGCGCCGCTCGCGTTGCTGCTCGCGATCCTGTTTGCGACCGCCATGCGCTACACGGTCGAGCTCCCGCTGCAACGGCTGCGGGCCCGCTTCCGCAAGGTGCCGGAGCGCGACCTGACCGCCGCCGACGGGCACGGCCTCGTCTCCTGAACGCGCTTGCAGCCCGGCGATTTCCTGTAGACTCGGAAATGCGACGAAGGCAGCACGCCCTCGCACCTGCAACAGGAAAGCGCCTTTCATGCTCAAGTCCCAAAGCTTGTCTTCGCCCGCATCGTCAGTCGCCCGTTCGCTTCCACTTCGGCTGCGCCCGCCGGCTCGCAGCCGGCAGGCGTCGGCCGTTCGGCGCACCTCGGCCGCCATACGCACGTCGGCGGTCATGCTGGCTTCCATGATGGCGTTCGGCGCCGCCGGCTGCCACAAGGAGCACCAGGAAGGCGTCGTCGCGACGGTGAACGGCAAGGCCATCCAGAAGGCCGACGTCGACAAGCTGTACACCGCGCAGCTCGCCAACAACGCGCAGCAGCAGACCCCTTCAGCCGACCAGGCCGCGTCGCTGCGGTTGAATATTCTGCATGAGCTGATCGTCGAGGAGATCGTGCAGCAGCGCGCCGCCAAGCAGAACCTGGTCGCCACCGACGCCGAAGTAGACGCCAAGCTGAACGAGATGAAAGCACCCTACACGGAGGATCAGTTTCAGGCCAAGCTCAAGGCTTCGAACCTGACCATCGATGAAGTGAAGCACGACCTGCGCCGCTCGCTGACGCAGAACAAGCTGCTGTCGAAGGAAATCGACTCCAAGATCACCATCACGGACGCTGATGTGACGACCTATTACGGCGCGCACAAGGCCGAGTTCAACCTGATCGAAAACCAGTACCACCTGGCGCAGGTGCAGGTCACCGGGGTACCCGCCGCGCAGGCCGGCAACCTGCAGGGCTCGAAAGCGCAAACTCCCGAAGAAGCGCTGCAGAAGATCAAGGCACTCAAGAACCGGCTCGATGCCGGCGACGATTTCGGCACCATCGCGATGAACTACTCGGAACGCCAGGACACCGCGCCCAACGGCGGCGACATGGGGTTCGTGCAGGAGTCGCAGATGAAAGGCGATCCGTCTGCCTACGCGGCCATTGTTGCGCTCAAGGCCGGCCAGATGACGCCCATTCTCCCGATGATCGATCCGACCACGCACAAGCCTGTCGGCTTTTCCATCTACAAGCTCATCAGCAAGGAAAACGCCGGCCAGCGCGAAATCAGCGACCCCAGCGTGCAGCAGGCCATCCGCCAGCAATTGCGCGACAGCCGCTCGCAGTTGCTGAAAAATGCATATTTTGAAATGCTGCGCGATCAGGCCAAGGTGGAAAACTTCCTCGCCGTTCAGATCTTCAACGACGCTGCGAAATAGCAATTTTACATGCGATCCGCAGCCACTCCTGGCAACTCCGGCGTCGCTGCCAGCAACTGGCGCGTGTACGTTTCTCGCGGCGCATCGCACACCTCGCGCCACGTACCGCTCTCTACAATCTTGCCTCGCTGCATCACCACCACACGGTCGCACAGGTAGCGCACCAGCGGCATCGAGTGCGAGATAAACACGCACGTCAGCCCATATTGCCGCTGCAAGTCGCGCAGCAGGTTGATCACCTGCGCCCCGACCGACACATCGAGCGCGCTGACCGGCTCATCGAGCACCAGGACCTCCGGCCGCAGCGCCAGCGCGCGAGCGATGTTGACGCGCTGCCGCTGCCCTCCGGAGAACTCATGCGGGTAGCGCCCGAGCGCCGACTCGTCCAGCCCCACTTCGCCCAGCAGCTCGCGCAACCGCGCCGCGACGCCGCCCGCCGGCACCTCGCCGTGGATTGCGAACGGCTCTGCCAGCGTTTGCCGCACGGTCATGCGCGGGTCGAGCGCGGCGTACGGGTCCTGAAACACAATCGACAACTTTCGCCGTAGCCGCCGCATTTCGCGCGCGGAGATCCGGCGCAGGTCATACTCGCGACCCCCGCTGTGGAAGCGGACGTCGCCGGCACTCGGCTCGACCAGCCGCAGCAGCAGCCGCGCGACGGTACTTTTTCCCGAGCCCGATTCGCCGACGATCCCCAGGGTTTCGCCCGCGAGCACCTCAAGCGACACGTCGTCGATTACGCGCGCCGAGCCGTACGTCTTCACCAGATGCTCCCCTCGCAAAACAGCGTTCGGCATCCGTCAGGTCGTCTCGGTAAAGATGACGAACCAGCCGCTTGGCGTTTTTTCAAGCACCTCGCAGAAAGTGCCGTCGACTGGACCGCCACCCTTGCGCGAGCGCTCCAGGTGGTATTTGCCTGTGGTCAGCGTAAAGGTTTCGCCCAGCGCGCGGGCTTCCACATCGCTGTAATCGAGCGTTCCCATGGCTTCGCGATTGGGGTAATTGATGTGGAACGACGACCGGATATTGGTGAGCCCGCGCACTGGTCCGCCCAGCATCGCGACCGTGTCCGCAGCGTCCTTGAGCCTCGACACATACCCGTCGAGATCGCCCTTGTTCCAGGCTGCCTGCTGCGCCAGAACCACCTTGACGCCGTCCAGTTGCTGCTGGTTCACAGGGCCAAGCGAGTCCGGAGCCTGCGCCAGGGCAGCCCCACCCAAACCCACTACAACGGCAACGGCGCACAGCAGACGGCAAACCATACGGTATTATCCCAGTGTCTACGGATTAGACGCGGTCGCCGCCTTTGGCGGAGCGGAGCTGCCAGTGTGGTCCAGGATGATCTTCCAACCGGCAGCGGTTTTCTCCCAAAGCAGCGAAAACTCACCGTCCGCGTTGCCGCCACCGGCCGGCGTCCGTTCCAGGTGAAAGCGGCCGATCATGTACGCGTAGCGCGGGTCGAGCACATGCACCTCCAGCCCCGTGTAGGTGAGCACGCCGCGCTTTTCGGCCGTCGGGTAGTTGCGGTTGTAGCTTTGCACCATGCCGTCAAAGCCGCGCCGTACCGTGCCGCCCATGAACACAATATCCGGCGCGTTCTTGTAGGTGGACTCAAACGCGGGGAGGTCGCCCTTGTTCCAGTCGGAGACACCCTTGGCCATCAGCGCCTCGATGGCGGCGACATCCGCCTTTTCCATTGCAAGGTTCCCGTCGGCGGTGCCGGCTGTTGCCTGCGCGCGAGCCGGGGCCGCCGCACTCAGACCCACCAGAAACAGACCTGCGGCCAGGTAGGTACGAATCGATCGCATAGGGCTATACCGTCCTTCGCGTGCTGATGGGAATGTGCAGACAGCTACAATCTTCCCATGTCTCCCCCGCGGGTGGAAGCACAAATCGAAGCCGACCGGGAGGTGGCCACGCCGGCCCAGAGGATCGTCCATGCCGTGTGCACGCACGACTGCCCGGACTCCTGCGGCGTCCTCGTGACGGTCGACACCCTGACCGGCCGCGCCACGAAGGTGCAGGGTGACCCCGCCCACCCGGTCACGCGCGGCTTCCTGTGCGGCAAGGTGGCGCGGTATCTCGACCGCGTCTACGCACCGGACCGCCTGCTGTATCCCATGCGCCGTCGGCCGGGTGTGCCCAAGGGACCGCTCGCCCAGGGCCGCGAAGCCGACGCGTTCGAGCGCCTCTCCTGGGACGACGCTCTTGCTGAAATCGCCGCGAAGCTTACCGCCATTGCCGAAGAGCACGGGCCGGAGTCCATCCTTCCCTACAGCTACGCGGGCTCCATCGGGCAGCTTGCCTACGGGTCCATGGATCGCCGCTTCTTCTATCGCCTCGGGGCTTCGCAACTCGACCGCACGATCTGCGCCAGCGCCGGCGGACAGGCGCTGCTGAGTGTGTACGGCGTCAAGCTCGGCACCACGCCGCAGGATTTCGCCCATGCCGGCCTGATCCTCGCGTGGGGCGCGAACATTCACGGCAACAACATTCACCTGTGGCCGTTCATTGAAGCCGCTCGCCGCAAGGGCGCGCGGCTCATCGTGATCGACCCCTACCGCACCCGCACCGCCGCGCTCGCCGACGAGCATCTCGCCATTCGTCCGGGTACTGACGGCGCCCTTGCGCTCGCGATGATGCACATCCTGTTCCGCGACGGCTACGAGGACCGCGACTACCTCGAAGCCTGCACGAACGGCTGGCGCGAGCTGCGCGACCACGCGCTGCGGCCGGAGCATTCCCCTGCCCGTGCCGCGGCGATCACGGGGCTTGCTGAGGACGCGATCGAGCGGCTCGCGACTGCGTACGGGCGCGCCGACCGCGATGGTGCCGCGCCCGCCGTCATCCGCGTGAACTACGGCATACAGCGCAGCGAAAACGGCGGAACCGCCGCCCGCGCCGTGCTGATGCTGCCGCTGATCACCGGAAGCTGGAAGCAGCGCGGCGGCGGCGCGCTGCTGTCGACCAGCGGCTCGTTCCCCTTCAACGCAAACGCCCTGCAAATGCCGGAACTGATGCAGCAGAGCCCGCTCGGCCGGCCTGCCCGGGTCATCAATATGAACGAACTCGGGAATGTGCTGGCTTCGGAAAACATCGAAGGCAGGCCCTCGGTGCAGGCCCTGTTCGTCTACAACTGCAACGCCGCCGCCGTCGCTCCGGACTCGAACCGCGTGCTCGCCGGCCTGCGCCGCCCGGACCTGTTCACCGTCGTCCACGAGCAGTTTTTTACCGACACCACCGACTACGCCGACCTTGTCCTACCCGCGACGACGTTTCTGGAAGCCAAGGACATCCTTGGCGCGTATGGCCATCTGCTCACGCAGATGTCGCACCCGGCCATTGACCCGCTGGGCGAAGCGCGGTCCAACGTCGACCTGTTCGGCGCGCTCGGCCGCCGGATGTTTCCCGGCGAGCCCGCCTTCAAAGCCACCGCCGACGATCTTATCGACGCTGCGCTCGATACGCCGAACCCCTGGTTCACCGGCACCACCCGCGAGCGGCTCGAAGCTGAAAACCAGCTTCCGCTTGCGCTTCCTCGGAACGCCGACGGCGACACCCTGCCGTTCAGCACGGCAGACTGGTTCCGCACGCTAAGCGGCCGCGCCGAGCTGCTGCCCGTGCCCACCTTTGCGGCACCGCGCGAGTCGCGCGCCAACGCCACGCTGGCGTTTCCTCTCGAATTCCTGCCGCGCAAAGCCGACAACTACATGAACACGACCTTCGCCAACCTGCCCACGCACCAGGGGATGGAGCGTCGCACCGCCGGCGTGCTCGAAATGCACCCCGCCGACTCCGCTCCGCGCGGTATCGCCCACGGCGATGAGGTGACAGTCTGGAATGGTCGCGGACGGATCCGGCTGATCGCCGCGTTGCCGCAGGACTCGGCGGCCGCCCGGGTCGCTCCCGGCGTGGTGGCGGCGCGCCTGGACTGGCAAAAGCTTTCGGCCGACGGCGCGAACGTCAACGCGCTCACCAGCCAGGCGCTCACCGATCTTGGCGGGGGGGCTACGTTTTACTCGACGCTGGTGGAAGTCGCCAAAGTCCAGAGCAGATTACACGAAGGTATGCAGGTGTCCTTGACTCCGCTTCTGGATAGGTCTGGGGCTTAGGTATCTGGGCTGAAGCCCAGACCTATCCGGAAGCAGGGACAACTGATGAAGACAAGATGAACTCTTGCCACTCCGCTCTACGCGAAGTTCATGTTTGCCAGGTCGGTAAGCAGGGTAGGCCCGGTGGGCGTCCAGCCCAGGGTTTCCTGCGTGTAAGCACCTGAGGCAGGCAGGTCCATGCCGACGAACATGCCCATCCAGCCGAAGTGGGGGCCTGCTTCTTCCGCCGTGATCGACGTGACCGGCAGCTTCATGCCGCGGCCCAGCACTTCCGCGATGTCGCGGGCAGCGACGCCTTCTTCCGCCACCGCGTTGTAGCGCGCTCCTGGCTGCGCTTTTTCAAGCGCCAGCCTGTACAGCCGGGCGACGTCGACCACATGCGCGGCCGGCCAGCGGTTCTGCCCTTCGCCGATGTAGGCCACCACGCCTTTCTGCCTGGCGATCTCGATATACGGTGTGACCAGGCCCTGCTTGACCGTATCGTGCACCTGCGGAAGCCGCATCGCCGAAACATTGACACCGGCTTCGGACTGCGCGGCGCCGGCGATTTCCGACGCGGAACGCGGGTTGGGGTGCGACAGGTCGAATGTGTCTTCAGTGGCCGGGACGCCCGGCCCGCGGCTGCCCATGCCTGTTCCTGACGTGATGACCAGGGGACGGTCCGAGCCCCGGAGCGCGGAGCCGAGAGCCTCAATGGCGCGCTTGTCTTTTTCGCAGTTGGCCACGAAGTTCGAAAAGTCGTGGTCAAAGGCGCAGTGGATCACGCCATCGCAGGCCGCGGCGCCGCGGATCAGACTGTCGAGATCGGTAAGATCGCCGCGGTGCGGTTCGGCTCCGGCGGCGGTCAGGGCGTCCGCCCCGGCGTTCGAGCGCGTGAGCCCGAGGACCTGGTGACCGGCTCCCAGCAGCTCCGGAATAATGGCTGTGCCGATGAAGCCGGTGGCTCCGGTAAGAAAGATGCGCATGGTGTTCTCCTTGTGCCTACAGTTCAGAAGCCGGGCTGCCGGTAGCTGCCGCGCATCGTAGACCGGCGCGGAGCCCCGCACAGACAGTTGCTCCCGGCTTCTTCCCCAAGATAGATGGGGTATCCGCACCAGACGATCTATACTGAAAGTCCGTACATTCGGCGCAATCGTCCGGGAGGGCTATGTGGACCCGTTATCCGATGTTCTTGCTTTGCTGAAGCCGAAGGGCTATGTTTCGGGAGGGTTTGGGGTCGGCGAGGACGTCGCGATCCAGTGGGGCAAGCACGACGGTATCAAGTGCTACGCGATGCTCGCCGGGGCATGCTGGCTGACTGTGGAAGGCGTGCGCGACCCCGTGCGAATTGTGGCAGGGGACTGCTTTCTACTGCCGCGCGGTCTGCCGTTTTGCCTGTCCACCGATCTGCGGCTTACGCCCGTGGACTTTCAGACCTTTATGGCGAACCGGCAGGAAGCCGCACAGCGCGCGCAGGCCGAAGGAACGCCGCCGCCGGCCCACGAGGTGACGGGCAATTACCTGGCGGGAGGGCACTTTACCCTGGCTGGCGACCACGCCGGCATCCTGCTGCAATCGTTGCGGCCGATCGTCCATATTCGCAATGAGGCGGACAAAGCCGCCATGCGCTGGTCGCTCGAGCGGATGCGCGAAGAGCTGCGCGACCCGCAGCCGGGCAGCACCCTGATCGCGCAGCAGCTCGCCTACGTGATGCTGGTGCAGGCGCTTCGGCTGCATGTGGCGGAAGGCGCGCGCGGCGGCGTGGGCTGGTTGTTTGCGCTGGCGGACCGGCAGATGAGCGCTGCGCTGGCCTGCATGCACGACGAACCGGGCCGCGCGTGGACGCTGCAGGGGCTTGCGGAACGCGTCGGCATGTCGCGGTCGATCTTTGCGCTGCGGTTCAAAACCACCGTGGGCTCGACGCCCATGGAATACCTGACGCGCTGGCGCATGCTGCTGGCCGGCGACCGGCTGCAAACCTCCGGGGAGTCCCTTGCGGCCATCGCTTCGGCCCTGGGGTACGAGTCCGAAAGCGCCTTCGGCAAGGCGTTCCGGCGCGTGATGGGCTGCTCGCCGCGGCAATTCAGCCAGAAAAACGAGGCCGCGCTTGCCGTCGGGCAGCCTGCATCCTAAAGGTATGTCTACGTTTTTGACCGCGGAATGGCGCAAGCTGATCATGGCGCAGTACGAAATTTCCACGGAAACTCTTGCGCCCTACCTGCCTGCCGGGGTCGAGTTGGACCTGTGGCGCGGCTACGGCGAGGAGCGCTGCTATGTGTCGCTGGTCGGCTTCCTGTTCGACCGTGTGAAACTCAAGGGCGTGCCGGTACCGTTTCACCGCACGTTCGAGGAAGTCAACCTGCGCTTTTACGTCAAGCGCACGGAGCGGGACGGAACCGTGCGGCGCGGCGTGGTTTTTCTTGGCGAGTATGTGCCGAAGCCGGCCATCACCCTGGTCGCGCGAACGCTCTATGAGGAGCCTTATTCCACGATGCCGACCGGCCATGCGTTTGCTGCCGTCGCGGGCAAGCTGCTGGTGAGCTACGAGTGGCGGCCGCGCCGGCTGTGGTACACGCTGGCGGTAGAAGCAGCGGCAGCGGCGGAGCCGATCGCGCCCGGGTCGGTCGAAGAGTTTATTACGGAGCATTACTGGGGCTACACGAAGCGCAGCCGCGGCGGCACGTCGGTCTACGACGTGCACCATCCGCGTTGGCAGATGTACCCGGTGGAGCGATACAAAGTGGCGGTGGATTTCGGCGCAACGTACGGCCCGGCGTTTGCCGGGCTGACGGGGACGGCTCCCGCGAACGTGCTGCTGGCGGAAGGCTCGGCCATCAGCGTGGGCGGCGGTGAGCGGCTGCGGTAGGGTAGAGCGACGTAGATGCTGGTGTCGGCGTCTAATCCATGTACGACGACAAGGTGGTTGCGAGATGAATGTCACAGCGGTAAACGGCGCTCGCGTGATCGATGCGAACACCACAGCGAGTTTGCTGAGCCAGGTGCTCTGGATCACGACGGTCGGGTTTGGTTTTACGGCGTTTGGAGCGTACATTGCGCCGGCTTCGCTGGGCGTCGGGTACATGTTTCTGATCCTGGTAAACTTCGGACTGATTTTTGCGATCAGCGCGGCGGCGCGCAAGTCGACGGGGTTGGGCCTGGCCCTGTTTTATCTGTTCACGACGTTTATGGGTGTCGAGATCAGCCCGATCCTGAACAGCTACCTCCATTCTGCCGGTGGGCAAACAGTGGTGCTTGAAGCCGCTGTGACCACGGGGCTCGGCATGGCGCTGATGGCGGTTGTCGCGGAGTTTGCGCGCTTCAACTACGTCAAGGCGAGCCGCGTCGCAATGTTTGCGCTGATCGGCCTGATTGTGGTCGGCTTCCTGGGGGCCTTCGTCCACATCGTTCATCCGGGCATGTACGCGTGGCTGTCGCTGATTGTGTTCAGCGCGCTGCTGTTGTTCGACTTCATGCGCCTGAAGGACCGCGGCGCGGCCTACGGCCCGGTGCAAATGTCGCTCAGCATCTATCTCGACGCGCTGAATATCTTCATTGCGCTGCTGCAGATTTTTGGCGGGGGTTCGCGCAGCCGCGATTAGGCGGTACGTTGCGCGTTCGCGCAGACCGGTTCGCTACACTGGAAGGATGGCTCGTCGTTTGCCCGCACTTCCTTCTCCCGACCCTCGGCCCTGGCTGCGTGGCCTTCCCAAGGCGGAACTTCATCTACACCTCGAAGGCTCGATTACAGCGGAAACGCTGGTCGAGCTTTCCGAGCGGAACGACGCGAGGCCGTTAACCCTGGGCGACGCTCGCGCCGTGTACCGCTACCACGATTTCCCCAGCTTTCTGATGAGCTTGAAGGGCGTTACCGAGCGCCTGCACACGGCGGCCGACTACGAGACCATCACCTACGCGATGCTGCGCGACCTGGCCGCGCAGGGCGTTCGGCACGCCGAGGTGTACCTATCGATCGGCATTCTTTACTGGCAGAAGCGGCTCGACGTCGACGAGGTGATGGCGGCGGCGGAGCGTGGACGCGTGCGCGGGGAGCAGGATTTTGGCGTCACGCTGCTGTGGATCATCGACGCGGTGCGGCACTTTGGGCTGGAAGAAGCAGGGCGCGTGTTTCGCAAAGCGGCGGAGCTGCGGCAAACGATGCCAAGCGTGGTGGGTATCGGCATCGGTGGCGACGAGCTGCGCGGACCGGCGCAGGATTTTCGCGAACTGTACGAAGACGCGCGGGCCGCGGGGCTGCACCTGACCTGCCACGCGGGCGAAAACACGGGACCTCAGAGCATTTGGGCGGCAGTCAACATCGGCGCCGAACGCATCGGCCACGCGCTGAGTGCGCAGCTCGACCCTGAACTGGTGGAGGTGCTTGCGCTCAAGCAGATTCCGCTGGAACTGAACGTCACGTCCAACCTGCGGACCGGCGTTTGCCGAGCGTTGGCCGAGCATCCGGCGCGGCTGTACTTCGAGGAAGGCCTGATGGTGACGTTGAACTCCGACGATCCGCCCTTTTTTGGGGCGACGCTGCTTGAAGAGTACGTCATGGTGCAGCGAGAGTTTGCCTTTTCGCTCGAACAGATGCGCGAATGGGCGGCGAACTCGGTCGAAGCAAGCTTTTTACCAGCGGAGCGGAAGCTGGCGCTGCTTGGGGAAGTGGAACGGTACGGGTATGAGTTGTAAGTTTTCGGTTGTGAGTCCTCCGTGTTACGTGTGATTGTAGTCACCTAGAACCGGACGATGCGGCCGCGGAACTTGTTCAGGTCACGGCGGTCTTTCTTATTTGGACGGCCAACGGGAAAGCCGTCGGCCTGCGCCATGGCTTTGCGCTCTTCGGCCACTGCCGCGCGGGCGGCCTTGCTCGCGTCGGTTTCCGCGTAGAGCGTTTGCGCCACAGCGGCGGGGCCGCGCATGTTGCTCAGCAGCAGCACCTCGATCGCAAACTCGCCGCCTTCGTTGCGCACCGTGAGTTTATCGCCGGCGCGCACGTCGCGAGCCGGCTTGGCGATGTGACCGTTTGAGGTGACGCGATTCAGGTCGCAGGCGTTGGCGGCGTCGGAGCGGGTTTTAAAGAAGCGCGCCGCCCAGAGCCATTTGTCGAGACGAACCGTTTCGGGAGGGAGGGAAGCCATAGTGATTGGATGCGCCGGCCGCTACACCGCTCGTTCGCGGTCTTCGCGCTGCCACTTGTCGGCGAGCTGGTGCAGTTGGCCCATGAAGTGGTCCATGTCGTGCAGCCGCGACGTAGGGACATAGGTCACTTCCGGCGGGTTGGTCGCCCGCACCGAACGCGTGACGAAGCCGAGTTCCTCAAGCGTGCGCAGCCGCACTGTGAGCAGGCGAGCCGAAATGCCTACGGCGCCCCGCTTCAACGCACCGAAGCGCATGGCGCCGTTGCGGCTGAGCAGCCACAAAATGTGCAGCGTCCAGGCCCGCGTCAGCATCTCCATAAGGCCGCTCATGCTGCAGCCCGCGGCGATCTGCTCGGAGACACTTGCTTCGGCCTCGGCCACGGAGACCTGCTCGACGGCAGACGGCATCGCCGCCGGGGAAAGGACAGGTACGACCGGGGATAACGCCATAGACACGCTCCTTCAAAGTCTTTCGCCAGTTCGACAGGATCGCGGCGGTTACTCCAAAGTGCCTACTTCCCAACCGCCGCCCACTTACTTAGAGTAACCCTAGTAGCGAGAGGCCCAACCCCTCGCCTTTCCAAAGGACACGACCTCATGAAGATTCTGCACATCGATTCCAGCGTCACCGGAGCCAACTCCGTCACACGCCCGCTGACCAAGGACGCCGTTGAAGCCCTGAAGGCCAAGAACCCCGGAGCGGAAGTGGTGTATCGCGACCTGATCGGCGAGCCGCTCAGCCATTACACCGCGGTGCTGCGCCTCCACGGCGCTGAAGCCGACACGCATACCCCGGCGCAAAAGGCCGAGCTCGCGATGGGCGAAGCTATCCTGGCGGAGTTCCTCGCTGCCGACATCTACTTACTTGTAGCTCACATGTAAAACATAATCATTAAATAGCACTTAAAGGCCTGGGTCGACCTGATCCTGGTCGCCGGCAAGACGTTCAAGTACGGCCCCACTGGCCCGCAGGGGGCCTGCGGCGGCAAGCGCGCCGTGATCATCTCCACGCGTGGCGGCCTGTACGGCCCGGGCTCGCCGTTTGAGCCTCGCGACCACCAGGAAAAGTATATGAAGGACGTGTTCACGTTCATCGGCATGACGGATGTCGACGTGGTCCGCGCGGAAGGCGTTTCAATGGGCGAAGAGCCGAAGGCCAAGGCGCTTGCCGGAGCCAAAGAGCAGATCGCCGCTCTGTAAATCTGTTGCTGCTACACGCGAACGGCTCCGTACAAGGAGCCGTTCGCTTTTGGCACTTACCCGATGTGCCGATCCCAGCGAACGATCTCCACGCGGCCGAAGATTCCCTGCACGGTAAACGGATCGCCGTTGTGAAAGGCCTCCACGTGCGCCATGGAAGAGGACTCGACAATCATGAAGCTTCCCAGGTTGGTGTCATCCGAATCGGAAACGCACATGGGTCCAGCCATTACAATCCGGACTTCTGCGCCTTCTTCAAGGAACGCCTTCAGGTATTCGCGATGCGATGCGCGAAAGTGGTTGCGAGCGTCTCCCATACCGGGTTTGTCAAAGCAACTGCGTACATAGAACAAAATGTCACCTCCGACCTTGTGCCCAGAGTGGGCCGATGCGTTCCACGACACTTTACACGAGTAGGGTAAGTCCATGATTTGCAGGACCGGGCTTGAGCCTTTTGGACTTCGGGAGCGACTCAATTCATCCAGCGCTTATCGTTCGGGTTTTTGCGTTCGTCGTCCAGCCCGACATACTTTCCGGAGCTGTCGATATTGACGTCCTTGCCCTGCTTCCGCATGTACACGGTGAACTTGCGCGCGGCCCGCTGCCGCTTGCTGCGGTAGTACGCATTGCGCATGCCGTAGAGCCGCTCAGAGGCGGAAGTGCCCAGCCCGCGGCGAGGAACGAAGCGGAGGTACAGGTAGCCGCAAAGCGCGGCGAAGAGTGCAGTTGCTGCTCCTAGCTTGTCTCCCCCGCGAAGCGCGCTGAATAAATAGAACACCAGGTAAATTGCCACCAGGTGCTTGGCCTTGATGCCCAAAAGACCAAACAACCGAATCTGCTGGTCGGGGTACGCGCGCGCAAACGCGAGAAGCAGCGCCATGATCGCCGGCCACAGACCGGCGGTCGAAGCGAGCGGGCTGTATAGAAGGCCGCTGAGTCCTAGCAAAGCGGCCAGCAGCGCTCCGCCCACGGCGGAGACCAGAAAGAACTCGGTCATCCAGCGCGGGCCGCGGTCGTCTTCCATTTGCGAGCCGAACATCCACATCGAGAGCAGCGCGAAGACCGTGCTCAGCAGCCCCGTCGGAATAAAGGCGTACGTCAGCAGTTGCCAGGGTTTATGGAACAGCGCCACGGCCGGCGTCATCACCAGCCAGAAGTTGATCTGCGCCCCAAGCGGCGTCGCGTTCAGCACCAGCGTGACGACAAAGCACAGGATCGCAAGCAGCACGATGCGGCGCGTGACCCCGCGGAAGGGTGGAAACATTAGCGTGGTTGGCGAGTTGGACTGCAGCATGGGAACCTTTCAGAACAAGCGCTACGGCTAGATCAGATTGCGTGCAGATGTTCAGGCATCGGTCCCAGGGGGCGAAAGCCCAGTTCTTTGGCCGCTCCCCCTGTCTGGGCTAAAGTCCAGACCTATCCCAGAAGCAAAGACAAGAATGCCTGCACCTCTTTGCGGATCTGCCCTAGCGTCCGGGAACAGGGGGCACGGCGAGGGAGCGATGCCCGGCGGGGTCGACGGCGCGCACACCGAAGAGCACATTGTCTTTGGATACGTCGAGCTTCAGCGTCATCGCGGTGCCCGCGCTGCGCGCGTGCGTCCAGAGCAGCTCGTTCGTGTCGCGCCACACCACCTCATACGTGGTTCCAGCCGGGGCGAACGCCGAGGGCTGCCAGGTAAGCTCGCTGTTGTTGTCGAGCGCCGCGGTAAGCACCTTCACCTGTTGCGGCACGCTGGGAGCTTCGGCCAGAGTGAGCAGCGTAGCCGCGTTCATACGCGCGACGTTAGCGACGTAGTTGAAATCGACATACTGCGGCAGGTCTCCGTGTTGGAGACCCTTTTCGATGCGCACGGCCTGATGCTGATGGTCGAAGTTTTCGCGCCACTCTGTGAAGCGGATGGCCGCGAAGCCTTCGCCGTTGAAGCTGGTGTGGTCGCCGCCGCGCAGGTAGCGATCGCGGCGCAGGATGAGCACCGGATGGAACGCCGGGACGAGCCGAACCGCATGGCTGCGCGCCGCGCCCGGGCCAACCGGAGCCGCTCCCTGCGAAGAAGCCGCGAAGTACGCGGGCGCCAGCTCGGCAATAGCGCGAGCCAGTTCTCGGGAAGGCGAATCGTTTTCCGCCCCGAGCGCCAGGATCTGCCGCTGCTGCTCAGGGGTTGCGACGCTGGGCACGCCTTCTGAAAACACGCGCACAGCCGACTTATCCTGCAGGGTTTCGCCGGGAGTCGTGTCGCCGCCGACGATATCGTTATTGAGCACCGCTTCCAAAGGCCAGCCCTGCTGCCTGGCAAGCACGGCCAGGTGCCTGGAGCCGTTAAGCCCTTGCTCTTCGCCGTCCACCGCGACGAACACGATCGTGCCAGCCGGCTTGAGCCCCTGCTGAACGGCCGTTGCTATCGCGCGGGCGCACTCCAGCGAAACGGCGACACCGCTGGCATCGTCGTTCGCCCCCGGAGCGTCGGCGTGCGCGTCCAGCACGTCGTTCACGCGGGAGTCCATGTGTCCGGTTACGAGTACCCACTGAGCCGCCTTGTCCGGCGAGCTGCCGTGCAGGATGGCATACACGTTCACCAGCTTCGTTGAACGCACAAAGCGGGTCTTCGGCTTACCTTCGGGTGCAGGCTCCTCGGTGAACTCGTCACGCTTCACCTCAAGGCAGCCGCCGCAGGTCGCAGAAATCGCCCTGTACTCCGACTCCACCCAATCCGCCGCTGGCAGGACACCATGCCCCGCCGGCAGATTGGTTTCCATGCTCGAAAGTGTGCTGCGTGTGCCAAAGCCGACGAGCTTCGCGATATCCCGCTGTACAGCGTCAGGCGAGATACTGCGAAGCACGGCTATGATCTGCGGGTCGGCGGCGACGGGCAACGACACAGCGTTCGGGGATAGGAGACTCTGCGCGCCCGCGGCGACAACCGAGCCAGCCATCCACACGACACACCCACACAGGGCAAAGACCTCGCGTTTTCGCTTCATACACTCTCCTTGGGCAGCACCGGCCATCCGGGGCCGCGGTAGCGACGTACCCTGAGCGGACGCACAGCGCGTGCGACACTAGAACAAAAGAGAAGCTACCCGCAAGCCTCTTGCACCATCCTAGCAAGGGCGCGAACAACATTTTCTGAGGAGCGACGTTTATGTCTGTTGTATGCCCTGAGTGCGATAATCCGCTTGATCTCGATGTGGACGATGTAGAAGAGGGTGAAGTAATTCAGTGCGACGAGTGTGGCGTCGATCTGGAGGTCGTCTCCAGCGACCCCCTCGAATTAGCCGCAGTCGATGAAGAGGGCTACGATGACGAAGATGACGCAGTGGGTGCCGATAACGATGA
>CALMON010000150.1 GCA_937871785.1 uncultured Granulicella sp.
CCAGCAACCCTCAGCCTACAATACAGCCATGCGCCGCGCCGTCCTGATCGTGAAACTCTGCTCCCGAGTAAAACCCGATTTCTCCCAGCCCGGGTCAACGGCCCAGGTATCGGAGCGTGACGATTTGAGCGCTGAAGGCGCGACCTTTAAGCTGACCACAGTGACCGGCTCCGGCTACATGGCCGAAGGCACGGCCATGCCCATCCAACCGAGCACCCGTACCAGTTCTCGCCGAGCCACCGCCGCGGTTGCCAGCAGCAGCGTTTTTCGAGCGGGGTCTGCTTCGGTCAAGATGTGATGGCGATGGTAGAAGTTGTTGAACTGCTGCGCCAGCACGAAGGCGTACTTGGCAAGGATTGCCGGTTCCGCCGCCGTGATCGCCTGCTCCAGCACGGTCGACAGGCGCGACGCCGTCAGCCACACTTCCCAAACGCTCGTTCCCTCGTCACCTTCCAGCAGTGCCTGTACATGGAGTTCGCGCACCTGGGCCAGCGCGGCGGTTTCCGCCACGTCCGCGCGGCGGAAGATGTTTGCCGCGCGCACCGCGGCATACTGCGCGTACGGCCCGGTTTCTCCGTCGAACGCGAGGGCATCCTGGTAGTCGAACGCGATGATGGTGTTGCGGGTGAACCGCAGCATGAAGTACCGCAACGCGCCCACACCGATGGCTTCGGCTATCGTTTCGCGTTCCCCGGCCGCGAGCTCCGGGTGGCGAGCGTCCACTTCCTTTTGCGCGGCCGCGATCATGCGGTCGATCAGGTCATCGGCCTTCACGCCGAAACCCTTGCGGCCGCTCACCTCGATGTAGGCGCGTCCCTTGTCTTGTTCACTCAGCACGTAGCCGAGCTCCTGCGCGGTTCGCACCGTCAGACCGACGAACGCGTAGTTCAGGTGCGTGTAGCGGTCCGCTTCGGCGGTGAATCCCATACCGCGCAGCGCTTCCTTCACCTGCGCCTGGGGGTCATCCTGGCGCGAGTCGATGACGTTGTAAATGGCCGCGGCCTTGCCGAACGTCGGGTGCGGATCTTCGCCGTCGACCGTCGAAATCCAGCACATATGGCTCGCGTACTTGTAGAACTGTGCGTAGCCGAAATCCTTGCCGAGCAGCCCAAACTTCCACAAGTGATACGCGATGTCTTTGCCCACGTACGTCACGGTCCCGTTCGAGCGGACGATGATCTTGGCATCTTCATCGGGGCCCGCGTCTTCACCAGCGCCGGGAACTTCTGCGGCCTTGTCTGTCTGCGCCCGGCGCATCACCCAGCAGCCCTTGTTCTTCCCCGCCGTTTCTTCGTACAGCACGCCGCGCTCGATCATCAGTTGCCGCGCCGTTTCCCAGAAGTGTAAGTGCAGGATTTCGCTTTCGCGTGGCAGAAAGTCGTACTCGACGCCCAGCCGCTCCATGGTTTGCAGGTGCCGCCGCAGCACGGAGGTGGACACGATCTCCGCGATGTCCGCCGACGCATTGCCACCCGTTTCGATCGCGTGCAGCGTGTCGAGCCGTACCTGCTTGCGCGCCGCCGCTTCGGCTGGCTCCGCCTCGTACCACTGCGACACCTGCGCGTACAGGTCCCAGCACAGGTAGTCGACCCGCTGGTTCGATTCCAGCGCCTCGGTCATCCACTCACGCACGCCGGCAACCGATAGCCCCAGCCGATGCTGCATGGCGACGACGATGTCCGCCACCTGCACGCCCGTGTTGTCGATGTAGTTTTGAACGCCGGTGTCCCAGCCCGGCTTCCACCCGTCCGGCCGCAGCATTCGCTGGAAGGTATCGCCCAGAATCGCGTTGCGCAGATGCCCCACGTGCGCGGCTTTATTTGGGTTGATGCTCGTATGTTCGACAAGCCGAAACCCCGGCCCGCCGACAGCCGCGTGCTCGTCGGCCGCCATGCGCTTGACGGCAGCCGCGCGGTCGAGCTTCACGTTCAGGTACCCGGCCCCGGCGACTTCTACCGCGGCGACGCCTTCGGTTGCCGCCAGCTCCGCCTGCAGCTCCTGCGCGATCGCTCGCGGAGCTTTCTTCAACCTCTTGGCCAGTTCGAACGCGACCGGCATGGCCATTTCACCAAGCTCGATCTTCGGTGGCAGCTCAACATGGATCGCGCCGAGCTCAACTCCGTAGCGGGCCTGTACCACCTCACGCACCCGCGCTTGTATTCCTTGCTGCAGCGTCCTGTACATACCACTCCATTGACTTCCGGGAAACGAAAACCCTGATTGCCTTCGTGCGCTGCGTTACGGCAGCTCTGCGGGCAGCGCGTCCACTTCATCCAGCAAAGGCTCGCGCCTCGCTCGGCGGATTCGATGCACAAAGAACATGCCGCCACCGACGCCAGTAATCACCACCAGGAGCCAAAGGTGAATGAGCAGCCCAAAAAGACCGGCTTCGGAAGCGGTCGCTCCGTGGTTGACCAGCGTGCTTTTGCAGGCCCATTCAAACGGCCCGATGCCGCCCGGCGAGCTCGGGATCAGGAACGACAGGTTGGCTACGGCGACCGTCTGCCAGGGGCCTCCCCAATCCGTCACAAGGCCGATCAGCCGCATCGCCGAAAGATACATCAGGCCTTCGCACCCCCAGGCCACCAGGCTCAACACAAACAGCCACACCATGCCCAGAATGCCGATATTGCGAACGGCTTCGAGCGCCAGCAGCAGCCAGTGCTCGAGCTTGCCGAGCTTCGCCGGTAGCCGGCGGAACATCGCCTGGATGGGCCCTACCAAAACACGGGCCCCTGCCACCATAAGGATCAGCCCGCCGGTTGAAACAACCAGCAGCACCTTCGCCAGCACACGCGTATGCGCGGAAACGCCGCTGCCGGTGTGGATCGTGACCACCAGCATCAGAACCAGCGTAAAGATGTCCAGCAGCTTCTCGAGCAGCAGCGTGCTCATGATGAAGGAGGGCGATGCGTGGAGATCGTCCGCGTAGGTAAAAATGCGCATCACGTCGCCGATGCGCAGCGGCAGGATGTTGTTCGCGGCGAGCGACGTCATGAACACGCGGAAGCACGTCCGCAAACGGCTGCCGGAGCTGCGCATCATGCGCCACCAGCGGTACGAGCGCACGAAATACCCCAGGCAGCCCGCCGCAACCATGCCCACAATCCAGACAGGCGCTACCAGCCGCAGACCGCGAAAATCGTCCGGGTTGAAGCCGCGAACGCCGGCCGCGTTTCTGCGAACGTAGGTAAACCACAGGAAAAACGCGCTTATCAGAAGACCGGGAAGCATCTTCAGCAAGCCAAGACGGCGCTCTCGTGTCACACCCACACTCCGCTTCTTCGCACGCCGCGCCGCTTACTGCACATTTCCGAAAGTCCCTCCGGGAAGCTTCCTTATTGTATCGTCTGCTGCTGGGCAGAGCGCCGCCTGCTAAGGAGCGGGAACGAAGAGTTTTCGGAGTTTCCGAATCGCGTCGCGTTCGCCCTCGGCGTATGCTCGCGGTAGTGTTCCCCAACGCCCGTACCGTTCGCGCACCGTCTCAACGAGTGTTGCTACTGCTCACAGCCACTGCTTTTCTGATTCATGGGTATCACCCGTTTGCGGAAGACGGTGGTCTGTATGCTGCCGGCATAAAGCTCTACGTGCATCCCTCGCTGTTCGCGCACGACAGGGCGTTTGTCGCCGCGCGCCGCGCTTATTCCCTCTTTGATCCCGTAATCGGCAGCCTGACGCTGTGGCTGCATCGACCGTTAGAGGAAGTGCTGCTTTGCGCCCACCTGCTCTGCTTGTATCTCACGCTGGTGGCGATCGCACGGCTCGCGGCAATGTGTTTTGCCACTCCAAAGGCTCCGCTGTACGCCGCCGCCCTGACGGCGGTCGCCTGCACCGTTCCCGTTGCCGGGACCTCGCTTTTCTTTATGGAGCCTTATCTCACGGCGCGCTCGTTTTCGACACCGCTGACGCTCCTGGCGATCAGCCTTCTCAGCCCCGCGCCGGCGGCTGCATTTCCGAAGCGGCGGTTCGCTGCCGGGATCACCGTCCTCGCGATGGCCACACTGCTGCACGTCGCGATGTCGGCCTATGCCGCCCTGTTTCTGCTGACGCTGTGGACCTTCTGCATCCCGCGACCCAGGTTTCGCTGGGCAACACAGGCAGCGCTTCTCGTTGCACTGCTGCTTGCGTGTGCCCTCGTGCAGCGGCAGGCTCCCCTTGAAAGCGCGGCCGCTCTGGCCGCCGCGCATACACGGACTTTCTGGTTTCTCTCACGCTGGCAGTGGTACGAGCTCGCTGGCCTGGCCGCGCCACTCCTCATCTTCGCCGGAGTCCTCTTGAGCACGGCGACAAGCTTCACCGTGGCCGGCAGGACGATCTTTAAGACAGCCTGTTGCTTTGGGGCATCCGCAGTTCTCGTTTCGCTGGTATTCGCGCGCTGGGGCCAGACGCCCTTTCCCGTCGCGCGCTTGCAGCCGCTGCGTGCCTTCCATATCCTGTACGGCCTCCTGCTCGTTCTACTCGGAGCCTTTGCGGCCGCGTGGGCCGGGGCGCCCGCTCACTTTCGGCGGTGGGGGGTCGCGACGTTACTCGTCAGCATCGGAGTGGCGATGTTGCTCGCGCAACGCGCCACGTTTCCCGCATCCCCTCACCTGGAGTGGCCGGAAGCGCACCGCGCAAATAGCTGGAGTGAAGCCTTTCTCTGGGCGCGACAGAATACCCCCGCCGACGCCCTCTTCGCTCTCGACGCCGACTACATCACCACAGACGGCGAGGACGCTCAAAACTTCAGAGCCACCGCCGAACGCAGCATGGTCAGCGACTTTTCCAAAGATGGGGGCGCCGCTTCGATTCGCCCGCAACTCGCCCCGGAGTGGCTGCTTGGCTCGACGCTCACTCGTGGGTTAAGCGAGCAGAGCGACGCCGAGCGCCGGGCTCACCTGCTGCCTCTCGGAGTCACCTGGCTGGTGCTTCACGCCTCCGCGACAAGCGCCACCGCGTGTCCCTTTGACAACGGCACCGTGAAGGTCTGCCCCATCAGTTCCCCGCCGGAGCCGCTGCCGCTGCCGCCGGAGCCGCTTCGGCCTTGAGCACGATGTTGTCTTTGTCCTTGCTTTCAAGCTGAGAATAGAATGTACGGAGATCCCCGTAGTCTTTCTGCGGCACAATAACCGTGTTGAATAGCATCGAACGCTGGACCGTGATGCTGTTAGTCGCGCTTTTGGCGCTCAAAGTGTAAGAGCCGAGATTCTGGAACGGCACCTTCGCATCGGCTGGCGAAGCCTCGACAGACATCGTTGCCGGGTACTTGATGCGAACTGCATCCAGAATCGCTTGGGGGTAGTGAAAGTAGATCGGAGTTTCGCGCTTTTCATGCGGAAAGCGCCCAGACTCTTCGGCGACAAAAACATCCGCGGGAAGAATCCAGCGTTTCGACGTCTTCGTGCCCGCCGTTCCATGAACGTTGTATTTCACCACCAGAGGTTTGTCGTACTCAGCCACACCTTCAATGGTCTCGACCTTTACTTCCATGGTCTTCGGCAGCATGGATTCCATGGACGTCCGAAGACCGTGCCGGAGGCTTTCCTCGTCGCCCCGCAGCGCTCGCTGACGCCACGCTAGCGCCGCTTCTCCTGTGTAGGTGACAGTCACCGTTCCCTTCAACTCGCCCTCGGCATTGGCCGTCAAGTCTCCGATGCGCATCGTCTTGTTCGCGCCGTACGACGGGCCGGGAGTTTGCGAAAAGTCCGTGCCGCTTTCCGTTTGCCTGAGACCCTGAACGAAGGTTCCCTGCCATCCCAACTGGCCGTACGGGCAATAGCGGGAGCCCGGATCGAAGTACTGATCTTTGCCATCGACGTTCACGATCGCGATCATGTTGTCGAATTGCCCGAAGTACAACCACCCGGGTGTAAACAGTCGATGTTCACGATCGGGCACCAGCATGCCATAGGCTTTGAAACCCGCAGCCCTTGCCATACCTACAAACAGCTCGACCATCTGGTTGCTGTCGCCGCGGCCGCGCTGCAACAGATCGCTGGCGTTGGTCAACTTGCCCAGGCCTTCGGCCTTGTCTTCCGATTTGCCACGGCTGCGCGTGTAGTCGGTGTTCTCAAGCGACATCACCTTGGCGTAAATGTTCTGCAGCTTCGCGTCGGAAGTTGATGCCCCGGCCGTTACCGTCTGGGTCGCCGTACGCAGGTGGTCGTCCGGGCCTGCGAAAGAATCGAACCGCTTGGACCAGGCCTTGCCTCGGGCTTTCCAGAACTCCTGCGGCGTCCGATACGGGGTGTAGTAGAACAGCACGCGATAGGTGAAGTTCGCCATAGGCGGCATGTTTTCTTCATTCGGTTCGGGCGCAACGTCTTTCGCCAGGACTTCATAGGTTTGCTGGGGTCCATTCCCCGTATGGGAGGAGGAAGGACTTTCTGTACGCTTGACACTCACTCCGGCGGGCAGAATCGGAAACCACGAGATAGCGGAAATCGTGCCGTCGTCGGACGACAATTCCCGAGTTGTCGGATACCAGACAAAGTGCGCATTCCGTGTGAACACGCGATCCTGGATAAACCAGTCCGGGGCTTCGTAGATGTTATCGGCGATGCGCGTGGCGTAACGGTACTCGATGATGCTTCCAACCTCCACGTCGGGAAGGGTGAACACCCGGGCCTGGTAGGAGTACTCGCTGTTCTTTTCGAACGTTTTCAGATACGGCTTGCCTGTGAACGGGACGATCGTCCCATCCGGATGCACCGTGCGACCGGCAATGTCGGTGATGTTCTTATCGTCTCCGCTGTAGGAGCCATCTCCGTGGGAAGAAGCGAAACGCAACTCGACGTTCGCGTACTCCTTGCCTTTTTCGGTCAGCACCTTGATGCGTTCGTAGTGCTGCATCACATGCAAGTCGTCCCTGGTGATCTCTTCACGATTCAGGATGACTGCCGGCGCGCCGGGATATCCGGCCTGCTCCTTCATGTTGAGCTCATCCGCGGTCGGTTTGGTCCACGGGTCGGAGGCCGCCGCCGCCGTCGCGATCAATCCCATCACCATCATCCATCCGCCACAAACAACCACCTGCCGCGCCTTCTTGGTCCCGATCATACCCACCCCTTGCCCAGCCTTCCAATACAGAGTCGTCGTACGCGCCGTTCGTCTACTTCACCTTTTTGAGGACAGCGCGGCTTTGTTCATCGGCGTCGATGACGCTGGCCAATTTCTGCAAATCTTCATACCGATCCGCAGGCAGCGTCACTTCCCGCAGGGTCAACGACCGCTTGTATTGCAGCTTCTGCCCGGCCACAACCGTGGAGCTCTCGTAGGTGGCGAACCCCAGGTCCAACTTCACAGGATCAGGCAGCTCGTCGACCGTGTATCCGTCCGGCAGACTGATCTCAAACTCATCCGATTCGCGCCGGGTGGAGCCGAGATCAATCGGCACCCGCCGTTCCTTGCGGTCCACATGCATCGCGTAGCTGCCGAGTACGCGTGGCCGCACCATCAGCAGGGAGCCCGCTTGCGAAGCGAAGTGCGCGGCCTCGATAGAGTACGTTGTGGTGAGGTCCTTGTTCAGGGCAGCGACGTTTTCCACCTTCAGATCAGTGAGCTTCACGCTGGTGAAATCGCGATCTACGGTCCGGTCCATGTAGCGCTGCTGATCCTTCGCGTCTTCACGCGCAAACACTTCTCGCCGCCTTTCGGAAAGATCGCCAAAGCGCTTTTCCGTGACCGTGCCCGTCAACTCGCCGCCAGAACCGAGAGCAAAGATAGCCGAGCGCCGCACGGTATTCAGCTCCGGGGCAAGCACGGGGAGGCGAATCACCTGGCTGTCCGACCCTTCCATCAACACGCCGTAGCTCCCCTGCAGATTGTCTTCAAGCTGCCCGAACGGCGTCCTTTCCCAGGTGGGATCGAAAATCAGATAGCGCTTGCCTGTCTTGGCCGTCACGACGCTGCGCAGCTTGGGCGACTCGTAGCCTTTTGGGATCTCGATCGCCGCGATCATATGGTTTCCGTAAATCGAGGGCGCTTCCGGATCGATAGCCCCGCGTTCCGTGTCGACCATCAACAGTGCGCTATGCACGCCGACGCTGCTTAGCATCGCGCTTAGGAGCGTGGCCTTATCCTTGCAGTCGCCATATCGGCCTTTGTAAATGTCTCCCGCATAGTGCGGTTGGTATCCCCCGATACCCATCTCGATCACGAAATAGCGCACCTGCTGTTGCGCGAACTCGCCGATTGCCTCAGTTTTCGCGTAAAAGTCGCTCTTGCCCTGCGTCAGTTCTGTGGCCTTCGCGGCAATCTCCGGAGTCGAAGCCACGCGGTCGCGCGACAAGCGGCTGTACCATTCGCCGATGCCCTGCCAGGTGCCTTCCTGCGGCTCAGCCAGCGTAGGACCGGCATAGTGCACGGTCATGCGACCCGATAACGACGCGATTGGTGGAGACATAGGCACCTGCTCGAGGTCAACTCCTGCCACGTGCTCCATTTCCCAGCGCCACTTCTGGTGTTCGAGATCGATACCCGTGTCGACACGGTGATGCGCCCACGTCGTCGTATGGGTGAACCCTTCCGGCAGGATCAGCGTGAAGCTTTCCTTGAGGTGCGGGATGCTGCTCTGAAAATCCCAGGTGGTTTCGGCGAGGTACGGCCGGTCACGCACCTCGTACTCCACCGCGATGATGCCTCCGACATCCAGCCCGGGAGGATGGTCCATGATCTTGTATCGCTCATCACTGTACAGCTCGCCCCCCATGCCCCCGATGCCTCGCTCGGCGATCTCGCTGTCCTTGACGACGTATTCATGCCCGTCCGGACCGATGCTCCAGACATGCATCGATAGGACTTTTTCATCTTTGTCGAAATAAACGATGGGAACGGCTTCTTCGCGGCCGGTGGGCCGGAGAACTTTGACCGCCTCGCGAACATGGGTCGTGGCGCGGCCATCGGGCGCCACCGTGAATACCGTCTCATTCAGCAGAACGACAGCTTTGGTCGACTCGGAATAATGAGGCACTGTCTGCTGCGCCGCCTCTTTCACCCAATCGGGAACACTGTTCGCCGCGTACGCGGTCCTTCCAAATAGCATGCAGCCCGCCACAGCGACGCCCAGGCAGGGCACGCTGATACTGCGTCTGAAGACCCTGGCTCGCAATGCCATCGCTGCTGCTCCACATGTCCCGGCTTACTTCAGCACGCTACCACCGGAAGAATATTTATCTCTGTGCAAATTGTATACGTGCCGAACGCTCTAATGCGCAAGCTGGCTTCTGGAACTTTGCCAAAAGGATGTCGTGCGGAGCGCGAAGGCGGAGGGCGTTTACACCGCGGGAGGACTCCGCATCAGGAGGACTATTACTCAGCAAATGTGCCAGACGCGAAAGGAGGAGCGCAAGGCTCCTCCTCTTAGGATCACCCCTTGGCTGTGCCGTTACGGGACACGCAAAGGACGTAGCACCGTGCTTTCAATCGGGAAGAGTCCCGTGGGGTAATCGACTGTCTGGTACTGCGGACGGAAAAGGTACCGCGCATAGAACCCACCGGTAATGGTGTTGTAGTTGTTCGTATTGTTCGCGGTCAGGAACCCTCCCACGTACCAGTGCTCGTTCACCTGATACGCTCCCTGTGCATCGATCGCGTAGTTCAGCCCCGTGTTGGAATTGACCGCCGTCCGTCCATTCGCAAAAGACGTTTCCAGGACCGGATCGAGCGGAAAATATGCCTGGCTGTCTTCCTGGAAGGTCTGGATACCCACGCTCCCATTGACCACATAATGGAATTTCTCGCGATAATGCCCGTTGAACGTGACCGGCACTGCGGCAAGCACATAGGCTGACGGACTAAAATATCCGCCCAGACCATACGTTTCCGGCCGCTCGTTTTGAGCGTAATGTTCGCCAAAAAGGGTTCCGCCGACGTTAAGGGTGCCGTATCCCGGGAACACCTTGACCCGGAAGTAAGCGCCCACCGTGCCGTCGAACTTCGTGTTGTCGAGCACATGGTACCCGGTCAGTTGCGCTCCTTCTACCTGCAGGTAGAGACCGGCTTTCTCATTGCCAGAGTCGAAGCGAACACCCCCGCCAGTTTGCACCACGCCGCCCCACACATTTCCACCAAAGCCCGTAACTGTGTTTGCCGTTCCAGGGTCGCGCAAACCGGCGTAGGAGAGTTGGGTTTCCGTGACCGCGTCGCGTCCACCGAAGAGTGTGAAGTGACCGTTGCCCGGCCGCCACCGTGCGCGCCCAATCACGTTCGACACCAGGAACTGGTACGGAGTGGTACCCACCCCGGCAGAGAATGTGCTTGTCGATAGCTGAACTTCGCCGCCCACGCCGCTAACAAACTGCTGCGTGGGATTCACCGTCGCGGCTCCGGTCAGCGTTCCCAGAATGGGAGCCGTTCCAAGCCCGCCGCCGGCCACATTCAGCACGCCCGAGTTCAAAAATACGGCTTTCGGGATCACGCTAAGGCGAATGTTGTTTGCAAAAGCGATCGACGCCTCAAAAGGCACCTCAAGTGAGGTCAAGCGATCTATACCTGGCGTTCCGCTGCGATACCTGCCAATGACCGAGGCACCAAGCCATGGACTGAAAGAACCCTCCAGCGTGGCATACTGCTGCTCAATCAACTGCCGCTCCGTGAGTGGGGCCTGTGGGTCGACACGTGTATCCACATACGCGCGCAATGGCGGGATGTTGTGCATCACCAGATCCTGATCCGTGGGCGCGGGAGGCAGCGGATACGGCGAGGCCACCTGAGGCAGGCCCGGATTGATCGCCGGCGACGCGTAGGTCGGATACGTCAGCGGCGGCTGCGCAGGAACCTGATCGGGAGTGGGCGACTGTACTGGAACGGGAGTCTTCTTGCGGCGACGACGCGATCCGCTGGACGGTGTCACGGAAGCAGTCTGTCCGCCGCGGGCATTGGGCTGCGGGTACTGCTGGCCGTAACTGTCACCTGTTTGCGAGGGCGGCTGGACACCCGTTTGCGTCCCGGAGCCCGTTTGCAGAGTGCTCGTCGTATACAGTTGCGAGCCTTTGCCGGCGGCCCCGCCGGTCGGCGCTGTCGGTTGCATTTGCGTGGTCCGTTCCGGATTGGCAGAGCTGCTTGAACTCTGCGGTTGCGGGACCTGCATTGCCGACTGCGGCGCGTACTGCGCGCTGTCCAACTGAACGGAATAGCTGTCCGCTGGCGGTCGGCTGACACCGGTCATCGACTCTGGCGCCGCTGCTTGATTGGCATGGATAGCAGCCGCACGCGCTTTTGCAGCCGCGCTCGGCGTCTTGTTGTGGGTAGCCGGCTTGGCCGTGGCCGCGTAGGGCACAATGGGTGTTCCATCCTGCGTGGTGCTTTGCTGGAAGACCACGTTGCGCAGGCCGTCCGTAACAGGCGTGCGTAGAGCAGCGGCCTGCGCCATTGCAGGAGTTTCTACGGACGGATCGTACGGCACATACGGTCCATATACCTTTTCCATGGCAGCGACCGGATGTAGCTGGAGAACAGGCGTCCCGGGGAGTGCTGGTGCATCCACTTGCGTTTGCGGCAGCACGGACGGGACCCCTGGATTCTGGGGCACACCCACCTGCGGCGGTGGGGTGTTTTGCAGGTTCCCCGGATACTGCGGGTAGCCCGGATGCTGCGGGTAGCCCGGAGCACCGGGAGCGCCCGGATACTCCGGAACACTCTGATTTTGCGGAACATAATCGCGCAGCAACCGGTTCCCGCTTTGCGTACGGCCCTTTGCGGGGGTCGTCGTGTTGTACCCGGGAGCTGTGTCGACCGAAGGCGCTCCATATCCGGGCGTCGCGTAGATGGGGCCAACGGCACCGTAACCCGCGCCAGTATAGGCAGTCGGAGCCTGAGCGGAGCCTGTTTGCCCATACCCTGACGCGCCGTTCATCATCACGGGAGCATTGCCGTACGTGCCGGCTGCCCCGGGTAGAAAGGGCCGCGTCACTTGCTGACTGGCGGATGTGACGCGGTTATTGAGCGGCGTCGAAAGGAGCGTCGCCAGATCCTGTGAAGGCGCCGGGGCAGCGGACCGGGGTCGTGCCGGCAGGGATTGCGGAACGCGGCTCAGTAAGCCTGCAAGGTCCGAGGAGTTATTGTCCGGAGGCAGAGCGGCTAATGATGCCCGATAGTATTCTGCGGCGCGGCTGTTATCGCCGCGTGCCTGCTCAAACTGACCGGCCAGCCTCAGCATTTGCGGATCGTGGGGGTATTGGTCCAGGCCGAACCGCAGCCAGGTTTCCGCGTCGCGAAGATCGTTGTCGGCCAGCGCCGCGCCGATCGCGGACTTGTAGTCTCCAGCAGAAGCGGTCGTGAGATTTTGAGCCTTGAAAATCTTTACGGCTTCCTTCGACAAACCGGACCGCGAGTATCCTCCGGCTAACGCTCGTGCCACATCGGGGTTATCTGGAAACTCCTGAGCCGCGGCATTAAGAATCGCAAGAGCCAGGCGAGGATTGCCGGCTTCATAGGCCTGGTTCGCGCGGCGAGCGGCCAGATTTGCCCAGATCGTCTGCACGGTACGGGCTTGCTGGTTTGTAAGGTCGGGCCGGGCTCCAAGCGCCAGCAGAGCTGGAACCAGCGCCGCATCGTTTTGGCCGTTATACAGCAGCCATCCGTTCTGGATGTCGATGTCCGCCGGGGGTGGAACGTGCTGCTGTGCATAGTGCTGGCGCACACGGTTGTAGAACACCATGGCTTCCTGAGGCTGGCCGAGCCCGGCGTAAATGCCGCCCACCGCCTGCAGATATGCCGGATCGTTTTCAAGGTCGCGCCGGACCTGAGGAGGCATCTGTTGAATCTGCGCCAAGGCCTCCTGATCGTGGCCGGTGCTGTGCAGCGCCGTCAGCAGACCGCGCCAGGCATCCGCGCGATCCGGATTGGCAGCGATGATCTGCCGGTACAACGGGTACGCGTGCTCTGAGTCGCCGCGCTGTAGGTACAACCCGGCAAGTTGAATCTGGGCCGGAACAAAGGGCTTGTGGTTCTCCTGCGCTTGTTGCGTCAGGAACTTTTCAAGAACATCCTGTGCGAGATCGTACTTGCCCTGGCTCTCATCGATAGCCGCAACTGTCGTTTCAAAGCCCGCTTCCTGCATGGCGCGAGCGTAGTTCTCAGGAGGCATGGACTGCAAAGTTTGCAAGGCTTCGGCGTCGTTACCGGCAGCGTGCTCGGTTTGGATGAGGCCGGCGTACGCGTTCGTGTTCTTCGGGTCTGCGGCCAGAACCTGCCGATAAAGACCGGCCGCCTGATCACGGCGATTTGCGGCCGCCAGCAAGGCAGCATATTGCAACTGGACGTCAGCCTTGAGGCCGGCCGCTCCCGCTGGAAACGGCAGTTCCAGCGCCGCTCGCAGCACTCGCTGAGCGTCTGCGTCTCTCCCCAGAGCCATGTATACCGAAGCCAGCGTGCGCAGGTAATCAGGGTCGCGCAGAAGCTGAGCGTGGATCGGAGGAGGCACTCGTTTATCGAGCGCGAGTGCATCGTTGTACCGGCCTGCGCCGTAGTCCGCCATGAAGAGCCCGCGCCAGGCTGCCTTGTCGCCCGGCTTGACCTTCACAAAGGTCGTAAATACGGGGACTGCGGGTTCAGGCTGTTGCGCCTTCAACAGCGTTCCGCCGAGCCCGAGCAGGGCTTCGGGGTCGTTCTGGCGCTGCGTCAACGCTGACTGAAATTGCCGTTGGGCAGTTACCAGGTCATTCTCGTTGAGAGCCGCCGTGGCTTCCTGCATCGTGTAGTAAAAGCGGGAATCGCGCAGCGCTTTCTCAACCGCAGGGTCCTTCGATCCGTCGTTCTGCGCCTGTTGCAGGTAACTGATCGCTCCGCCGAAATTTGACTGCTGCATTCGGACATAGCCCAGACCGGCGAGCGCCTGCGTGTCTGTAGCGTTATTGGCGAGAATCGCTTTGAAACGGGTTTCCGCTTCGTCAAGGCGCTTGGCATTCAGGGAGTTGTACGCCGCCTGGTCAGCCGCGGAGCGTTCCCGAAACGCGGCCGCCGCCGCAGCCTGCTCCGGCGTCTGCGTAGTGGGGCGGGGTCCGCCGCCGGCGCGGCGGGAAGCCTGCACTTGTGCCTGAGTTTGTGCAAGCGCACTGGCAAGCTGCTGGTCAGGATGCTTCGCCAGGTAAGCGCGGATGTCGCCGGAGGTCGCCGGGTTTTGCGAATCCCACACCAGCGATTGCCGCAACGCTTCTGAAGCCTCAGGGTTGCTCGGATGCCGCTCCAGCAACTTGCGCCCTTCCGCGCGGGTTCGCGGGTTGTAGGTCAGAATTTTGCCAAGCGCGATTTGGTAACGGGAATCCTGGGGATATTTGTCGACCAACGCACGCAGACCCGCTATCGCGTGGGGACGACCTTCGTCCGTGGCTGCCTCGGTCTGGTAATAGGAGAGCGCGCCGTCGCCCGGGGGTGGCGTGTCGCCATACACCTGCCGCAGGATAGTCATCGCCCGCGCGTATTGCCCGGCTTGCGACAGCTTGCCGGCTTCGCGCAGCTCCGACGAAGTATTCTGCTGCGTGTTCATGCCTTCCACGCGAGCGATGTTCGGATCAGAAGGATTGAGCGTGCGCATCTTTTCGAGATAGCGTGCGGCCTCGTCGTTCTTGCCTTCCAGCTTGGCGGCGCGAGCCATGCCGGCCAGCGCCTCGGAATTGTTGGGGTCACTGAGCAGGACCTGCTGCCATGTCTGCTTGGCCATGTCCATGCGCCCGCGAACCTCAAGGGCATGGGCTTTTCCCAGGAGCTGCGCAGTCTGGTCCGTCTGCGCCAGTGTGCGCATTGTCGCGGGGCCGCAGGCTGCGGCACACAGCAACAATCCGGCAGCCCAGAATCGAATCGGCGAACCTGTTGTCATCAGTTCCCTACTCTGCCAGTACTGCCTGGGAGAATCACGGCAGTCAACTGACGGGTTTTCTGAAGCTTACCGTTTTTCGCCATGGTTTTGTGGGCTTCTTTCGGGTTTTTCACTCATTCCGCAGGAATCAAGCTGGTTACGTAGAGTTCCGGTCCAGAATTTCCACATACTGAGCCTTATTTCCACTTAACCTTAAGCCGCCCATTCTCTTCAAAATGGAAGCGACCTTCATTCCATCCAGTGGCGAAGAGCGCCAGGTTCTGGTCGTAATAAGCGGTGTCATGGCCATACAGCCCGGATTTTGGATCGAACACCGCGATAAGGCGGCCGTTCTGGGTCGCCATCTCGGCCTTTAACCCAACGGCGCTCAGGTACGGAACAACGGCGGCGGAAAACCCGACGGGAGCATCGGGCTGGAGAACCGTACCCGTGGCGTCCACCCGCAGCGGAGGAAGAGCATGCGTATGCAGGTAAGTAGCCATGCCGCCCATCTGCTCCAGCGACTCCTGCACCCCGGGGGTGCGGCGGTCGGCCATCCCCATCCACAGGTACATGCGGATGGCATCGTAACTGCCAATGGGAATGGCGTTACTGGGCGCGCTCGTCGGCGTTGCCGGGTTGACCGACGGCTTTACACCGCTCGGCCCGGCGCTCACCCAGTCCATCACAAAGCCACCGTCCGTGTGCACCATTGCCGGCAGGCTGGCCAGCACTTCACCCCACGGCTGCCCCGGTGCCCGCTTGGCAAAGTACTGCAGCAAGGAAGGCGGAAGGTAGCCGGGGTTGACGTACCAGGTCTGCGGGTCGGGATGGAACCCCTGCGCTCCCGGGATCAGGGTGGTTCCTACGCCCGGAACCAGCACCACCTCCTGCTGTGCGACGCGCAGGGCCATAAGGTCGCCGAGTTTTTCGTAGCGCGGCACTTTCCACAACCGACCCGCTTCGCAGAGCGAGTAGGCCATCCAAAGATCGGCGTCGGCGGCGGGGTTCGAGTCCAGAACATGCCAGCTCCCGTCAGGAGCCTTGCCCCAGCTCCACGCGGGGAGCCGTGCGGTCAGGTCTCCCTGGGCGAGATTGTTTTCCGTCCAATCGACGAGCTTGTCGAAACGCGACCTGTCGCCGGCGACGAGAGCGAAAAACATGGCGTAGGCTTCGCCTTCGGTGGTGGTCTTGTCCTGTCCACCATGATCGATGACGCGGCCTTGCCCATCCAGAAAATGGCTGGCGTAACTTTCCCACAAGGGCCAGGGCTGCTCGGCGCGGCAACCGCTTTGCGCCGCCATCCCGAAAAGCAGAACGGCCGCCACCCCAAGCCGTAGAAAGTTCCCTGCTTGAGTCCGTAGCGACCGTTCCATACTGCTTCTCCTGTTGCTCTATGGGTGAGGAAGTTACTCGTTGACCTGCAAACGTCGCCGCGCGTGACGTCGCAGGCTGGCGCGGATCAAGGCAGCAGCCAGGAAGCAGAGGAGAACGCCTACGGCGACGACCAGCCAGGGGAACTCGGACGCCAGCAGCTTCAGCCGAATCCACCAGTTCAGGTAGCCGACGTGGTACACCTCGGCTCCGATACGATACGACGCGAAGCGGGTGCCGTTAAGGACGCTGACCGACTGCGAAATATCCGACGACTGTGACTGCTTGAGAAACACCTGCAGGAAATTCGGTACGACCGACTTATCGCGCAGAGCGACCAGCACTACCGAACGGCCGCTGTTGCGAGGCCACTGGACACCCTCGATCAGCGCGTCCGGAAAGCCGCCTGCTGTTTCGAGCTTGCCGCTCTCCACATGGTCCGAGCTCCGCACTTTCCACCACGCATGCGGGAAAGCAAAGAAGCCCTGCGTGTCTTCGACCTGCAGGCCGCCGTTAGCGCCGCCGCGCATCTTCACCGGCAGTGTGTCGCTTACCTTGGAGATGGCGCCCGAAACATCGTCAACCGTACCCATGACGAAGTAATCCTTCTGGCTGTTGGCTTTCATGCCGTCGGGATCGGTAACCGTGACGTTCAAAACGGGGTAGCCGGTTTGCGCGCCAAAATGTCCCATAAACGTGAGGAACATCTCGATCTCTTCCGGTCCCGGCGTGTCAGCAAGAACGACAGACGTATCCGAAAGATCGGCCATGCGCGTAAACGGGTAACCGGCGTTCGAGAAAATTTCCAGGTTAGGCAGCGTCGCCCAGTGCGGGATGTCGCGGATGTCGAGGTACGAATCCTTGCGGATGGCGCCCTGCAGGTTCAGGGGGGCGGTGTCTTGGCAGAAACCCTTCTTCGCGATCTGGAAGACGAACTTCAGCATCATGGAGTTCGAAAACGGCCGCATGTCGACAACCGGCACGGGGATCACGGTCGACAGATCGTTCGACGCCTTGTCCACGTGGGGCATTGGCGTCGAGCTCACATACGCGCCGTTCATGTAGACCTGCAGGGTGCTCTCATTCGCCAGGGGGATCGCGTTGTAGCGGTAGTTCATCTGGAACGCGAGATTCTGCTTGTCGCTGTAGTACAAATCGGGCGGCAGCCGCGAATAGATGCCGACGGGGACACTGCCGTCGCCCTGTAGATCGCCCTGCTGTGCAATTTCGCCAATGTTCGTAATGCGATCGGTGCGAAGCCAGCGCGGAGCATCGTCCGGCTCCAGCTTCTTGATCGATTTCACGATCGACACTCGCTGGTCGGGACCGGCCAGCATGCTCATCTGCGTGGTGAGCACCTTGGCGGCCACCAGCAGGTCGTCCGGGTTGTCGCCGGAGATAATCAGCACCTTGGAGTACGGATCGCTCGGGTTCGCTCGCATGGCAATCGTCGGCCCATTGCCCCCAGGCAGGTTCATTTCGGCTGGTAATCCGGCCGTGTTTTCACTGATGACGATCGCATTCCCTGCGGGTATCGACCCGAACGTCACCGGAAAGCGTACAGGCCGGTAGTCCGTGAGGATGCCGAACCACGATGCCACGATGCCGCCTGCCTGGAGGCCCTTGTTGCTGGGCTGGTTTAAGAACACGATCGGCACGGAAGGATGGAGGTTGACGGCCACATCATAGAACGGCAGAGGAAGAAGTTTGAGGTCGTTCTGTAGAGGCAGCAGGCTTCCGGCCAGCTCAATCGACGAGTTCGAATCGACATGGCTCCAAAGCGTCGAATGCGAAGGATCTTCGCACTTCAGCGTGTAATGGCCGATGAACTCGAAGGTCAACTCGTTGTCATGCACCAGCATTTCAGCAGGCAGGGTCAGGGTCGCCTCAAGCAGCGCGTTATTCTCGTTGCGCGTGGCGACCAGGGCATTCTGCGAGCCGATTTTCTGCTGCGAGCTGAGGTCGTTATCCATGGTGCCGGTAAACGTGGGCGGAATGACGACCGGCAGCGTCGCGAACAGCGTCCCGTTTAAGCTGACCTTCAGGTGGCTCAGCTCCGGGAGGAGCCCCGGCGAGAAGTGGTAGCGCAGCTTCATGGTGGCCGTTTTGACGACCTGCGTCTGCGGAACGGAAAAATAGACGGAATGGTACGCATCGACGCCGCGCAGTACGATCGTGTCGGGAACACCGACGTCAGCCAGCGAGAAGATGTTATCGAAGGTTCCCGGGGCCACCGCGCGAGCCGGTGTTCCGCCGTCGTTGCCGGCCGGCACCCCTGCATTAGGGGGCACCCCCGTCGTCAGCACGGTGCCGTCCGCCCCTACTGCTACGCCCACTGGGCGACCCGCAAGAGGAGCCATCCGCGCCTGCGACTTTGCCGTCGGCATCATGCCGGGCATCAGCAGGCTGAGGAGCAGCAGAGGCGCGATGCTGGTCGCGAGTTTGGCTTTCGGTGCTTTGTTTCCTGATGTCATCATGCCTCGCAGGGTTTTGCTCAATCCATGGCCCGATAACTGCAGAATGCGCCACAAGCTCAACAACGGCCGGTCGACTTCGCGAGCCTCGCCCCAGCCCAGCCACGTGTCGGCACGGGAATAAAGCACCATCGTCAGGGCTTCTTCTTCCTGGATCGTGAGCGGGTCAAAATGCGCGCGCAAAGTGCGGCCTTCAAGCCCGATCACCGTCGCCGGCAGCGTTGCGTCGCCGTCAAGCACCGGAAAGACCAGCCTGACCGGGTCACCCGGCTGCAGCACGACGTCGTCATCCACCTGCATCATGACGCCACCGCTTGAAACGTCGCTGGTCATCCCCTGAACGGCCATGCCATTCGGCATCAGCACGCCTGCGGGCACCGCCATGGTGACGCGCACGGTGGTGCGGCGCTGCTGGCTTTCCCAGGCGACCGCCGTGGCGACACCGAGCACCACGATGTTGAATATGGTCCAAAGCACGTTCATCACGATCGTTCCGGGATGGGTACCGTCGTACATATTTGCGGGAATATTGACGATCGCGTCCAGAATCGAGGAGCCGGTGTGGAACATATAGAAGTGCAGATAACGAGGAATGGCGCAGATCAGACCGAGCACGTTGAGCGCCAGCAGAACCAGAAACGGCTGCGCGATGCGGGTGTCGAAGAAGCCGCGGGCGACGACGCCGCCTTTCGCCGTCACGTTAAAGCTGCCGAGCTTGGGGTTCAACATGGCGAGCACGGTTGGAATGAAAATGTACGGCGCCAGCACGGTCTCGTAAATCTCGTTCCAGAACGAATGTCGATGCTGGCCCTGGATGCGCGAGTTGGTGATGTTCGACAGCAACAAATGGGGAAAGGCGTATGCGAAGATCGCCGCCCAGTAGCCAGGGACGTTGGTGTGTCCGAGAATGAGATAAATCAGCGGCGCCGTCAGGAAGATCAATCGCGGCAGGGCGTAGAGGAAGTGCGTCATCGCGTTGAAATAGCAGAGACGCTGTGCGGCGTTCAGGCCCGGCGCAAAAAGCGGATTGTCGGTGCGCAAAATCTGGATCATGCCGCGAGCCCAGCGAATGCGCTGCTTCACATGGCCGCTCAGACGCTCGGTGGCGAGACCCGCCGCCTGCGGAATGTTAATGTACGCCGTGTTCCAACCGTGCATCTGCATACGCAAGGAGGTGTGCGCGTCTTCAGTGACAGTTTCTACCGCAATGCCGCCCACCTGATCGAGGGCCGTGCGCCGAATCACCGCGCAGGAGCCGCAGAAGAAGGTGGCGTTCCAGAAGTCGTTGCCATCCTGCACGACTCCGTAAAACAGCTCGCCTTCGTTGGGAATGACGCGGAACTGGCCGAGATTTCTTTCAAATGGGTCAGGCGAATAAAAGTGATGCGGCGTTTGCAGCAGACCCAGGCGCGAGTCGCGGCCAAACCAGCCCATGGTCAATTGCAGGAAGCTACGAGTTGGCACGTGGTCGGAATCGAAAATTGCGACAAAGGGGGCTTCCAGCCGCTTCAACGCACGATTGATGTTGCCTGCCTTGGCGTGGGCGTTGTCGTCGCGCGTCATGTAACCGACGCCGGCTTCCTCGGCAAACGCGCGGAACTCTTCCCGCTTGCCGTCGTCAAGAATGTAGACGTTGAGCTTGTCGGCCGGCCAGTCGATGTTCATGGCCGCGAGCGCGGTATAGCGCACCACGTTCAAAGGCTCATTGTAGGTCGGGATGAGCAGGTCAACTTCAGGCCACAGGTCGGTATCTTCAGGCAGCGGCACCGGGGTGCGTCGCAAAGGCCACAGGGTTTGAAGAAACCCAAGAAACAGGATGGCGAAGGCGTATAGCTCGGCGAGCACCAGCAGCCAGATAAAGAACGCATCCAGCGGATTCGGTTCTGTTCCGGGATCGGCAAAAAAGCGGATCACGGTCGACACGCGCCAGAAGCCGTAGCGAAACGTCGAGTAGCAGGACAGCAGCATCAGCGTCAGCGTCACCAGATAGGACGAAGAGCTGCGGTCCATCCAGATGGCCAGCAGCACAACGAGCAAACCCAACACAGCCTGTTGCGGCCATGTCAGGTCGAGAATCCCGGCAAACACCATGAAAACAAAACCGCCGACCAAAATGACGAAGCGGAGGAACCGCAAAGCAATGTTGTCGCCGGACTCAAACTCTCTCCAAAGCGGAGACCTGGTCATCGTTCACTCCATCGGGCATTTTTCATTCCGGAATTTGCCGGAGCCGCTTGCGTCCGCAGCCAGGAAG
>CALMON010000151.1:0-7930 GCA_937871785.1 uncultured Granulicella sp.
CTATCGACCTGGGCGACGAGGTGGAATACGAAGCGGCGCGCGTTCCCAATCCCGACCGCCTGTTCTTCGATCTGCACCACGCGCGGCTGGCCCCGGAGCTCGTCGGCAAGACGTTTCTAGTCAACGATGACGGGTTCCTCACCAAGATCCGCGCCGCGCAGTCGAGCGGCGACGTTACACGGGTCGTACTCGACGTACACCAGGTCGGGGATTACTCGGCCTTTCTGCTGCCAAATCCGTACCGCCTGATCATCGACATACACGGCAAGGCCGCGAAAGCGACTTCCGGCGCGTCAGGGAGCGAAGCGGCTCCGGGCGAGCCCGCCCCGGTGAAGCCGTCCGAAGCTGCGAAAACGCGTCCCGCCGATGCCGCTCCACCCGCCGCGCCCGTTTCTCGTCCGCCGAGTTCGACGGCTGGCTCCAGCCTGCCGCCTATGCCGGTCACCGATGGCAGCGCCTCGTTTGGCTTACCGGCCAAGACCGCCCCCGCCACGAAAGGTACGACTGTAGACGTAGCCGCGCCGCGCGTGGTGATTCCCACTCGGCCGACGGCGGCCAAGCCGGTGCCGAACTCGACGACCTCGCGAACGGCGAGCGCGGGCAGCGAGGTCGCTGCAGTGAGCGATCAGCCGGGCAAGGTAGAAGCCACGCGCAGGCCGACGTCGGCTCCGGTGTCGGAGCGGGCCGCGCCGCCGACGGGCCGGCAGAAGGCGGCGGGGAGGTCCAGCGCCTCACAAACCAGCTCCGCAGCGGAAGCCGACGCGACCCCGATCGGAGCGGCTCCACCGACGGCCGCGGGGGAAACGTCGCTGATGCGTGCGCTGGGGCTGAAGATTGGCCGCATCGTAATCGACGCCGGGCACGGCGGGCACGACTCGGGCACGCTGGGGGCCGGCGGCATCGAGGAAAAAGATGTGGTGCTCGACGTGGCGCTGCGGCTGGGCAAGCTACTGCATCAGCGGCTCGGCGCGGAGATTGTCTACACCCGCGCGGACGATACGTTTATCCCACTCGAAACGCGGACGGCGATCGCGAACAAAGCACAAGCGGACCTGTTCATCAGCGTCCATGCGAACAGCTCGCAGGACCCCGGCGCGCGCGGCGTCGAGGTGTATTACCTGAACTTTACCAGCGACCCTGAAGCGACGCGCGTGGCCGGGCGCGAGAACGCCGTTTCGAACCAGAGCGTGCATGAGCTGAGTGACCTTGTAAAAAAGATCGCGCTCAAGGACAAGATCGATGAGTCGCGGGAGCTGGCGGCGGACGTGGATGAAAGTCTTTACGCGGGACTCAGCAAGGGGAGCGACTCTGCACAGAACGCGGGTCTTAAGAATCGCGGTGTAAAAAAAGCGCCGTTCGTCGTATTGATCGGCGCGAATATGCCGTCGATCCTGGCGGAAATCAGCTTTGTGACCAACCCCACCGACGCCGCCGAACTGCGCACGCCGGAGTATCGCGAGCGAGTAGCCGAAAGCCTGTACACCGGAGTGGCCAAGTATGCGGGTGCGGTGAATGGCCGGCCCGCCGCGAAGCCGGCAACAGTGAAGGTGGCAGGGAAGCGCTGACCGTGCCCGGCGGCCACGCGGCTGCCAGGTGCCCGTGTGCTTACGTTTCGGCGTTTGGTGTAGTCTGCGCTGTATGAGGCGTTTGGGCTGGTTGATATGGAGCGCTGCGGCGCTGTGGGGAAGTGGAGTGCTGCCGGCGCAGCAGGCACCGGGGAATGCGGCGGCGCCAGCGGCAGGTGCTGCGCCTGCAGCCAGTGGAACGACGCTCGTGTCGCTTCCGGTGCCGCTGCTGGGACCGAGAATGGGAGCCGCCGTGCGGTCCGGCGAGGCCGTTACCGGCGATGATCCCGCGCAGGCCGACGCCGCCCATGCGGACGCGTTGCACGAAGATGGCCTGCAGCGCTTTGCGCGCGCCACCTATGGCACAACGCCGGTGCAGGCGCTCCAATTCAACGATGCTTCCGGCGCTCGAGCCGCCTACGGGCTTTACCTGCAAGGGGGCGGCTCTCCGGCAGGAGGCGCGATCAAGGGCGCGGACGAAGCGTCGCAGGCGGGCGACCGACGCGTGGTGTTGGCGCAGAGTGTGGTGCTGATCGCTGAAAAGGACGCGCCCGCGGCAATGGTGGCGGACATCGTGTCCGCGCTACCCAAGATCGGCGGCCCGCGCAGCCAGCGTCCGCTGCTGCCAACGCTGCTTCCGGAGCGCGGTCTGGTGGGCGGCTCGGCGCGGTATGCGCTAGGCCCGGCCGGCTACGCCGCCGATGGAGGCGTTCTGCCGCCCGGGCAACTTGGCTGGGAAAAGAGCGGGGAAGCCGTAACGGCGCGGTACGCGGACCGTCGCGGCAAGGAAACATTGACGCTGCTGCTTTATCCGACGCCGCAGATTGCCGGTGAGCACGCGCGTCTGCTTGAAAAGCTGGGCAGCGGCGCGAGAGTTCGCCGCGAAGGGGAGCTGGTGGCCGTGGCGCAAGGCGCTTTCAGTGCCGACGACGCGCAGAATCTGGTCGAAAACGTCCACTTGCGCAACGAGGTGAGCTTCGACAAGCCGATGCCGCTGGAGTTTCCCACCGAGATCCGCAAGACCTACAGCCTGATGAGGAGCATCGCCGTGCTTTCCGGCGTCGGCGGCCTGGCGGCGGTGTTGTTGGGGCTGTTTTTGGGCGGAGGCCGAGCAGCTTTCCGCGTGATGCGCGGCAAAGACGCGGCCACCGATGCCGAATTCCTGAGCCTGCATCTCGACCCTCAGAACGAGAAGCCCCGCTTCGATCCGCCCTCCTCCTGATCCCTCGTTTTTGTCGGTAAGGGTGCGGAAGCGGACACACGTCCCCGGACGGCAGCCCGTAACTCGTTGATCTGCTCAGGTTTGTGAGAGTGCGGAAAAGTTCTTGACAGTGTGGGGTGCCGCCCATACTCTTGCACCAGAGAGTTCCAATAGCTTTGCCTCTGTTGGAGCTGCCTCCCATAGAAAAGGGTCGCCCTGTTGCCGGGCGGCCCTTTTGCGTTTGCGCATCGAGCGGTGCGATGCACAAGCTGGTCCCCTGAATGGGGTACCTCGCTCCCCCGAAAGAACCTCCGGCTTACAGGAGTGTGGGATTCAGGGTAACCACTTTTGGAACCAAACTGGTTACGTCGGGTAGTTACCGGGTGCCGCACACAGCAACCGGACGTTCCCCACGCAGAGGAGCTACTCATGCATGACATTCTTCTATCGTTCACCTGCCTGATGATGATCGTTTCCCCCTGCATGGTCGCTGTGTGGGGCCGCATGGATGCGGAAGACATGGAGATCGAGTAATCCGTCTGCTCCACATCTCGCGTTTGGGCGGGAGCACGTTGAGCGCGAACAAGGCAGGCGCTGGCTGTGGAGCCCTCCTGCCTGCGCGCTCCGTACGACGGCCGTTCCACCATATCGCCGCGAGTCTAGCCCAGGGTTCGAGTCCGGCCAGTGTTTCACAGCGAAACCTCATGGCACGCTCGCCGGATACCCAGGCGCAGTGAAAATGGTCTAGAATGCAAAAGGAGCTCGCCGACGTAGCTCAGTTGGTAGAGCAGCTGATTCGTAATCAGCAGGTCAACGGTTCAAGTCCGTTCGTCGGCTCCACTATTCATGCGCCTCGGGAAATCTCCCGGGGCGTTTTGCTTTCGAGCTTGCGTTACCAGAGTCGCGCCTAGAAGCGAGGGAATCAGCCAACCCGCAGCCTGTCGGCAGGGTATACTTGCGCATCACCTCGTAAAAAGCGGCTCTGCGGTCCAGCCTTTCTCCGCAGCCTCCATCATTCCTTGTACCGCTTGGCGTTCCACTCGACGACGCCGTGACTGGAAGTGTTTGTGATCAGAAGCTGTGTTCTCCCACTTTTTTCTGCCTCCACGCTCCTTGCCTGCGCCGTCGCTCCTCCTGCCGGAGCGCAAGCGTCCACGCAAACCACGGCTTCCGGATACAATCTGCCGTCGAAGGCGATTCTGGAAGTCATGCAGGCTCCCGTGCCGCCCACGCCTGTCGTTAGCCCGACGCACGACTCGATGCTGCTGGTGACGGCCCAGGCGTACCCTTCGATTGCGCGGGTGGCGACGCCCTACCTGAAGCTGGCGGGAGTGCGTGTCGAAACACGCAACCACAGCAAACACGACACCCCGGGCGGCTACGGGGTTGTGCCCTGCGACACGCATTATGAGCTGCTTCACCTGCCGAATGCGAAGACCTTTGCGGTCGCGCTGCCTGAAACCGGTTGCCCCGGTCGGCCTGTGTGGGCACCCGATGGGAAGCATTTCGCGGTCGCCAACATCGCGACGGACTCGGTTGAGCTTTGGGTTGGCGACGCCGCCACCGGCGCAGTGCATCAGCTCGCCGCCGTTCGCCTGAATCCAATGTTTGGCGACGACATGCAGTGGATGCCAGACGGGAAAACGCTGCTCGTCAAGCTCGTACCGGAAGGCATGGGCGCGCCGCCGGCGGAAACAGCGGCGGCCAGCGGTCCCAGCATCCAGGAAAGTGTAGGCGGCAAGGGCCAAAGCAGCACCTACGAAACGCGGGATACGCTGCGTGGAACCCACGATGAAGACGTGTTCGACTACTACGCGAGCTCGCAGCTTGCCGTTGTGGATGCGACCACATCCGCGTTGACGCCCCTCGGCAAGCCGGCGAATTACGTGTCGCTGGACCCCGCGCCCGATGGCCGTCACATCCTGGTCGAAACGCTTCACAAGCCGTATTCCTACGTAACCACCTATGATCGCTTTCCGCTCGAAACCGAAGTGTGGGACATTACGGAGCCGCGAACCGTTGCGGTGCATAGGATCTTTTCGCGGCCGCTGACCGACCGTGTCCCGGTGCGTGGCGTTCCCGTGGGGCCTCGCGACTTCTTGTGGCGCGCCACGGACGCGGCGACGCTGGTCTGGGCCGAAGCTCTCGACGGCGGCGACTGGAACGTGACCGCCCCGTTCCGCGACAAGGTGATGCTGCTGAAGGCGCCGTTTACCGCGGAGCCCATGGAGATCGCGCGGATGGAACAGCGCTACACGGGGCTCGAATGGACCGATAAGCCCGGCGTCGCGCTCCTGAGCGACTACGACGACAACCGGCACCAGTACCGCACCTTTATCGTCGACGTCGATCACCCGGAAGCGAAGCGACGTCCGCTCTGGGATCTGTCGCGCGACGACGCGTATGCCAACCCCGGCAACCCGGTGACTCATCCCTTGCCGAACGGCATTTCGGTCATCCGGCTCGACGGCAACGCCATGTATCTGGATGGCCGGGGCTCGTCTCCGGACGGCGACCGGCCGTTTCTCGACAAGCTGGACCTCGCCACGCTGAAATCGGAGCGTTTGTTCCGCAGCGATCGGCAGTCGTATGAGTTGTTTCTCTCATTCGAAGGCCCCGGAACAAAGACATTTTTGACCTGGCGCCAGTCGCCAACGGACCCGCCCAACGCGTTCGCCCGCACCCTGGGTCCATCGGTCGCCGCGCCCGTCGGGGAAGCTGTTGTGACGTCCACAAGCGTGGCCGTCACGCACATTCCAGACCCGACACCCGAGATTCGCAGCATCCGGAAGCGCCTGGTCAAGTACAAGCGCGCCGACGGGCTGGACCTGTCGTTCACGTTGTACACGCCCCCGGGTTACAAGGAGGGCACGCGTCTTCCCGCGATTTTGTATGCGTATCCGCTCGATTACGCCGACGCTTCAAAGGCCGGCCAGGTCACCGGCTCGCAGGAAACCTTTACGCGCCTGCGCGACTACCGGCTGCTGCTGATGGCGGGGTACGCGATCATCGACAATGCGGCGTTCCCGATCGTCGGCGACCCGAAAAAGGCGTACGACACCTATCTGGAGCAGCTTGTCGCTGACGCGCAGGCAGCGGTCGACGAGGCTGTGAAGCTCGGTGTGGTGGACCGCGACCGCATCGGCGTGACCGGCCACAGCCATGGCGCGCTGATGACCGCGAACCTGGTAGCGCATTGCGATCTGTTTCGCGCCGGCGTGGCGACCAGCGGCTCGTACAACAAGTCGCTGACGCCGTTCGGATTCCAGAACGAGCGGCGCTCGGTGTGGGAAGCGCCCGATGTGTACACCAGGATGTCGCCGTTCTATTCGGCCGACAAGCTTAAAACGCCGCTGCTGATCGTGCACGGAAAAGACGACGCCAACCCGGGAACGACGCCGCTGCAGTCGGAAAAGCTGTACGAGGCGATCCGCGGCAATGGCGGAACGACCCGCCTGGTGTTGCTGCCGAACGAGCCGCACTGGTATGAGGCGATGGAGTCGAACGAACAGTTGCTGTACGAAATGCAGCGTTGGTTCGACAAATACGTCAAGAACGCTCCGGCAGGTAACCACCCGGAAGGGTCTTCGGGGGTGGTATCGAGTTTGGTTCCCGTTATCCACTGAAAATGTCACGAAGCAGCGGCTAAGGCCTTGTATCAGCATGAGTTACTGCGCATACTCGCTAGAGAGCAGAGCGATTTCGCTCCCCACTTCAGGCGAGGGTCGGTAACCATGAAACCATACGGGCGGGCAGACGTGTTACGCATCCTGCGCGTTCCGTCGCGGCAGCTGGCGACGTGGCAGCGGGCTGGACTGGTTTCCACGACGGAAGAGTTTTCCTTCGACCAGTTGGTGCAGTTGCGCAAGCTGCGCGACCTGACGGCCACGCGCATTTCGGTGCAGTCGATTCGCCGATCCGTAGCCGCCATGAGGAGCGTCTCCGGCATGGCAAATCCGCTGCTCGAGTCTGTAGCTGTGCGCAGCGGGTCGCGGCTGTCGTTTCGCCAATGGGGCGCGCTTGTGGACCCGCTAACGCGGCAGATGGCATTTGACTGGGAACTTGCTCCGTGTATTGGGATTTCTGTGGTCCGGGTGGCCGGACAGGCTCCGCACCGCCTGCAGCATGAGGTGCAGGAGATGTTTCTGCGAGCCGTTCGGCTGGAGGAAAGCTCCGACACGCTGCCTGAGGCCGAGCAGATTTACGAGACGATTCTGGAGCTGCAGCCCAGCCATGCGGCCGCCGCCATCAATCTGGGCACCATCCAGTACAGCAAGCGAGACTTCGTGCGGGCGGAGGCGTTTTACCGCCGGGCCACTGTCGCCGACTCGGAATACGCTTTGGCGTTTTTTGACCTCGGCAACGTGCTTGACGAGCTGCAGCGCCTGCCCGAAGCCATCGAGGCCTATGAGCGCGCTCTGGCTCTTGTGCCGCAATACGCCGACGCGCACTATAACCTGGCACTCGCCTATGAGCGCCGTGCGGAACCGCGGCGCGCTCTGCGCCATTGGACAGAATACGCGCGCCTGGACCCCAGCGGACCCTGGGCGAGCCATGCCAGGCTGCAGGCGAAAAAGATTCTCGGGAGTGAACGTCTCTCCATCGTGAGCCGCCATGGGCGAACGATGCACGAGATGGCGTCGTAGCTCCAAGTCTTTCCCGTCGCTGGTACACTCCTCCAAACGCCTCGATTTTCTGCAGGAGCCCCCTCCGATGGCCTCGCACTCTACGTTCCGCCCCTTTGTTCCTGCCACCGAAAGTCCCAAAGAACTCTCCTTCCGGGCGTTGCTCCTGGGAGCGTTCTTCGGCATCATTTTTGGCGCGGTCACGGTGTACGTCGGGTTGAAAGCCGGGCTGACGGTCGCCGCGAGCATCCCGATTTCGGTGCTGTCGATCTCCATTCTGCGGGTTTTCGGACGCGCTTCGATCCTTGAAAACAACATCGTGCAAACGGCAGGGAACGCCGGACAGTCGATCGCGTCAGGAGTGATCTTTACGCTGCCCGCACTGGTGTTCCTGGGGTTCGACCTCGAAGGTTTCCGCATTTTTGCGTTGGCGCTGTTTGGCGGCTGGCTCGGCGTGCTGTTCATGATTCCGCTGCGGCGGCAGCTCATCGTCGACGAGCACGACACGCTGATTTACCCCGAAGGTACGGCCTGCGCCG
>CALMON010000151.1:7940-20921 GCA_937871785.1 uncultured Granulicella sp.
GCGCCGACGTGCTGAAGGCAGGCGAGCAGGGCGGATCGTTTGCCAGCCGGGTCTTTCTAGGCCTCGGGCTCGGCGGCTTGTATACGCTTTTCCAGAACGAAAACCTGACCAGGCTCTTTCCGGCCACGCCCAACTGGGAACCGAACCTCGATCCCGGCGGGCAGCAGATTCTGAAGGGCTCGGCGATCCGCGCCGACGTTACGCCGGAGTACATGGGCGTGGGTTACATCATTGGCATCCGCGTGGCGGCCGTGATGCTGGCCGGTGGCGTATTTAGCTGGCTGGTGCTGATGCCGGCGATCGTCTTCTTCGGTAAACACCTTACCGGTCCGCTGTACCCGGGAACGATTCCGATCTCGCAGATGGACCCGAGCGGTCTGTGGCGAACCTACATTCGCCCCATGGGCGCGGGGGCTGTCGCGGCGAGCGGGCTGATTACGCTGCTGCGCACGGCTCCGACGATCCTGGGCGCGCTGACCTCCGGCTTCCGAAAAATGGGTAAGGCCAAGGAGGCTATCGACGCGAAGGTGTCGCGGGTGGACCACGATCTGCCGATGTCGGTCGTAGCTGGCGGTAGCGTGCTGCTGGTGGTCTTGATGTTCTGCTTTCTCGAGTTCAAGCCCGTACCGGGGGCGCAGGTGGACTGGCTGGCGAACCTTGCGGCCAGCCTGCTGGTGGTGATCTTCGGCTTCTTGTTTGTGACGGTCAGCGCGCGCATCGTCGGCATTGTGGGCTCAAGTGCGAGCCCGGTAAGCGGCATGACCATCGCCACGCTGATGGCGACCGCCGCCATTTTCTTGGTGAAAGGCTGGACGGCCCCGGCGTTCGGCGCGCTGGCCATCACCATCGGCGGCATGGTGTGCATCGCGGCTTCAAACGCGGGAGACACCGCTCAGGACCTGAAGACCGGCTACCTGGTCGGTGCGACGCCATGGAAGCAGCAGATCGCGGTCATGTTCGGCGTCGTCATCTCGACGCTGGCTATCGGCACGACCCTGAACCTGATGAACAAGGGTCTCGAAAACTTCCAGCGGCTGCCGGTGCCGCGAGCCATTTCCCTGAGCGCGCTGCCTGAAGGCGTGCAGAACCAAGGATCTTTTACGCGCGACAGCTTCAAGCTGATGGCTCGGACAAAGGGAGCAGCCGATCTTTCCGTGGTGGGCGAAGAAACCGGCGCCCGCAAATACACGCTGCTGAACGCGATTGGCTCGCCGGTGCTTGAAGACGGCAAATACCTGTACAACGCCGCGACCGGCAATATCGAGGTGCAGTGGACGCAGGGCATCGGCAGCGAAAAGGCGGCGGCTCCGCAGGGACGCCTTATGGCGACAGTGATCAACGGCATCCTGAGCCGCAAGCTGCCCTGGGGACTGGTCTTGCTGGGCGTGGCTCTGGTCATCGGGATTGAGTTGCTGGGGGTGCGATCTCTGACGTTTGCAGTGGGGGCGTACCTGTCGATCGGGACGACGCTGGCGATTTTTTGCGGTGGGGTTATCCGCTGGATGGTCGATCGCGCGGCGGCCCGCGCCGGAGACGGCGCGAAGACCGAGGCCGAAAGCGAGGTGTCCTCCGGCAGCCTGTTTGCCTCAGGTCTGATCGCCTCGGGCGGCATCATGGGGCTGGTCGGCGTCGCCACGCAGGCGTTGGACAAAGTGTTTCCGCACTTTACGGACGGCAATCCGCTCTACAACCGGTGGGTGAGCGTGCTTTGCTACGCGCTGCTGGGGTTCAGCCTCTACTATTTTGCCCGCAAGCCGATCGAGTCCGAAGCGGTGCTGGAAGCCGTGGAGCGCGAGGATACGACGGTGTGATGAGTGCTGCTGCGTCTTCACCGACGCTTACCCGTTATGTTCCCAGCGGAATTTACTTTCCATGCAGGCTGGATACTTCATCCCGGGGTCTGACAAGCTTTGTGCAAAGAGACGTGAGCGCAGAGGTCCGGCTCTGCTCAAAGCTCGTTGCTCGTTGCTCGAAATTCGTTGCTCGTTGCTCGAAGGTCATCCGAAATATAAGCGAGAGATCTTCAGTGGGCTTCTGCCGCGTGGAAAGCTGAACTGCCCATGGACGCTTTTGAACTCATCAATTACCTTGCGTTGGGGATGGCGACAGCCGCCGGCGTCTTCCTTTGGTATCACGCGGTTACCTCCATGCGTTCGGCGGAGTCCGTTCCGCTTCAGCTACCGATCGTCGTCGTCCTGTACACGATTGCGCTCGGCATCCTTTTCCTCCTGCAAGTTCAACATCGTGCTGGCTGGGAGTCTTCGAGCCTGGCAAACCTGATCGGGTTTTTCGCCAGCATATGTGCGTTCGCCTTTGCGCTCTTTAACCGTGGCCGATACTGGCTGGGCATCGCTGCGCTTTGTTTCTGCTTGCTTCTGTACTTCGCGCTTGCGAATGTGCCGCCAAATCTCATTGGCTGAAGATCGCCAGGTCCCGTTTCGGTGAGCCCTACGGTTGCGGGTGCAACGCACCCTCAGTGACCTATCTCGACGGCCGCGACTCGTCTGCTTCTGATGCCACAATGTCTGCGGAGTTTGGGTCGGAGCGAGGGGAAATGACGACGGGTGCCGCACCGCGATCGGCTATGCGATACGTTGCCAAGGCACGCCAATCCTCGGGGTGGAGCTCGGTGGCATCGTTGCCGACCGTCCACTTGTCCGCCTTCTCATAGACAAGCCAGTCCGCCGCGATGGCTTCGGGCTGGATGACGATCAATGTCGCAAGATACCGCTTCGTTTTTACGAAAGTTTCTGCCGCGCCGCGCAGTGGCCGGCTGCGGCGCAACGTGCCGGGAAGCTGCGGGATTTCATACACCCTCAAATGAAGCTCCGGATGGGCGTCGCCGAACGTGTCGAAGGAGCGCGCGACCTGCTTGGGGCTCAACATCCCGAAGTCTCCTACCTTGTTAAGCCGGATCGCTTGGGGGTAGAGCAGGTTGACGGCGTCCGCGGCGAAGTTGGCGCAGTTCGCATGCAGCAGAGAGTAGCGCCGGCGGTCACTCAACCCGTTCAGCCAGACGAGCAGCTCGGCATCCTGCGCCGGCGTGGTGTCGATTTCGTAGAGGAACAGGCGCCGGTCGAACGCCGAGCCGACTCCCTCCCCCCACTCCCCGCTTTGCTTCCGGCCCTGGATCTGCCCTGGGTCCAAAGAGACCGGCAGAAAAGCCTGGAGGTGGTCCCTGCGATAGCGTTCGCGCACATCGAGAACGGTTTGCGGCGTAACGAACGCCGGCACGTCGGCAAGGTCTTCGACGCCGTACAAAAAGGGCAGCACAGGGGTGGCATACCAGTCGAGCGTGGAAGGTCGGAGATCATGGTACCGCGACAACACGGCTCCAAACTCGCCGGGGCGGCAGGGCCGAAACGTCGTTGGGGAGGCAACGCAAATGTGGTCCAGATAAAGGCTGGTATGGCCGGTGGGAAGCATGGTTCCGAACGAGCCGAAGGGTTCGCCGACGAACACGCCTATTGAAGCACGTGCGGTACCAGCGGCGATCGCAAGACAGCCGAGAAGCGAGAGAATCGTTGCCATTCCTGTGTGGGCGCGACGCATCTACCTACTCTGATGCACGCAAAACGGCTTCCGCGGAAGGTGATGGTTCATGTCTACGATTTTGACGTTACAAATGGAAAACAGCGCCCAGAAACGGTTCGAAACGTTGCGCCAGGCGCACTATCCCGCAGAACTGAACCGGATCGCCGCGCATCTGACGCTCTTCCACTCTCTGCCCGGCACTGCGGAAACACGAGCCGTTCTGCTGCGAGAAGCCGCGGCAATGCCGGCGTTCCCGATGCGGGTCAGTGGCATACGCTCCTTGGGACGTGGGGTGGCGTTTACTCTGGAAAGCCCTGAACTGGCGGCTCTGCATCGCCGGCTGGCGAAAGCGTTTGAAAGCGAGCTGAGCGCGCAGGATCGTCAGGGCTTCCGGCCGCATGTGGTGGTGCAGAACAAGGTGTCCGGGGCGGAGGCGAAGGAGCTGCTGGCGCTTCTTGGAGCAGGGTTTTCATCCTTCACGGTGCAAGCGGAAGGGCTGGAATGGTGGGACTACCTCGGCGGACCGTGGAAGCTGCGAGAAACATTCGGCTTCCGGGCTGGCTGACGCCCCCGGACGCCTTTGTAGGTAGAGCTGTCGCCCGGCTTCCTGGAAGCCGGGCCTACTCCTTACAACTCAAGAATGATCGGCATGATCAGTGGACGACGGTTCGCGTTTTTCTGGATAAAACGCTTGAGGTCGCCGCGGATCTTGTCCTTCATCACGCCATAGTCGCGGCGCTCTTCTTCGCTCGAGTCGGCCAGGGTGCGAATCACAATGTCGCGGGCGTTGCGCAGCAGTTCAGGATCGTCGGCGGCAAAGCCGCGCGTGGTGATTTCGGGGGTGCCTTCGACCTGGCCGGTGCGCCGGTTGATCGCGATGATCGGCAGAAAGACGCCATCTTCGCCGAGGTGCTTGCGGTCGCGAATGACGGTATCTTCCACCACGTCAGCCGTCGAGTTATTGTCGATACAGACGCGGCCAGTGGTGACTTTGCCGGTCTTCTGAGCAGAATTCGCATCCAGGGTCAGGACATCGCCGTCTTCGAGCAGGATCACCTTTTCAGGGATGCCCGTCGCCGTGGCGAGCTCGACGTGGCGCTTCAGGTGGCGGTAGTCGCCGTGCACCGGAATGAAGAATTTTGGCCGGACGAGATTAATCATCAAGCGCAATTCTTCCTGCGAGCCGTGGCCGGAGACGTGAATGAGACCGTTGGTGCCGTCGTCGTGGATGACGCGGGCGTCGCGGCGCTCCAGATGATCGATGACTCGGTAAATTTTCTTCTCGTTGCCTGGGATAACACGGGACGAGAGCAGAACCGTGTCGCCGGCATCGATCTTGGCAAACTTGTGGTTGTCGACGGCAGCCCGCGACAGGGCAGACATCGGCTCGCCCTGCGTCCCCGAAATCATGATGCAAAGCTTCGAGGCCGGGGTGTCGCGAATCTGGTGCGGGTTGATGATAAGTCCTTGCGGCGGATCGATATAGCCGAGGTCCTGCGCGATTTCCGTGGAGTTATCGAGCGAGCGGCCGATAATCGCGACCTTGCGGCCGTGTTTGTGCGCCAAATCCATGGCGATGCGGATGCGATGAATGGAAGATGAAAAGCAGGAGAAAAACAGCTTCTTCGGAGCTGCGGCGAAGATGTCGTCAAGGCGCGGGATAACGGCCTTTTCGCCGGGCGTGAAGCCAGGCCGGTCGACATTGGTGGAGTCCTGCAGCAGGCAAAGCACGCCCTGCTTGCCGAGATCGGCAAAGGCCTGCAGATCGAACGGGTGTCCGTCCGGCGAACTGAGGTCGATCTTGAAGTCGCCTGTATGCAGCACCACGCCCACGGGGGTGTGGATGGCCAGCGCAACGCAGTCCACCAGCGAGTGCGTGACGCGGATGGGCATGATGCTGAATGGCCCCAGGGTAAAGCGCCTGCCCGGAAGGATTTCGATCAGGTCAGCCTTGTCGAGCAGGCGATGCTCGTCGAGCTTGCCTTCCACGTAAGCCAGCGTGAACTCCGTCGCGTAGACCGGCACGTTAAGCTCGGACAAGATCCAGGGTAGACCGCCGATGTGGTCTTCGTGGCCGTGCGTGAGCACAATGCCGCGAACTTTGCTGCGGTTCTCAATGAGGTAGCTGATGTCGGGGACGACGATGTCGACCCCAAGAAGCTCTTCTTCGGGAAACATGAGGCCAGCGTCGATGACGAGAATATCATCACCGAAGCGCAGAGCGAGGCAGTTCATGCCGAATTCGCCCAGACCGCCGAGGGGGATAAGTTGCAATTTATCTGATGCCATGGACTTACAGTGTAGCGCGATTCACCGGATCGACGCGCGCTGCGACTTCAGAAGCGTCTTGAAGGCCAGCCGCTTGCCGCTACTTGAGGCGGTAGGTGGCACAAGCACGGCGGCTTTGTCCGCTGCCCGTGGGAGGAAACGCGAACCGTTTGGTAAACTTCTGGGCATACAAACGCAAGACTGCTCCCGCCGGAGCGCAAACTATGTTGCCGTGCCCCGGAGGCCCCGTTGCAGACTGCCGCCATGCCAGCACCTCTTCGTATTTACTGGCAAATCAATGTAGCTCTTTCTCTGCTCTGCCTTGTGGTGATGCGCGTTGTATCGAAGCACATGCTGCACCTGCATCTTCCGTACACGTACCCCTTCCTGCCGTTTACGAATTGGTCCGACTTCAATATTTTTCGGGTGCGCTTCTCTCACTTTCATCACCCTGAGTTTTTCTCCACCGATCCTTCGTTCCTGACGCCGTACGAATATCCCGCCCCCGACGCCTTGATTTATAAGCTGTTTTATATGACTGGCTCTCATTCGACGGTGATTTTTCTTTTCGTGAGTTTCACTCTCGTGATGAGCTTGGCTTATCTTCTCGGGAAAGCCATGGTGGCTCGCGGACTCAGCTGGAGGAATACGGTACTTTTTCTCGCATCAGCTTTTTGTCTGGCTTATCCCTGCTGGATCGAGTTTTCACTCGGCAATGTGGAAGTGTACATCTTTATTTTTGTCGCGATCGCGATTCTCACGTACCTGAACGGGCGGCTATATGTCGCTGCGTTCTTTATCGGGATAGCTACTGCAATGAAGATCTATCCGGGCGTGTATCTCGCCCTGTTTTTTGCGCGCAAGCAGTATGGGCCCTTCTTTACAGGCATTGCGACCGCCGTTGCGACGAACATTGTGGCCCTATGGCTGCTTTGTTCCCCTATTTCCGCTTCCTATGCCGGCGTCAACAGTGGCCTGCGCACATTCCGCACCGTCTACATGCTTCATTTCCGCAGGGAAACAGGGTTCGATCACTCAATTTATGGTTTTTATAAGTGGATTGTTCACTTCCACACCGATGTAATGCCGCCGTACACAGCCACCTTGTACCTTGCTTTCGGAGCCGTTACAGGTCTGTGTCTCTACTGGTTCATCGTTCGTCGGCTTCCTATCCTCAATCAGATCCTTTGCCTGTGCATTATTTCGATCCTATTTACACCCACATCGCACGATTACACGCTTCTTCACCTTTTTCTGCCCTGGGGGTTGATGATTGTGTACTGCCTGCAGGAGGCGCAGTCTGGAACCCTCTCCAAAGGTGTTCTCGGGAGCTTTGTTGCGATAGCTCTCCTGATGTCGTTCGAGAGCGAATTCATTGTGCGCGGCGTCTGGATTGCGGGACAAATCAAGTGCCTGGTTTTGATCGCGCTGCTTTATATCGGTCTGACGCGTAGGTGGCCTATTTCCTTTGACCGAAAGCCGACGGACAGCCGAGGTCTTTTCCCGGTGTTTTGATGGTCGGGACCTTCGACCAAGGCCTTAGGCCAAGATGGGTCTGTGGCAGGCTTCAGCTCTGCACAAAGATCACTACACCTGAAGGAGAACCGCTCAACCGCTCAGCGCAGCAGGTCTTCCAGCGTGGTGGAAAGGTCCGTTTTTTCATCGCGGTACTTCACGATGATGGGCGTGTAGACGCTGAGGCCGAGGCTCTTGCCGGGCTCGGACGTAATGGCGCGCGAGCCGGCGACGACAACCGCGCCCGCGGGGATGATCAGGGGAGAGTCGGCGGTGGCTTTGAGGATCGTGTTGTTGGGCAGGTCGTAGACCGGCGTGCCGCGGGTCAGGATCACCCCGGCCGCCAGCACCGCTCGGGCACGGACGATTGTGCCCTCATACACACCGGTGTTGCCGCCGATCAGAGCATCGTCTTCGACGATCACCGGCGATGCATTGACCGGCTCCAGCACGCCGCCGATCTGCGCGGCTGCGGAAAGATGCACGCGCTTGCCGATCTGCGCGCAAGAGCCGACCAGCGCGTGCGAGTCGATCATGGTGCCCTCATCGACGAACGCGCCGACGTTGACGTACGCCGGCGGCATCATGACGACACCTTTGGCAAGAAAGGCCCCGGAGCGGACAGACGAGCCGCCCGGCACGATGCGAATGCCGGACTCGGCGCTGAACCGCCGCACAGGGTAGGTGCCCTTATCGACAAAGCTCAACATCGATCCCCCCCCCGGGTGGTTGCCGTTCATCTCCTCCAGCACGCCAAGCCGGAAGCCCAGCAGGATGCCGCGCTTAACCCACGGGTTTACCCGCCAGCCGGTCGGGGCAGCGTCGTCGGGCTCGGCGGAGCGGATCGTTCCGGCTTCGAGCGCGCCGCGCAGCTCGTGGAAGGCGGCCAGCGCAAGCTCGCTGCCAACGGCAGCCTGCCCGGTGGAGAAAAAATTGTCAATACGCTGTTCAAGGAGCGAGGGGGAGGTCGTCATGTCACTAAAGATTGTACGAGAGCGCGGGGTTCTGATTCGTGGTGCAAAGGTTACGGCTCGCAGGTTTCGAACTCCCGCCGCGGCTTCTGGTGGCCGGCCTCGGTGTCGGTGGCGCAGCGGCTTTTGCGGTAAACCGAACCGTCAAAGGTGAACCATGCCTGCCCGGTCTGCCAGGACGAGTAGTGTGCGCCAAACAGGAGGTCCGGCAGGCCATGGTGAGCCGAGCGCAACCGCGTGAAGTCCCTGGCGTGTGTGGGGCCGAGCAGGATGCGGCCCGTGCCGTCGAGCACCCAGAACATGCAGTTGCCGACCGCTCCGCAGGCTGTTCCGCTGTAGCCTTCGACAAAGGTGAGCGTGTGGCAGGGGAGGGCGATCGTTTCGAAACGGAGCTCCGCAAGAACCAGAGCGACAGTTTGTTGAAGGCCCTCCGCCGTGTTCTCTGAAGGACGCTCCGCTTCGAGGATGCCCGGCGTGAGCCGTTCCACCAGCCGCTGACGCCGGCTGCGCGGCATGAGCGCGACGCGGTGCCGCAGCGGTTGCGTGTAGCCGATGTGGCGAGGGGTCTGTGCTTTGAGTAGGAGCTGGCCGCCTGCAAGCAGCCACGCGAGAAGAAGCGAGGCGCTCGGTCGCTTCACCTAGAAAATCCGCAGATTGTCTTTCGGGTTATCGTGCAGCAGGCCAAGCTCGCCCAGCACGGTTTCGAGCTTGCGGCGCGTGGCCGGTGTGACCGGGACCATGGGTAGGCGCATCCCCTCGGTGCCGCGGCCCAGCAGCTTCAAAACGGCCTTGATCGGGGCGGGGCTGGGTTCGAGAAAGATTGCCTGCATAAAGGCGAAATAGTGGCGGTTGATGCGGCGCGCGGCGATCCAGTTGTCGGTCAGCGCGGAAGCGACCATTTGCGCCATCTGCTGGGGGATCGCATTCGATGCGACGGAGATGAGACCGGCTCCGCCGACGGCGAGGATCGGCAGCGCGAGCGCGTCGTCTCCGGCAAAGACGCGAAACGCGCGGGGCGCCTGGGTCAGCAGCGAGGTGATCTGCGCCATGTTGCCGGACGATTCCTTGATGCCAACAATGTTCGGAATCTCAGACAGGCGAAGCACCGTGTCAGGCTCGAGATTGGCCGCCGTGCGCCCCGGGATGTTGTAGAGCAGAATCGGCAGGTCCACGGAGGAGGCAATGGCCTGGAAATGCTGGAACTGGCCTTCCTGCCCGGGCCGGTTGTAGAACGGATTGGCGGTCAGTATGCCGGTAAGCCCGCTGATACGGGCGAGCTTGCGCGCGTTTGCCACAGCTACGTGCGTCGCGTTGTGCGTGCAGCCGGCGAAAACGGGGACGCGGCCGGCGGCGGCCATCACGGTGAGCTCGACGACGCGGAGCCACTCTGCTTCGGTAAGTGTGCTGGCCTCGCCGGTGGTTCCCACGGGGATCAGCAGTGAAACGCCGTTGGCGATCTGCCAGTTGACGTGGGCGATCAGCGCAGCCTCATCGACGGAGCCGTCGGGGCGGAAAGGGGTGACGAGAGCGGTGCCGCAGCCTTGCAGATTCATGCCAGATGTTGACCCGAAGAAAAGTGTAGCGCGATTCAGCTTGCGGCGTAGTCCCGTTCGCCGCTCGGCGTACCCGCTGTGCGTGTGGCTTGCGCGATACGACGCGGCGGAACCAGCCACAGGACTGCAACCGTAAGGATCATGCCGAGGGAGAGATATGGAGACAGGTAGGCCGCGGGGATAGCCCCGACATACAGAAGCGTGGACGTGTATTTTTTAAGCGCCGAGGTGGCCGACGTGATGCCCAGGAAGCGGGTGATGACGACCGACAGAACGTGCCAGGTAAGAGCGGGTAACACCGAGGCCGTGGCGTATAAAGCCAGGCTGAAAGCAGTGATGCCGCGCTCGGCCACCCAGTTCGTGGCAAACGGGAATAAGGAAAGGCAGAAAAGGAACGCGAGGTTCGCCCAGAGAATGCCATGCGACACCCGTTCCACATAGCCGATCATGTAATGGTGATTCACCCAATAGATGCCTACCTGCACAAAACTGAGCAGGTAAACGAGGAGCACGGGTGTGACCGCTCGAAGCGCGGTCACATTCCCCACGGCCTTGCCCGGAACCTTGAGTTCCAGCACCATGATCGTGATGATGACGGCGATGACGCCATCTGAAAAGGCTTCGAGGCGCGACGAATCGAGAGCCTTGCTCATCGCGACGCCTAGACCCAGTCGCCGGCCCGCATCAGGGGCTCGGCTTTGCCGGCGGCGGTGATGCCGTCGACGCTCATGGCGGCGCTGCCGATCATCCAGTCGACATGAATCAGGCTCTCGTTCGCTCCCCGTTTCGCGAGGTCGGCAAGCGACATCGTTTCGCCCCCGATGAGACAGGTGGAATACGCCTGACCGAGCGCGATGTGGGAAGCGGCGTTCTCATCGAAAAGCGTGTTCCAGAACAGGATGCCGGACTGCGCGATAGGCGAGTGGAAAGGCACGAGGGCGACCTCGCCCAGATGGCTCGCTCCGTCATCGACGGCGATCAGCTTGCGCAGAGCGGCTTCGCCCGCGGTAGCCGTGGCCTGCACGATCTTGCCGTCTGTAAAAACGCAGCAGATATTTTCGATCAGCGTGCCCTGGTGCGAAAGCGGTTTCGAGGCCGTGACGACGCCGTTGACGCGGTCGCGGTGCGGCGTGGTGAAGCACTCTTCTGTAGGGATGTTGGGCTGGCAATAAACGCCGTTGCCGGCGTGGGTACCGCCGCCGGCCCAGAGGTGCTGGTCGGCAAGTCCGACCGTGAGGTCCGTTTTGCCATCGGCCGTGTAGAAGCGAAGCGAGTGGTAGCGGCTGCTGTTCAACTGGTCGACGCGGGCCTTGAGGACGGCGCCGTGCGCCTGCCACTCGGTGACGGGGTCGGCGGAGGTGATGCGGGAGGCGAAAAAGATGGCGTCCCAGAGCTTGCCGAGAGCGACGGTGGGCTCATCCTGCGGGAACACCAGCGCGGCCCAGGCGGGCGTAGCGCAGGCGACAATGGTCCAGTTGATCTCGTGGCGGGTGATGATTTCAAGGCCGGCCTTCGAAGCCTTGGACGCGGCAATATTGGCGCGCGATACCTTGCCGGCGTCCTGCCCGGCGAGCAGCGCGGGGTTGCTGCCGGTGATGCCCATGCGCGCGGCTCCGCTGCGAAAGGCAGTCGCGATGGCATCGTGGTACCACTCGGCGGCGTAGTCGAAGCTTTCATCCGGGGCGTGAAGATAGCGCGCCAGCACCGCTTCGTCGTCGGAATAAAAGCAGGTGACGAGCTTGGCGCCGGCCTTGTAGGCGTGGGCGGTGATGCGCCGCACGAGCGGAATGGCCTCGGTCGGCGCGGTGAGCACAAGCTGCTGACCGGGCTGCAGGTTGAGGCCGATCTTCACCGACACTTCTGCCAGGCGGTCGAGCTTTTGGTCGAACGTGAGGGCGGCGAAGGTGTCGGAGGGCGTTCCGGTGAAACTCATAAGCTTTGAGTTTACCGTGTTCCGGGGGTGCTACGCGCAGGAAGCGTGCGGTTGAGATACTGCTTTGGGGTGAGGATGTCGATACCGCGAAACGGGTGCATCGAGGGGAGGTGCTTGTTTCCCGTCAGGATCGGACGGGCGCGGCCGCTCACAGCGAGGCACACTTCTTTTTCGTCTTTTGGGTGACATTGCGATCTCCATCCCGGATGGGGACGGGGGATCGCTGGACCTCTTCAAGAAGGGCGGGGAGCCTGCCGCTAAGCTCGCTCGGCGTCGCTGGTCCTACGAAAAGAATACTCCGGCTTCACAACTGCGGAAAAATGTCCCGGAAGTCGTACACGCCGGTGCGGGAAGAAAGCCACTCCGCCGCGCGCACGGCACCTTCGGCGAACGGCCGGCGAGAGTTGGACTCGTGCGTAAGGAACAGCTTGTCGCCGTGGCTTTCCGCTTCAAGCACATGCAGCCCGGCGGTTTCGCCGTGGCGGACCGACCTGATCGGCACTTGGTCCAGCCCGCTGGCACGCTGGACGACGTCGCGCAGCGTCAGGGCAGTGCCGGAAGGTGCGTCGAGCTTCGTAACGTGGTGCGTTTCGGAAATGGAGAACGTGTAGCCGGCAGCCTTCAGTTTGGGCGTCATCTCGGCGGCGAGCTGCAGCATGAACTGCACGCCGACGGAGTAATTCGTGCCGTACAGCAGGCCGGCGTTGCGGCGCTCGGCGATGGCGCGCATGTCGGGCAGCTTGTCGTACCAGCCGGTGGTGCCGATCACCATTCTGGCTCCATTGGCCAGGCAGGCGCGCATGTTCTGCACGACGGCTTCGGGCGTGGTGAAGTCGATCACAGTGTCGAAGCTGGCAATAAAGGGCGGCGTCAGCGCAGCGGCGTCCTTGTTTTCCTTGGCGTCCAGCACATGGACGGAGTGGCCGTGTTCGGCGGCGACTTCTGCGACGAGTTTTCCGGTTTTGCCGTGTCCGAGAACGAGTATGCGCATGGTGGGGGGCTCCTTATGCCGTGACGGCGCGGGCTTCGACGTCGAATACAGCTTCATCCGGCGCGGCGAAAAACTTCTGGTGCAGCGAGCGGACAGCCTCGTCCACATCTTCTTCGTTGATCATGAAGCTCATGTTGATCTCGCTCGCGCCCTGCGAAATCATCCGCAGATTGATGTGCTTGACCGCGTCGAAAACTTGTGCGGCGATGCCAGCGT
>CALMON010000152.1 GCA_937871785.1 uncultured Granulicella sp.
GGATATAAGGTGGAGGGTTTTGCGCCGACGAGCGGCGCGGCGCAGAAGCTGGGCGAGGCCGGCATCGAAACCATGACCCTGCAGGCGCACCTGGCGCGAGGTCAGCAGCGAAACACGGGCGAGCGGCGGCTCTATATTGTGGACGAGAGTTCGCTTGCCTCGACCCGGCAGATGCATGACTTTGTAGGCCGGCTGCAGCCGAACGACCGCGTTCTCCTGGTCGGGGATACGCGGCAGCATGAGTCCGTCGAGGCCGGTCGGATCTTCGCGCAGATGCAGGATGGCGGCATGAAGACGGTGAAGCTCGACGAGATTGTGCGCCAGAAAGACCCGGAGCTGAAGCGGACCGTCGAGCAGCTCGCGCAAGGCCAGGTGAGCGAGGCGATTGCGGGGCTTGAGCAGCAGGGGCGCGTCGACGAAGTGAAGGATCAGGCCGAGCGGGTCGCTGCGATTGCGAAGGAGTATGCGCGGTCGCCTGAGAGCACGTTGATTGTGTCGCCGGATAACCGCTCGCGGATGGAGATCAACCGGGCTGTTCATGCCGAGCTGCAGGCGAAGGGGACGGTCGGCCAGGAGGAACACCGGACGAAAGTGCTGGTGCCGCGCCAGGACCTTACCGGAGCCGACCGGATGTGGGCGGCGCGATATAACGCCGGCGACGTGCTGCTCTACAGCCGGAGCTCGCAGGAGACCGGCATTTCCCAGGGCGAGTATGCGCGGGTGAAGAGCGTCGACGGCCCGAACAACCGGCTTACGGTGGAGCTGAAGGACGGCACGGAGAAGAGTTACGACCCGCGCCGGCAGCAGGGCGTATCGATCTACCAGGAACAGGACCGGGAGTTTTCAGTCGGAGACCGTGTGCAGCTTACGGCTCCTTCGTCCGAGCTGAAGCTTGCGAACCGCGAGCTGGGAATGGTCGAGAGCATCGGCGAGAGCCGGATGACGCTGAAGACGGATGGCGGCCGCTCGGTCGAGATCGACCCGACGAAGCACCCACACCTGGACCACGGCTACGCCGTGACCAGCCACTCCAGCCAGGGCCAGACCGCCGACCGAGTGCTGATCAACGTCGATACGGAGCTCGGAGCCAAGGACCTGCTCAACAATCGTATGGCCTACGTCGCCGTCTCACGCGGGGCGCACGATGCGCAGCTCTTTACAAACAGCCGGGAAGGCTTGGGAGCAGCGCTGGGGCATGATGTTTCGCACAAGAGCGCCCACGTGCCGGAGCTGAAGGTGGAGCCAACCATAGAGCCGAAGGTGGAGATTCAGCCGGAGCGTTCGTATGGTTTTGGGATTGGTATGTAACTGGTAGGGCTGTTACGGTCGGAGCACCATGGAGACCACAGGGCATTTAAGCGTAGCTGAATTGTGGCACCGTCTGGAAAGCATGGAACTGGAAGGTCGTTTCGCTGGTGACACGTATCCCGTCGGCATGTGTGCCTTTCCATTCCACCTGACCGGACAAGGGTTCTTTCCAGGTGGGGATGGCCTCTGGAGAGCGGATAGTGATCTGGCCCTAGCCTCTTCAGGCTTGCTACCGTTTGGTGGTCTGATGTTTGTAGGCAATGACTTCGGCACGCTAGAGAGCTATCGCCGGCTACAGGCTAAATGATATGAGAACCCTCCAACGTGGAGGCACCTAAAGTCACGCGTGACCAGGGCAGGACTCCCCCCTGAGCTATGCTTTTGTACAAACGCGATCATGGGCCTACGCACCACGGGCACAGCCCTGAGCAAGCGCGACTGGCACGCAATGCCTGCCTTCGTGGAGTTCTGCCGCGAGTTCTTTGTATTTCAGGTTGAGACAATCAGGCCGAAGCTGGTTGTGATCCTGGGGCCAAACGCCCGTGCCACGGTCGAGGTATTGGCCGGCTCGGCAGCGAAGCATACTCAAGGTGTGGCTGCGGCAGTGTTCGGTCGGAACCGCACCAACATACTTTACAGCACGCACCCATACGCTGACTTTGCTTTCACCGACCAGCGGAAAGACCAAGACGCCGGCGAACTCCGGACGGCGTGGGCCCAAGCCCTAACCTCAGTTCTGTAACGCGTTAAAGATGTCCTTACCTCTACGACCTTCCTTGCCATTGAGCAGATACTGAAGTACCCTTCGGGGTCGCAGCTCAAGTGCGGTCGAGCAAAGATTCCTGAATCGACCAATCAATCATTAAACATGCTGGTTAGCTTGTGGTTTTCATGGAAGAAGATGTTAAATCCGTATGTTGTGTGGGCTCCCTGCACGAGCCTGCAAAGTTCTGTAGCAGCTGTGTGAGCCATATTTCGCGGTGAGAGCTTACCCTTTTTTTTGCTCTTGTTCTTGATGTACAGCTCTGCAAGTTTCGAAAAGAAGATCATGTCAATAGCGCTGCCATCGAGCCAAGGGACGGATTTGCTGTATCCTGCTACCCATTCCAAATGGCTGTTGGCGGGGGAGAGCAAGAACTTTGCCATAGCCGCGTTTCCGGTCATGCAGGTCCCCAGAAACAAACCTCTTATCTGACCATTGGCGTTGGCTGTATGGATTGCGTTTCGCAACTCAGTGCGACTAATGGAATTAGAAGAATTGGGACCAATGGCTTCTTCGTTTCCATGTGTAGCAAGGTAAACGACTTCCGTTATCTTGTCGGCAGCTCGCATGTCGAAGACCGTAGACAAAGATGATTTGTTCGCAAACATATCGTAATAGAAGGCGCTTGGATTGTCGTAGTGCAGTGATGCCACAGCTTCAAAAAGAACTTTGACGCTGTGGTTACCCTTATCCCACCATCGTGATTCAACAACAGCGAACGGGCTCATATATTCCTTTCAAAGCGAAGTTCCAGTCTACCGATGAGCAAGGTGCGAGGAGGCAGGTGAATCGGCTGGGGCGGATGTACCCGCTAGTGAAAACTTCTGGTTTCGTAACA
>CALMON010000153.1 GCA_937871785.1 uncultured Granulicella sp.
GCTTCAAGGAAGTAGCCCAGGACCGACTCGTATGTCCAGAAATGCACGCCTGCGTCCTGGAGGTCGATGACGACGGCGTCGAGGTCTTTCAACTGCTCATGCGTCGGCCGGCGGTCGGCGTCTTTCGCGCCGTACAGGCTGGTCACGTGGAGGCCGGTGGCGGGGTCGGTTTCGGCGCTGATGTGCTCGGTGTCCTGCTGGCCGAAGATGCCGTGTTCGGGGGAAAAGACAGTTGTCAGTTGTAGGTTGTACGCGGCGGCGGCGCGGAATACGTCGAGGGTGCGGTGGGCCTGGCTGTCGAGGCCGGTCTGGTTGGTGAGGAGGCCGAGGCGGAGGTGTTTGTTGTGGGCCGAGGCGAGCATTGTGAGCGGGGCGAAGTGGTCGGCTTCGAGGACGTCGATGCCGGTCCGGACGGCCGTGGAAGGATCGGCTGCGCCGATGCCCCCACCCATCGACGATGGAGCTGTCGGTGTGGATGGGGCACCCGGAGTTGTGGGCCCGGAATAGCTGTGCAGGCGGTCGAACTGACCGTTTCGATCGACCTGTAACGCCAGCGCGGCAGCGGTGGCGACTTCGCCACGGAGATTGGAGATGGGTGCGCCGCCGCGGGGGTGGATCGCGTTCGCGAGCAGGATCACGTAGGTATGGGAGTTTGGGTCGATCCAGAGCGAGGTGCCGGTGAAGCCGGTGTGGCCGAAGCTCGCGAAGCCCAGGGAACCAAAGATGGGGAAGATGGCTCCGCGAGGCTTGGAGAAGCCGGTGTCGATGTCCCAGCCGAAGCCGCGGAGGTTCTGATTCTTCACGGCCGGATAGGTGGCCGCGAGCAGCGGGTTTGTGGCGCTGCGGCCAGCCGCGATCGCGGCGGTGTTCGCCGCGCGAAGTTCGGCGGCGACTGTCGCCTCCGTCGCATGAGGAGCGACAGAGGGAGCACCCGGAAGCTGTGGCTGCTCGGGTTGCGTCATGAGCTGCAGGGTAGATTGCTTGAGCGGAATCGGGCCGGTGTTCTTCGTGAGCTTGTCGAGCAGGGCCTGCGCGAAGAGCGAAACGTCGTGCGCGGTGGAAAAGAGGCCGGCGTGGCCGGCGACTCCGCCCATACGGCGGGTGGTGGGGTCGTGCACGGTGCCGCGCAGCAGGTGGTCGAAGTCGGGGTTGGTGGCGGCGGTGCCTTCGTTGTCGTGGGCCGTGGGGGCGATGGCGGACATCAAGGTTCCAGGCCACGACCCTGAAGGACAGGCGGTGGGCAAGCCTGCGCCGTTCGCGATGAGGGCAGCGCCCAGCTTGTCGGTGGCTCCACAAACCCTGTCGAAGGCGAGGTATCGCGTGAACGTCAGTTGCAGCGGCTTGTCGATGTGCTGGTCGACATAATCGTCTTCGCGCTGCCCCGAAAGTGTTTCGACCAGCGCGCCGAGCAGGATGAAGTTGATATCGGAGTAGGTAAAGACGCTGCCCGGCGCGGCCTTGAGCGGCGTGGTGAAGGCACGGTGGATGCCTTCGGCTTTGTCCGGTGCGGCGAGGCCCCAGGTGTCCGAGAGCTTGACGTCGGGAGCTTCGCCGGAGGTGTGGGTGAGCAACATGCGCAGCGTGACTTTGGCGCGTTCAGTGTCCCGCTTTCCACCAGTGGGGGCGTTGAAGTCGGGCAAGTACTTTTCGACGGGGTCGTCGAAGCTGGCGATCTTGCCGGCTTCGTAGAGCTGCATCACCGCGGTGGCCGTCGCCAGGCACTTGGTGAGCGAGGCCATGTCGAAGATCGTGTCCTCGGTCATTGGCTCCGGGCGGGTGTCGGGCTTGCCATCCGGCCCCGAAAGTACGCCGGGTTCTCCGGCGAGCTTGCGGTTGCCGTAGGCGTGCTCGTAGGCGACCTTGCCGTTGTGGCCGATCAGCACGACCGCGCCGGGAAGCTTGTGCGCAGCGATGGCGTCGTTGATGAGCTGGTCGACTTGCGAGAAGTTGGGGGCGGGCATTTCCGGCTTCTGTGGCGAGCCGTTCCTTTCGCGAGGAGACTGCGCTATCGGCGGAGCAACCGGGGTCGCAGCGCGAACAACAGACCCCTGCGCTTCGCTACGGGATGACCAACAGAACAGTAAAAGCAGGAGCGTGGCCGTAGCCGCAACCGTGCTCATGCGATGTTTCGATTGTTTGCGGAAGATGAGGCTGAAGAGCGTGCCGACAGCGAAGGTCACAAAAGCTCCGATAAAGGTGTACCAGGGGTAAGCGATATGTGGAATCGTGATACCGGGCAATGGCCCAGGCACGGTCCCTGAAGCCGTGTGCCTTCCCGAAAAACGCCAGAGGACCGCGCCGGGAAACTGCCAGATAGCCACGTTCACGACGAAGCCGCAGACCATGCCGATCGCCGCGCCCGTTTCCGTGGCGTAGCGCGTCAGCGTGCCGAGGAGGAACACGCCGAGCAGGCAGCCGTAGGCTACCGACGCGATGCTCAAGGCAATTTCGACGACGTGGCCATTGCCGCCAACCCGCACCGTTGCGGCGGCTATCGCAAACAGCACCAGCGCCCAAAGGACCGTCGAAGACTTCGAAACGATGCCGCGTTCACGGTTGTCCGCCCCGGGGCGCAGGTGCATGTAGAAGTCGACGACTGTGGTCGAGGAAAGCGAATTGAGCGCGGCGGAAAGATTCGACATCGCGGCGGCGAGGATGGCGGCGACGAGCAGGCCTGCGACGCCAATGGGCATTTCGCGGACAATGAAGGTCGGAAAAATCCGATCGGGCGTGATCGCGCCGGGAAGCGCATGCGGAACCCACGAAAAGGTTCCTGTGGCGGCCTGAGCTACGAGTGTTTTTCCAGCGCCAAAGCCGCCGTAGAACACCCAGAGTCCCACGCCGATCAACAGGAAGAGCGTGAACTGGATGAAGATGACGACACCCGAGCTGAGCAGGGCCAGTCGCGATTCGCGCAGGTTGCGAGCGGCCAGCATACGCTGCACCATGAGCTGGTCGGTGCCGTGCGAAGCCATCGTGAGGAACGTGCCGCCGAGCACTCCCGCCCAGAATGTATAGATGCCGGTCAGGTTCCGGGCGAAGTTCAGCATGTGGAACTTGCCGGCGGCGCCCGCGACGCTGTGGATCGTATGCCAGCCTCCAGGGACGTGCGAGCCAAGGGTCGCGATGGCGACGACCGTTCCCGCGACGTAGATACACATCTGCACGACATCGGTCCAGATGACGGCCGTCATGCCGCCTTCAAAGGTGTACAGCAGCGTGAGCGCGGAGATGATCGCGATTGAAAGCGTGTCGCGCGTGCCGATCGCGATGCCCACGACGATGCTGACCGCGAACACGCGAACGCCTTCCGCCGCGGCGCGCGTCAGCAGGAACAGGCCTGCCGTGACCTTGTGCAGGAACGAGCCGAAGCGCTGATCGATGAGCTGGTACGCGGTAAGCATCTCTCCCGCAAAGTAGCGCGGCAGAAACAGCGCCGCCACCACGATGCGGCCGAGCATGTAACCGATCACCAGTTGCAGGAAGCCGAAGTTGCCGGCGAACGCGACGCCGGGAATGGAAATGATCGTCAGTGTCGAGGTTTCAGCCGAAACGATGCTGAGAGCGATAGCCCACCACGGGATCGTGTTGTTCGCGAGGAAGTAGCTTTTGAGCGACTTGTCCGCCGGCGCGCCTTTTTTGTTTTCGCGGAAGCGCAGGCCGAAGAGCGTGATCGCGATCAGGTAAATGACCACGATGCCAAGGTCGAAGCGGCTGAGGCGTGTTGCGGGTGCGGCAAAGAACGCGAAGGCTTCGGGCGGGGTTGGCAAACGGGGCGTCTCCTGACGGCGGGGGCTGGTGGAGGTTATGATAACGGGCTTGCGGCGGTTCTGCGCTGCAGTTCGCAAGCAGGCGCGTGTGGAAGATAGGGGAACGATGGCGTATTTCGTGGCGCTCGACGGCGGCGGGACCAAGACAGAGTGCTGGGTGGCCGACGAAACGCGCGTGCTGGGGCGAGCGACCGCCGGCACCGTCAAATTGATGAGCATAGACGAGGGGACCGCGACGGCCCGGCTGCTGGCGCTCGTCCGCGCTGCGGCCGCTGCGGCCGAGGCGCCAGTGGAGGCGGTCGCGAAGGTGTGTTTCGGGCTGGCGGGAAGCTCCGGCGCGCAGGTTCGCGAGTGGGCTTTCCGCACGCTGCAGGAAGCCTCGCCGGCGGCGGACATTGTGCTCGTCGGCGACGAAGAAACGGCGTTTGAAGCGGCTTTCCGCGGCGGTGCGGGCATCCTGGTGATCGCCGGGACGGGCATGAACGTGATGGGCCGCTGCGCCGACGGGCAGCGCTTCAGCGCAGGAGGCTTCGGGCCGATGCTGGGCGATGAAGGCTCGGGCTACTGGATTGGACTGGAAGCCCTTCGCGCCGGTTTGCGGGCGGAAGAGCGTGGGTTTGCGACGACGGTCGTCAAGGAGGCGGAGCGGTTCTGGGGGTTGAAGGATCGCGCCGAGCTGGTGGCCTTTGCGCATGGGCGAGTTCGGCCGGCGTTCGGGGATCTGGCGGTTGTCGTGGCGCGCTGCGCGGAGAGTGGCGACAGTCTGGCGCAGCACGTGCTACGGCGCGCAGGCGAGGAGCTGGCGGAGTCGGTCGGCGTGGTGGCGGGCAGAATGCGCGCCGCCGGTAGCGTGGCGGGGGATGCGCTGCGGGTGGCCTTCACGGGCAGCGTGCTGGGCCGCATCGCGCCTGTGTGGCAAGCCATGGCTGCGGCGCTCGAAGTTCGATGGCCGGGAGTGCTGGTGGACACCGACGCCGTGCAGCCGCTCGAAGGGGCTTTGTGGCTGGCGCGTGGTCGGAGGTCGCCGGGCAAACTTTAGAGCCGTTCCAGGAGGGCGTGCAGTTGCCGTTGTCTTTGCTTCTGGATCGGTCTGGGCTTTAGCCCTGAG
>CALMON010000154.1:0-3386 GCA_937871785.1 uncultured Granulicella sp.
GGCCCCAACCCCCGGGCGGGGGCTTGCAAACGCCCCCGACTACCTTTGCCGCCGGGCCGGGGGGGGCCCGCCCCCCCCCCGGGGGAGCGTGGATTGGGCTAGAGCTGATTAGCTGATGGTATATAGTTGATTCTTTGCAGGGCTTGAGTGGTGACTGAAGCTTGAAGGATGGCTCGACCTTACAGCGACGATCTTCGTCGGAAGCTGTTGGAGGCTCACGATCTGGGTAAGGGGACGCTGGCGGAACTGGCGGATCAGTTTGGCATGGCCAAACTCAACCAGCAGCTGCGCGCCGCCAAAGCAGGAACAGCCGAAGCACTCGATCAAGCCATAGCCGACCTCCTGCCAACCGACCACAGGACGCAGCAGCATGGTTCAGACTTCCACTCAACCCTCTACAGCAATAGCTAAACAGCTGTAACCCATAGACTGCAGATGATTTCCTGCCAAACGGAACCGGCCTCTCTCGCGAGAGGCCGGTTCTTGTTGCTGCTTTCTTCTAGCGGTGAGTAGCAGGACGGTGCGTCGTCGCCGCCGGCTTGGTAGCCGTCTTCTTCACCTCTGCAGCATCGTTCATCACGATCAACAGCGGAGACTGCGAGTAGGAAGCATAGGTTCCCGAGAGAGTCACCTTGGCGCCCACAGCGGGGATGACCTTCAACGGTTCCTTCATGTTGAAGGCAAAATCCGCTACCTTACCTTGCACGGCGTCATCCGAAACCGCCACCTTCAACTGTTCGGCAGTGGCTTCAATCACCAGAGCACCGGGAATCTCAACCGACTTCCCTTTCACCGTGTCGAAGACCTTGTCGGCATCCGCAGGCTTGCCATTCTGCAGCACGTATTCCTTGTCGGAGATCGCCAGGGCAGCAAGATCCGGCGTAGTCGCGATCAGATTTGACACGATATCTGCCGCGGACGGAGCCGGGGCGATCGTAAAGCCGGAGGGCGGCGTCAGGTTGTCTTTGGCTACGTTCGCCACATCGTCGAAGCCGTCGGCCTTGCCGTGGTATTTACGGTAGCAGTACGACGCCACCTGCTTGAACTGCGTCTTGTACGGTTCAGGGGCATAATCCATCGCGCGAGAGCCGTAGTAGGCGCAGTTGACGTAGTCGGGAGGAGTGGACGTGTAATACGCCTGCGCGAGGTAAAACGTATCCTGCAACTGCAGACCGGGCGAGGTCGTTTGGGCAACCGGCACCGCGCCCAGTTCGCTCTTGAAGGCGGAAATGGCGGCTGCGTTATCCTTCTTACCCAGCGCGTCTGTGCCGATGGCGCTGTAGAAGATGGGATACCCCGCAGCCTTCAACGTCGTAAAGTCAGCGTCGGACATATCCTTCGACTTGGGTGCGGCCAGGCCCTTTTGCGCATAATCGGCAGCGGCATCGAGCCCTGACTGACGCGCGGCGGCATCGGTCAGCGCTTCCGCAGCCTGGCGGCGAAGCTGCACCTCAAATACATACGCGCGAAAATTGGTGGGGTCGACTGCCAGCAGGCGGTCCGCCGCGCCGAGCGCATTTGTGGAGTCGTTGCTCTGGCTGTACGCGAACAGCAGTTGCTGTAGAACATCGGCCTTGATGGTCGAGTTCGGGTACGCCTTCAGGTAAGCCTCAAACGCTGTCGCCTGCGCCGCCGGTGTGGTCTGCGTTTTGGCGTTGTTGTACGCGTTATATTCTTCCTGCGATAACTGCACCTGGCCGGCGGCGGCTTGCGCCGGGGCTCCGTCGCGGGCAGCGGGCTGTTCCGCCAAAGCATACTGGGCCAGCGGAGCCAGACTGGAAACCGCGATCAGGGATGCAAGTACGACCTTCTTCATGAGTCACTCCTCGGTTGCTGGAACAGGTTTATCAGAATCTGACGTCTAAACGCCCGTCGCTTGAATGCCCAGACACCTTCAAGCCTAGTCAGTGAACGTGCTAGGTGGGATGATGCGGATTATAGAAACGCTGTTGCTCTGTGGCAAGTGAATCGCTTTCCGCTTCCGATCCGGCTCCCCGGCCTGCGCCGGTCGCAGGTAGCCGTTAGACGCAGCGCAGCACACATCGTGACGTTTCCCGCAACCGGCGTTGTGCTTTGACGGCGAATGGGCCGCGTGGGCACATGGATACGCCACATGTGGTCGCCCCGGACGCCTTATCCACAACATCTCGGGGCTTTGCGGCTCACGCCGCTCACTTCCGTCTTGATTTCGCCGCGACGCCCGCCGTAGTCTCACCAACAGGGTCAGCGCACGCGCCCCCGGCACTTCTGCTCCTCAAGGACGGCACTTGCTCAAGCTCCGCAAAGTTCAAATTCTCGGTTTCAAATCGTTCTGCGACCGCACCGAAGTTCCCCTGGCCGGCAGCGGCATCGCGGCGATCGTCGGCCCGAACGGGTGCGGCAAATCGAATATCTCCGACGCCATCACCTGGGTTCTCGGTGAGCAGTCGGCCAAATCGCTGCGCGGCATCAAGATGGAAGACGTCATCTTTGCCGGCACGCGCGAGCGTAAAGCGACCGGTATGGCCGAGGTGTCCCTGACCCTGATCGACCCCGATGTGTACGACGGCGGCGCGCCGGACGGACCGGAGCTGGTGGTCGACGGCAAGAACGTCCGCCCCATCGACGGAAGCGATTGGGACGAAGCTGCCGCCCGCCGCGAGGCCGCCGAAGAAACCGAGGAAGCCGTTGCCGAAGCGCAGCCCGGGACGACTTACGAAGCCGAGGTGAAGGCGTCGAGTGAAAGCAAGGAGCCCGGCAATGCCGGGGAACCGGGCACGGCCGTTGAACCGGGTGCGACCTCCGAACCGGAAGCCGATGCCGCCAGCCTTTCGCCGGCCACCAACGTCGTGCTCAAAATCCGTCGCCGCAAGTTTGGCCGCGCTCCCGTGCGCGCCGGAGAAATCACGGTGACGCGCCGCTTGTTCCGATCGGGCGACTCCGAGTACCTGCTGAACGGCAAAATCTGCCGCCTGGCGGACATCAAAGACATCTTCATGGGCACCGGTCTCGGCGGCGACAGCTACGCCATCATCGGTCAGGAGCGCATCGGGCAGCTCCTTTCGTCGAAGCCGCTGGACCGCCGCTCGATCATTGAAGAAGCCGCCGGCATCACCCGCTTCAAGAGTAAAAAGCGGCTCGCCGAGCTTCGGCTTGAAGCCGCAAAGCAAAACCTGTCGCGCGTAAACGATATTTTCGAAGAAGTCACCAAGCAGATGGGCACGCTGAAGCGGCAGGCCGCCAAGGCCGAACGCTACGGCGCCATTCGCGACGAGCTGCGCGGCAAGCTGCGTGTCGTGCTGGCCAGCCGGCTGACGCAGATGGACGCCGAGCAGGCCGCCGCGCTCGCCGAAATCAACCGCCTCGCCGGCCTGACCTGGGTCATCCATACGCTCTATCCCGCCGAG
>CALMON010000154.1:3396-9481 GCA_937871785.1 uncultured Granulicella sp.
CCAAGGTGCGAGCCTCGAGGGCATGGACGCGGAGCACTCCGCGGGCGTCGCGCACGGCTACGAGCTTGACAAGCAGATCCGCGACGCCGGCTCGCGTGCCAACCAGTCGGCCGTCGAGCTTGAACGCATCGCCGCGCGCACGCATTCGAATAACGACCGCATCGCCGACCTCGCCACCCGCCTTACCGCAGGCGCGGACGAGCTCGGGGGCGCACGCCACCAGCACGCAACGTTGGCCGGCGAGTTGGAACAGCACAAGAGCTTTCTCGAGTCCGCTACGAACGAAGCGGCAGGCTCCCGCGCCGCCGCGCAGGCGCAGCAGGCACAAGCGCAGGAGGCTACGCGGACCGTGCTCGCGACCGAAGCGCTGACCGAAAACCAGCGTCGCGCGGCGATGCAGTGGATGCAGCGGGCCAACCAGGCCAACAACGAGCAGGCGCAGGCGGAAGCCTCGCTGGCCGGGCTGGACCGCGAAAACGAGCGGCTAGCCGAAGAAAGCAACCGCGCCCGCCACGAGCTCGACACGCTCGGGCAGCAGCGCGGGCAGATTAAGATCACGTTCGAGGACGTGACGGCACGGCTCAAGCGGCTCGAAACCGAGATCGTCGAGCTACGCCATACGCTTGAAACCAAGCGGCTCGAAGAAACGCAGTCGCGTCGCGCCGGGGACGCCCTGCGCGGCGAGCTCGCCACGCTCAACGGTCGACGCAACTCGCTCGAAGGGCTGATTCGCGAGCATAGCTACTCCCCCGATGCCGTCAAGAAGTTCTTCCGAGGCCGCGCCGAACAGAATGGCGCGGGCCGGACGCTCGCCGAACTGGTCGACGCCGACGGACCCTACACAAGTCTGGTGGAAGAGTATTTTCGCGAAGAACTGAACTACATCGTGGTGGGCGACCGCGCCTCCGCCGACGCGGGCGTGCGCCTGCTGCAGTCGGAAGCTGTGGGGCGGGCTACCTTCCTCATCCACGCGGCGAACGCCGGCCCTTCCGCGACGGCAGATGCAGGCTACCCGGTGGAAACACTCGCCGACCTTCCCGAAGGAACGGTGCCGCTCAGAACCGTCGTCCGGGTGCGCGACGGCTTCGGCCCGGCACTCGAACAACTATTCCCGAAGTTCCGCGACGGCTATGCCGTTCCGGATGTGGCTACCGGGGAAGCGCTCTCCGCAAAGCACCCGCACGCGTTCTTCGTGGCTCCCACGGGCGAAATTTTTCACGGCGTCAGCCTTTCAGGCGGACGCACGAAAAACCAGATGCAGGGGCCGCTCGCGTTGAAGCACGAGCTCGCCGAGGTGCAGGCGAAGCTGGACGCGGCGTCCGCAAAGCTTTCGCAGTCCGAGCTCGCCACTGTAGCGCTGACCCGCGATATCGCCGATGCCACCGGCACGCTGGACGCGAAGAATCACGAACGCCGCGATGCCGAGCGTGAGTCCGCCAACTCCGGCGCCGCGCTGCGGCAGATGGAAGCGGAAGTCGCGCGCATCCAATCGCGTCTGCAAGGGGGCCTGCTGGCCGCCGAGCGGAACAAGGATGGCCGCCAGCAGAAGCAGGACCTGATCGCCCGCAAGCGCGACGAGAGTCTCGCGTTCGAGTCTGAACGCGCGAAAACAGACCAGCAGATCGCTGAGTTGACCGAGAAGGTCGCCGCCCTGCGCGCCAGCCGCGAGGAGCTGCAGGCAGCGGCCGCCGCGGCTGCCGCATCGCTGGCTGGACTTGAAGAACGCCGTCGCAACGCGAACGCCAATTTCGAGCAGACCAACCGGCTCTTCCAGGCGCAAATGCAGCGCATCGCGCAATTGGACGCGCAGCTTGCGTCCGCTTCCACGGAAAAGCAGCGCCGCGAAGCCGAAACCGCCGAGCTCGCCACCCACCACACCGGCCTGACGGAAATGCGCGCGCAGGCCATCGCCGAAGGGGAAACCCTCGGCGCGGAGGCTTCCGCCCTGCGCTCCGCGATGGCCGAGCTCGATGCGACGCTGCGCGCCCTGCGCGTCGAAACCGAAGCGCTCCGGGAGCAGCGCGCCGGCCTCACGACGCGGTCCGCCAAGCTTTCTTCCGACATCGGGCACCTCGAAGAAACCACGCGCAACGACCTCGGCGTTGAACCGGATTCGCTTCGCAAAGACCAGGCCATCGCCCGCATTGAGGCCGTTGCCCTGCTCGCGGCTGAAGACGAGTCCCGCACGCTGAAGGGCCGGCTTGAAGCCATGGGTCCGGTCAACATGATGGCGCTTGAAGAGTACACCGAAACCGCCACGCGCCACGGCTTTCTGGAAACACAACGCAAGGACCTCGTCGAATCGATAGAAAATACGCAGGGCGCGATCAAGGAAATCGACGATGTGTCGCGCGTCAAATTCGATGAAGCCTTCAAGGTCATCAACGACAATTTTTCGCTCACCTTCACCAAGCTCTTCGGTGGCGGCCAGGCCTTCATGCGCCTCACCGATCCTGAGCTCGCGAATGGCAAAACCAATACCGACGACTCCGGCATTGAGATCGTCGCGTCGCCCCCGGGCAAGAAGCTCCAGAACGTGCTTCTGCTTTCCGGCGGCGAAAAGGCGCTTACGGCGCTGTCGCTGCTGGTCGGTATCTTTCAGTTCCAGCCCGCGCCGTTTTGCATCCTCGACGAGGTGGACGCTCCGCTCGACGACACCAACGTGGGCCGCTTCGCCAAGCTGATCGCCGACATGGCGCAGACCACGCAGTTCGTCGTCATCACGCACTCCAAGCGCACCATGGAGCAGGCCGACGTGATGTACGGCGTCACCATGCAGGAGCCCGGCGTGTCGAAGATCGTGAGCGTGTCGCTGGGCGGCCGCAACCGCGAGCGCGCGGTCGCTTAGACCGATTTACCTGTGGGGTGCAAGGCGGGCCGCAACCTCCATGGGCGTTTCTCCCATGAAAACGCCACAGTACGCCTCTTGGAACACCCGGTAACCGGTAAATGGTTAGACTCACGTTCATGCGACGCTTTCTGCTGCTCCTCGCGCTCACGCTAGCGACCCTTGGCTGCAACCATACGCCGACCGTCGCGGATCGCCCGCGGCTCACGCCGGATGTCCACCTGCATGACGTCCGCTTTCACAGCAACATCCTGCACCGCGACGTGACGTACCGCGTCATCACTCCCGCTGCCGGCGCGGCCAGCGCGAAGCTGCCTGTGCTGTGGCTGCTACACGGCGCGGGCGTCCGCAACACGGACTGGACCAACAACTCCGACATCGCGTCCATGGCCGCACAGGGGATGATCCTGGTGCTGCCAAACGGCGACGACGCGTTTTGGGTGAACTCCGCTTCGAAGGTGAAACAGCACTATGAAGACTATCTGCTGACCGAGGTACTACCGAACTTCCAGCAGCACTATCCGCAGGCGGCGACCGACCGCGACCACAATGCCCTGCTCGGCATTTCACGCGGAGGCTTCGGGGCGGTCGTCCTGGGCCTGCATCACCCTGAGACGTTCGGCTATATCGCGAGCCTCAGCGGCGCGCTTGATCTTGCCGAGCGGCCCTTCCGCTGGCATCAGTTCGGCATGTCCACGGCGCTGCGCAGCACGTTCGGGCCAAAGGGCTCCGCAACCCGGGCTGCGGACGATCCCTTTCAACTTGTGCAGGCGCAGACGGCCGCCAAGCCCTACCTGTACCTGGCCTGCGGAGACGCCGACGGCCTGCTCGCCACCAACGAGCGCTTCGCCCGGTTGCTGCGCGCGCAAGGGCTGCCGTACCGTTTCCACCTCGGCCACGGAGGGCACGACTGGACGCTGTGGAACAGCGAGCTGCCTCGCATCGAGCAAGCCATTCTGCAGCATTTCGGCCTGCTGCCGCCGACGATGGCGCAGTCATGAACCTGCCACCCACGCCCTTCAACCCTTTGGACTGGCTGCTCCTGCTGCTGCTCGCCTATTCCACAGTAAAGGCGTTTCTGCAGGGCTTCTTCCGCTCCGCCTTCGCTTTGGCGGGCCTCGTGGTCGGCGTTGCGCTTGCCGGCTGGTTTTACGAGAGCGCAGCGACCTACCTGCATCTCGCAACGCAGCCCATCCGTCAGTGCATCGCGTTTCTTGCCATTCTGATCGTCACCATGATCGCTTTCTCGATCGCCGGCAAGCTGCTGCGCCGCACGGCCTCCGCCATCGGGCTCGGCTTTCTCGACCGCCTCGCCGGGGCGCTGTTCGGGCTGATTCGCGGAGCGCTCTTCGGGTCGGCGCTGCTGGGCGCGTTTACCGCGTTTTTAGCAGCCACGACCGCCTTTGGCCGCGTCACCGGGTCAGACTGGGTTCGGACCTCAGTGACAGCGCCCTATTTCCTTCAGGCCGCGCGTGCTGTATCCTTCGTGCTTCCGCAGGACTTCACGCAGCGGCTGCACGACGGAGTCGTCCGCATAAAGCACACCGCACCGGATTGGATCAAATCGGCCCCTTAGCCTCACACTGGTATCTCAAGACATCACAGCGGTAAGAAGGTACAGAGCGTGAAACGCGAACTCGAAAATCTCGTCTTCCAGATGCATACCGCCGGGGTCCCCTACGCGGAAGCCGTGCGCGAGTTCAAGAAGCGCTTCATCCTGGAGGTTCTTGCGCGGCACCGCGGCAACCAGTGCAAAGCCGCCGAAGAGCTCGGCATGCACCGCAACACCCTGAGCCGCACGCTGGCGGAGCTCGACATGGATACCGCCCAGATTAAGAAGGGTCTGCGCCGCCCACCGCGCTCTGTGCGTCCGGCCGCACCCGGATTGCAGATTGTCGCCAACGGTCGGTAAGACGCTCCCGCGTTTTGCTATCGACGGCTGGCGAGCGATACTCTCCGTAGTCGTGCGTCCAACTCCGTAGCCACCGCATGAAGCTCCCCGCTCATCGCCGACACCTGTACACCGCCGCCGCATCGCTGGCGCTTTGCCTTGTACCCGCTGTCGCGCCCGCCCAGGGGCCGCCCTCGTCGAAGCACGTCCGCGAAGCCTCGGATGCCTATCTGGCCGGAGCTCGGCAGCTTCGCGACAACAACCCCGCCGCCGCGCAGCAGTCGTTTGCGCGGGCCGCGGAGCTCGACCCGACCAAAAACGAGTACGCGCTCGCGCTCGCCGTCGCGCGCGAGCATGTCGTCACGCAACTGGTGCAGGCCGGGGCAAAACAGCGGCTGCTCGGCAACCCCGCGGAAGCGGACAAGCTGTTCGCGCAGGCGCACGAGCTCGACCCCGACAACACCATCGTCGCCGAGCATCTGGACCAGCCCGCCTTGCCGCTCTTCGACGCGCCACCCGCCCCAGCCGGAGCGCAGGAACTCGCTCGCCTGAGCGGCCCGGTGCGGCTCACGCCCAAGCCCGGCACCGAGAGCTTTCACATCCGCGGCGACGCCCAGACCGTGCTCCGGCAGGTATACATCGCGTTCGGCATCCGGGTGGACTTCGATGCCCTTGGCGAACCCGGGCAGCCCTTGCCGCCGTTGCGTTTCGACCTCGACGACGTGTCCTTTGCGGACGCCACCCGCATTGCACTGATGATGACGCACATGTTTCCCGTGCCGCTTTCGTCCACATCGGTCCTGCTGGCGCGCGAAAACCCGGAAAACCGCGATCGCCTGGCCGCGAAAATCGAAGAAACCGTTTACCTTCCCGGGCTTCCCTCCGACCAGATCACGGAGTTGTCGAACGTCGCCAAAAACGTCTTCGACATCAAGCAGGTCACGATCGCGCAGAACGGGCAGGCGCTCATCCTGCGCGGCGACGACGACAACCTCCGGCTGGTGAACGCCACCTTTGCCGACATCCTCGACGGCGGCGACGATGTGATGCTCGACGTGACTCTGTATGAGGTGGACAAGAACTTCCTGCGCAACCTCGGCGCCAACCTGCCCACCTCCGCCGGCGTCATCAGCGTGGCGGGGGCGGCGCAGTCGATCGTCAGCCAAAACCAGACGCTGCTCACCCAGCTCATCTCGTCCGGCATCATTCCAGCGAACTCCAGCATCCTCGTGGAGGCCGCTGCCCTGCTGCAGGCCGGAGCCACTTCCACCGCGCTGACCGGGCTGCTTGGCACCTTCGGCACGCTTGCGGGCGTTCCCCTGGCCGGGGTCTTCCTGGGCTCCAGC
>CALMON010000154.1:9491-10256 GCA_937871785.1 uncultured Granulicella sp.
CCGCGCAACTGACCGGCAGCGAGGTGCACACTCTCGACGCCATCCAGATGCGCATCGGCGAGAAACAGATCGGTACCTTCCGCGTCGGCTCGCGCTACCCGATCACGACTTCGCAGTACTCGAGCGGCATCAGCAGCTCGCTTGCTTCGTCCTTGCAGGGGATCACGGTCAATGGCCAGAGCGCCACAGGCCTGCTCAATTCTCTCGCGAGCGCGCAGGTGCCGGTATTTCAATATGAAGACCTCGGGCTGACCCTGAAGATTACGCCGCAGGTACAAAAGTCCGGCAACGTCGTGGTCAAGCTGGACATGAAGATCGAAGCGCTTGGCGGCGGCACGATCAACAACATTCCCATTCTGAACAGCCGGCAGCTTACCTCGGAAGTGACGGTGGCGGAGGGAGAAACGGCCCTGCTCGGCAGCGAAGTGTCCTCGCAGGAGTCGCGTGCGCTACAGGGCATTCCGCTGCTGAATGAGATTCCCGGCCTTGCCGGAACCGAGGTCAGCGTGGAGCACGACACCTCCGAACTGCTGATTACGGTGACGCCGCACATCGCTCGCCGGCGCTCGACCGTGACGGCTACCCGGCGCGTTCTCGCGAATCTGACACCGGAGCCGCAATAGAAGCCTGGGTCGCCACCTGCCCATTGACGCAACCCGCGAGTCCTTCGTATACTCATGGAGGCAGGGCGGGAGTAGCTCAGTGGTAGAGTGCTTCCTTGCCAAGGAAGATGTCGCCGGTTCGACCCCGGTCTCCCGCTCCAAA
>CALMON010000155.1 GCA_937871785.1 uncultured Granulicella sp.
GCGTTGTAGAGCGGCATGCCCATCTTGCGTACCACCCCTACCAGCGCGCCCGGGTTTTGCGGGTCGGTCGCCGAACTGCGGAACGCCGACGCGACAAACTCCACCGGGGTTTTCACCTTATTGCGGAAATATTGCCTGGAATTGAACTCGGGCGAGGCAATCAGCGCGCGAAGCAGAGTCCGGATGTCTCCATTTGAGGCGAGATAGACCCGCGTCAGTGCGTCGACCAGCGCAGGCGGCGGCGCGTCGGCCACAAAGCGCTGCGCGAGCAGGTAGCTGATGAAGTGCGCAGTCTGCGGGCTCGCCGCGAGAATCGTAAGCGCCGCAACGCCCTGCCCCATACTGGCCGGCGTCGCGACCGTGCTGCTCGGGCCGAACGTCGCCGCGCCGGCTGCGGGCCGCATGCCTTTCGCAAGAATGCTGCCGTCGTCGGCAAGCTCGTAGCCGAGCCAGTATTTCGGCCCGGGCTCGTGACGCTTCGGGTCGAACACGAACGGCCCACCCTGGTTGGCGCGGTCCACGCCCCAGCCGGTCAGGATCGCCGCCAGCGCCGTCACATCCGCCTGCGTATAGCCGCCGTTCACGCCAACGGTGTGCAGTTCCATCACTTCACGGCCATAATTCTCATTCAGGCCCTTGTTGCCGCGTTTGGCGTTCGGGTTTGCCGGGTTAACGCCGTTGGCCAGCGAGTCCGGACCGATCGACAGGTAGTTGTCGAGGTAGACCATCATCGCGGGCGACTCCGCCGTGGCCAGCAGCAGGTCCTTGAAGCTGCCGAGAGCGTGCTTGCGGATCGCGTCGCGCTCGTAACTGGTGGTGTAAAAGGTGTCGGAGTCCTTGGGGCCGAAGACGTTGAAGTGGTTGAACCAGAAGTCGGTCATCACTTCCTGCAACTGCCGCTCGGTCAGCACGTCGCGCACCAGCCGCGCCTGCGCAAGCTCGTTCAGAATCACGCCCGTGGCATCGAACCCTCCGGACATCGCGCCGAACGCTTCGCGCTCACGCGGCGTGAAGTCGTTCACTAGCTGGCTGCGCTGGTCGCCGGTCAGGTTGCCGGTATCGGCCAGGACGATGCGATCGTCCACGGGCATAGCGATGACCGCGGCCATGCGCTGCGCCTTTGGCAGCGCAAACAGCTCGCCCGCAAGGCGCGACGCCGCCGCCTGGTTGACCTTTTTCTGCGCGGCTTTTTCGGCTTCGGTCGGCTCGACGCGGGTTTGCACGGTGCCGTCCGCCTTTTTGACGTCCTGCTGCTGCCGCCAGCGCGCCACCATCACTTCCATAACGGCGTTCCCCATCGGGTCGGCGGGAAATGGCGTCTTGCCGTCGCTCACGGCGTATACCGTATTGCGGTTCGGCAGTATGCCGAGCACCTGCTCGGGAGTCATGTTCAGCGTCGGGAAGTCGGCCAACCGACGGTCGGAAACGCCGTCCGCAATGCTTGCGGGATTGAGCTGCTGAGAAAGCCATTTGTCTTCGCCCATGGCTAGAACGCGGTCCACCTCGCCGGGCCGCGGACCGAACGTGAAGCGGTCCAGCACCTGCTGCACCCGCTCGCGAGCGCTCAACGGAACGAGAGCCGTGGGTTTTGCTGGCGCGGCAGCGACCCGGGCTTTGGCGGCAAATGTCTGCGCGGCGCGGACGCTAGCGGCGTCCACGGGCATCGGCTCGTCGAGCGACTCTCCCGCGGCGTCTCTGCTCACCGGCACCTGCCTTACGGCCTGAGCCAGACCCGGAAGCCACGCCAACCCCAGAACCAAACCGAGAACAGACGCACGAGCCTTCATCGCGGCACCTCACCGACATCTTAGACCGGAACCTGAAGGCAAAGTTGTGCAGAGGAGCGATACGCGCGCCCGTCAGCGTCCTCTAAGCCGCTCGCGCCACCCGGACTGCCGGCGTCGGGCGACCCCATTTTTTCCACGCCGACCAGGCGATGCGCGCCAGCAGCAGGACACTGAGAACGACCGTATCTTTGAGCGGAGCGCGCACGCCGGCCTTGACCAAAAGCCAGTAATGCAGGCACGCGGCGATGCCGGCAACGTACACCAGGCGATGCAGCCGCTGCCAGTTTTTGCCGCCCATGGCGCGCAGCACGCGCTGCGGGCTGGTCACGGCAAGCGCCAGCAGAATGAGCCACGACAGGAGGCCGATCTGGATAAACCAGCGCTTTTTCAGGTCGTCGAGCATCGTCGGCCAGACCAGTCGCAGTTGATGCAGCGGCTCCATCAGATGACCCGCGCGCAGGCCTGCCCAGGCCGTCGGCACGTCATACCCGGAGAACAGGAAAATATAGATCAGCAAATGCAGGGTCGCGTAAAAAAACGCGTACTCGCCCACCATACGGCGAAACCGGATCAGCCATGCCAGCTTCGGAGACAAGCGGCGCACCGGGGTGATCGCCAGGTCGGCCAGCAGAATCCAGAGCGCCCAGTCGCCCGTGTAGTGGGTCAGAAAGTTGACGGGATCCGCCTGGTTGGCGAGCATCCCCGACCGGTACAGGTGGACCAGGTAGAACACCGGGTTGATGCAGAACAGATGTACCGCAGCTTTCAGGTACGGAATCGCACGAGGGGGCATAACGATCAATGTATCCGAGCGCCGCTACGCGGAGCCTGTTTTTGTGATTGCTTGCTCAAGAATTCGTTTGTTCCGCAGCGGGAAGCGGTTCTCCGGACAGCGGAGAGCATCCGTTTAGTAATTCTTCCGCAGATCCATGCCCGCATACATGCCCTGCACCTGATCCTGGTAGCCGTTGAACATCAGGGTCGGCACGGTTTTCGCGAACAGGCTGCTGGCCGAATCCAAACGGCGCTCATGCGCCTGCGACCAGCGGGCGTTGTCGTAGTTCGGGTTCACATTGGAGTAGAACCCGTATTCCTGCGCATCCAGGTCGTTCCATGTCGTCGGCGGCATGTCTTTGACAAAACGGATCTTGACGATCGCCTTGGGCGACTTGAATCCATACTTCCACGGTACGATGACGCGAATCGGCGCTCCCTGCTGGTTGGCGAGGGTTTCTCCATAGCTGCCGAAGGTCAGCAGCGTCAGCGGGTTCATCGCCTCGTCCATGCGCAGGCCCTCGGAATACGGCGGGTTGATACCGCTTTCGCCAAGCAGCGGCATCTGCGCCTTGTCCGCCAGCGAAATGAACTGGATGTATTTCGCGCTCGGCAGCGGGTTCATCGCCTTGATGAACTCGGACAGCGGGTAGCCGTTCCAGGGGATCACCATGGACCATGCTTCGACGCAACGAAAGCGATACGTGCGGTCTTCGAGCGGCCTGTAATTGATCAGGGTGTCGATGCCGATGGTCTGCGGCTTGGCGACGAGACCTTCCACCTGCACGGCCCACGGCCGCACATGCATGGTGTGGGCGTTGCGCGAGGGGTCGCCTTTGTCTGTGCCGAACTCATAATAATTGTTGTAGCTCTGCGCCTTGGACTCTGGCGTCGTGGTCTCGGACAGCTTGTAATTGCTCGACACCGTTTTCAGCCGGGTGAGCCCTGGCGTGTCTGCATGCGCCACTGCCGGCAGCATCGCCGCCGCGCCCATGGCACCCAAGCCCGCCAGAAAGCTGCGCCGGTCGCGCCGATACGCGTCATACGTCGACTTCGGCGTGATTTCGGAAGAAGGGATGTTCGACGACGAGCGGATCAGCATGAGAGAGCCTTTCTTGCGGTGCGACAAGCCACTTTGTAGGACGCACAAAGCGCTCTTATAGATAGATACGAGATGATGCCACCCACAGATTGGCCCTACGGGAGAGAACCCAACGTCAGGGGGTCGGCTGTTCCTCGCTACAGGGTGGCCCTCGGATGCGCGATGCGGCGAGCCCAAAGGAGGTAGGCGCCGATCCCCACCGCCAGAACGCAAACCGCCAGAATCAGCTCACGGCCGAAATTCGTCCGAAACACCACAATGTAGCTGAAACCAAGCAGCGCAAGCAGCGGCGGCAGCGGATACAGCCACACGCGAAACGGTCTCGGCATGTCCGGCTCGCGGCGCCGCAGCAGCAACAGGCCCACGTGCTGCAACAGAAATTGCAGCAGAATCCGGATGACCACGAGCGCGGCGACAACATCCGCGAGCGAAAAAAAGCAGGCCAGGCACGCCACTGCAGCGAGCGCCAACAGGGACACATACGGGAACCCCCGCGTGGGGTGCAGCTTGCCGAACACGGCGAAAAAGCCGCCTTCGCGGGCCGCCGCGAACGGGATGCGCGAATACCCCAGCAGCAGCGCGAAAACGCTCGCAAATGCCGTCGCCATCACCAGAACCGCCGCCACCCTGCCCGCCGCAAGACCTCCAGCCACGCCCAGCACGGGCGTCCAGGCCACCTGCATAAAGGTGGAAAGCAGCGCGCGCCGGGCGGTCAAACCTTGCGCTCCCAGCATCTGCGCGCTGGGCAACACACTCAGAATGCTGACGTTCAGCATCAGGTACAGACCGGCCACCAGCCCAATCGATAGCAGCACCGCGCGCGGAATCGTGCGGCCCGGGTCGCGCGCTTCGCCGCCCAGAAACGTCACGTTGTAGTAGCCCCAGTAGTCATAGGTGGCGATCAGCATTGCCGCTCCCAGGCCGGTGAAAAAGGCGCGGTCCGGCCGCCACGCTCCGGGCGCGAACGTAAAGGCCTGCGCCAGGTGGCCGCGCAGGGTTGCGGTGATCACCGCCCAGGCGATCGTGATGAGCACAATCGTCAGCAGGCCGGCCGAAAGCCAACGCAGCCGGCGCAGATCGCGATACAACAATCCAACAGCCAGGACGACCGCCGCGATCGCCACGAGGGTCACCGGCCCGGCGCTCACACCGAGGCTGTAGGCGCCCAGGCGGAACTCGTGCGTCGCCGTGTGCCCGGCGAGCTTCGGCCAGAGAAACGTCGCGTACTGCCCCAGCCCGATGCACCCGCTCGCGACAGAAAGCGGTGCGGAAAAGCAAAGCTGAAACAGGAACAGGAAGCTCAACAGCCGGCCCAGGCCGCCGGAATATATGCGACGCAGGTAGTGGTAGGTTCCTCCGGCTTCCGGCATGGCCGCGCCCAGTTCCGCCCACACCAGCCCATCGCAAAGCGCCAGCCCGGCTCCCAGCACCCAGCCGAGCATGGCCTGCGGCCCACCCATCGCCGCCAGCAGCAAGGGCAGCGTGATGAAGGGCCCCACGCCAATCATGTCCAGCAGGTTCAGCGTCACCGCGCCGCGAAGCGTCAGGGTTCGTTCGAGCTGCGGGGAAGCCGTCTCCATGCCGCGAGTGTATCGCGCTAGAACTGAGGGATGAAGCCCTCCGTCGCATTTGAGCGGCACCAGGAAACGATCCGTCGCCTTGTTCTTGAAGCCGGCTTCACGAACCCACGATTTCTCCGGGTCGATCCTGCACGGTGGCGGCGGTGATGGCAGCGACATCGATCTGCTGTTGATCCGGCTCCTGAGACAAGTCTTCTCGACCTTGCCAAACTGCAGCTTTTTTTTGGAGAATGCTGTTGGACTTCGTATTGACCTGCTTACACCCCGCTTCCCCCTGCGAAGTTCGGGATGAAGTCGTTCATGAGGCTGCCTTGGTATGAAGCGGATCGAGCTTCGCGCCAGCGACTTCCTTCAGTACATGTTGCGTTCGACGCAGCGGATCCAACCCTCGAGTGAGGGAAAGACATACGTTGACTTCACGACGGAGCAAATTCTTCACGATGCCGTGTTGCACAACATAGAAGTGTTCGGCTCGGCGGCAAAAGACGTTCTTCACGCGCTGCCCCCTGCCGCACCACGCTTTCCGCAAATCCTTTCCAGGCAATCCGTGGGATGCGTAACTGGCTTTCGTACGGCTACTCCTCTCTTGATGAAGACGTGATCTGGAAAACAGTGGATCACGACTGAAAGACGTTCGACGAGAAGTTTTCAAGGCACTCGTCTCGCTTGAAGACACGCCGCTCAGACGGTTGTTTCCGAATACGCCGCACCCAACTGCCTTTGTGCGAATCTAGTACGCATGAAGTCAGCCGCCGGGTTTTTCCTCGCACTGTTCGCAGCGATCGTTCCCCTTGTGGCCGTCCCTGCGCACACCCAGACCTTCGCCGACCCCGCCAACCTCCGCGGCGAACGGGTAAAGCCGTGCGATGGCCGCGAGCTGCCCATCGACGGCGGCGGTCAGGGCAACGCCGCTCTGGGTCTGCAGCAGATGCTGCGCAAGCTGAACACCCGCGCTTCACTGATGCTCATCGTCGCGCACCCCGACGACGAAGACGGCGGCATGCTCACGCTCTACTCCCGCGGCTTCGGCGCGCGCGTGGCGATGCTGACGCTCAACCGCGGCGAAGGCGGCCAGAACGCCATGACCGGCGATTTTGAAGACGCGCTGGGCCTGCTGCGCACGCAGGAGCTGCTTGCCGCCGACCGCTACCTGGGTGTCGACCAGATGTTCGGCACAGAGGTGGACTTCGGCTTCTCAAAAACAAAGGAAGAGTCGTTCCAGAAGTGGACGCACGACCGCGTCCTGTACGACGCGGTTCGCGCCATCCGGCTGTATCGCCCCCTGGTGATCGCCAGCGTCTTCATTGGCGGCGTCACCGACGGTCACGGCCAGCATCAGGTGTCCGGGCAGATCACGCAGGAAGCCTTCAAAGCTGCCGGCGACCCGGACGTGTTCCCCGAGCTGACGCGCGAAGGCATCCTGCCCTGGCAACCGCTCAAGGTGTACGCCCGCGTGCCGACACAGTCCATTACGCCGCGCGGCCTGTTCGACTATGCCACAGGCCAGTACGTGCCGGCCAGCTTTACCAACTACGTCACCGGCGAAGAGTCGAAGACGCCGCCCGCCATCGATACCGTCGTCCATGAAGGCACGCTCGACCCGCTGCTGACCTACGGCGCCGCGAACCCGGAGGACCTTCAGGAGAACCCCGGACCTGCCGCGCAGCTTACTTATGTGCAGTTTGCGCGCATCGGTCTGGGCTTGCAGAAGTCACAGATTGGCGACGATGCGCGCCAGCCCGGCCCCGGCGCCTACGATATCGCCTACCATCTCTACGGCTCCTGCCTGCCAGATTCCTCCACCCCGGCTAATTTTTGCCATCTTCCCCGCGTTTCGCCGCAGGACACCCAAAGCTCTGCCTCACGGCCTGCCCTCGCCAACGACGGCTTTTTTTCAGGCACTGACACCTCGCTCGGCAGCCTCGTGCAGAGTGTGCCTTCCGCTTCGCCCGTTCTGGTCGCCAATCTCCGGCAAGCTGTAGACCAGATCGCCGCCGCCACCGCATCTGCCGCCACCACTCCTGCCGCCACGCTCGGCCAACTGGCCGAAGCTGCATCGAGGCTCCAGGCTCTCATCGCCGAAGCGGACGCCGAAAGCTTCGACGCCACGGAAAAAGCGAATCTTTTGCATGAACTCCGCGTGAAATCTGTGCAAGTGAATGAGGCGCTCGGCCTCGTGCTCGGCCTGCAACTGGACGCGACTGCGCACGGAGTCGATCTGCCCGTCGATTCCCAGCCGGTCGTTTCGACAACGCTCCGCGTGGCCACCGCGTCGACCTTCACGCTCGCGCGCGAGTGGCTCGAGAACTCCGCCGGCGACATCCACGAGACTGAAAGCGCGCGCCCCCTCGACACCGTGCTTTCCGCCGACCGCCCCTTTACGCGGACGCTGCGTTCCGCCCCGGTATCGTCACTTGATCGTAAAACAGCCAACCAGGCCAACCTCTCGCTTTCCGTGACGCGTCCTTATTTCGATCGCGACAGTATCGAAGCGCCCGTATATCGCTTGCTCGTGCCCGGCCTGCGCAATGCAGCCGAAACTCCGCATGCGCTGGTCGCCTGGGCCACACTGGACTACAGGGGAGTTCCCGTCACGGTTGGCAGGGTCGTCCATGACGGTGCCCAACCGGTCCTCTTCGTCCCCGCGCTCAACGTGCATCTGGTTACCAGTGCGCTCGCCACCTTCGCCCCGCTGCATGCGCAGGTGTTCCGGCTCGGTCGCCCCGGCGAGCCTTCTCTGCCCGCTTACGTCGCTATTTCCCGTCAACCGGTGAACCAGCCGGTCCGGGAAGAAAAGCTCGTTGCCCCAGGGGGATGGAAGGCGACGACCGCCATCGGAGATACGGATCCTGCGGGGAAGCTGCCCTTCCAGCTTCATGCTCCCGCAGGAGCCCCGGGCACAACGGTCTTCCAGGCTTCTGTCGCCGCCCAGGCGGGCACCTATACCGGAGGCTGGCAAAGCGTCGGCTACGCGGACCTGCCGCGGACCAACTATTTCACCATTGCTACCGACCACGTTGTTCCCGTCGCTTTTGAGTTGCCTACCCGCAAACGCATCGCCTACCTGCCCGGCACGGGTGATGCTGTTCCCGAGTCGCTCGCCTCCATCGGCCTCGCGCCCACGATCATTACCGTTTCCGACCTCACGCCTGAAAAGCTCGCCGTTTACGATGCGGTGGTGCTCGGTGTGCGCACCTACGCGGCACACGCCGACCTTCATGGCGCGCCCACGCAGGCCCTGCTCGACTACGTCCGCAACGGCGGCAACGTCGTCGTTCAGTACCAGACCGCGGAATTCAGCGGCGCGGATGCTCCGTATCCCCTGGCTCTGGGCCGCGACGCGGAAAAAGTCGTCGACGAAACCGCTCCCGTGCAAATGCTCGATGCGACAGCATCTCTGCTGACCAGCCCGAACAGCATCACGTCCGCGGACTTCAACGGCTGGGTGGAAGAACGCGGCCACGGCTATCTGCGGACCTGGGACTCGCGCTACGACGCTCTGCTTGAAACGCACGATCCGGGTTCGGTTACCGAAGGAGTCGCCCCTCAACAGCCCCAGCGTGGCGGCCTGATTACGACGCCGCTCGGCAGGGGCCGCTGGACATATTGCGCCTTTGCCATTTACCGGCAGTTGCCTGAAGCTGTACCGGGAGCCTACCGGCTGCTGATGAATCTGCTGGAGCCGATTAGCTGATGGTGTATAGCTGGATTCTTTGCAGGGCTTGAGTGGTGGCTGAAGCCTGAAGGATGGCTCGACGTTATAGCGACGATCTTCGTCGGAAGGTGTCGGAGGCTCACGATCTGGGTAAGGGGATGCTGGCGAAACTGGCGGATCAGTCTGGTGGGAGTCTGGCATTGAAACTTCGATTTTGCCCCATCTTGATGTTGCGAAGTCTACGTCGCTCCGTCACGGGGAGCGTGGATTGAGACTGTTGCTGCTCATGAAAAGTGTCAGGGTCCCGCTTGTGAGAAATGTCGGTGTAACGCCACTCGTCGTCGTACGGTGGGAGTATGTGAATCGCGGTTCTATGCGATTTCCATCATTTTCCCGCAGCGGCCGGCGTTGGTTTCATTTTGAAGTCCGGGCCATACACCTGCCTCGGACGCTTCTTGTATCCACCCTTCTCACTGTTGGGGAGCACCTTCTTCGTTCGCTTTCGATCTTGCTGTGCCTTCACGACGGTGAGCGCGTGGCCGAGGCGCTTGTTCTCGATCATGGCCGTGTGACTGACGCGCCGGTCCTTCGAGAAGGTCCCGTAGGGGAGCGAGTGGCTCTTCCAGCGCACCTCGATCGGACGGTCCGGGAAAGTCGTATCCCGTTCGCTCATGCTGATCCATCCCACACTTACAAACTGACAGTTCTGAGGGGCGCTTACAGGGCATTGTGCAGAATCTTCTTCAACGGACCTACGCAGATCATGAATGCCTGCGCCGCCGCCTGCGGTCCGCCGTCTCTTCGGCTGTTACGCCGCATCAGCGCGCCACCCGAAGATCGATGAGCACAAGCTGTTGTTGAGCATTATGCCTTGCTGACGCTCCTGAGGAGAGTATGCCTAAGGAGGATTACATGAAGCTCATTTGTGCCATGATATTCGCTTGCTTGGTGGCGCTCCCCGCACTCTGCCAGAAGACTGTGTGCAGTGGTCCGCAACTTTCAACAAGGAAGCTGAGACAAGCCATTTCAGGTGCAAAAACTACTGGCGAGTTGCTTGATCTTGCCTGTTATAGCAAAAGAGAGTCCGCACGTTTCCAAGCATTAGCCAGGACGGAAAGCGCCAATCTCCAATGGGCATACGACAACCACGTTGGGGGTCCGAAGTTTCCCTCAAACGCAGACCACGCCCGAGCGTTTCTAGCGCTTTATAAGGCAGACTCTGAGCGTTTCTCAAAAATCGCAACTCAGCTTGAAACTCAGGCAAAGATGGCCAGTCCTTCACCACATATTGAGCCGTAAGAGACTAAGATTGAGGGCGTTTCGAACGCCCTTACTTATTCCGTTGAGCGCTCTCCAACGTATGTTCCTCGGTGCGCTGGAAGTTGAAACCAATCATCGAGTCCGTACCTGACGTCTTCAAGGACACTGTCCCAGTTTCTGGGTTCCTTCTGCCTTATCAACGTGAGGCTCGGATACCAAGGGCTGTCGTACTTTTGGGTCATCCACCTCCAATCCGCAGAAAACTTCAACAGAACTAAGCAGCGCTTTCCTAAAGCCCCGGCCAAGTGGGCCACCATGGAGTCTACGGTAATCACCAAGTCGAGGTTCGCGATCATTGCCGCAAGGTGAAGTAGCCCGTCGGAACACACAAGCATCCTGCGAGCCGGTGATGACATGGGGAGTTCTTCCGTTCTTTCCGCTTTCTGAAGGTTCCACCACTCAAAGCGGTTATCACCGAGGAGTGACTCGCATTGCGCTATATCGATCGAACGTTCTCGGTCCCAGGGACCAGCCTCCCAATTGAGCCCGATCCTTAGCTTGAGTTTAGGTCCGGTCTTCTCTGCGGTTGCATTAATCAATGTTTGAGGCAGGTGTAAATACTGCTGCGTCAGTGGTAGTTCATCGCACATCAATCTGAGCGCATACGGCAGTTCAAGATTTTCGATCTCAATGTTCTTTTCTTTCGCCTGCCACCCGGGTGTAGCTGTTTGGCCGTCTTGAACGCCATCAAAGTATGGCAAGAGCGGCTCCAAAGGTGCAGGAACTTCAAAGCGCACCGTCCGTGCAATACCTGCCAGCCTGGTAGCGAATTGGAGCATCTGGATTGTGTCGCCTAATCCATGGTGGCTTCGTACCACCAGATTCTCGTTAAGCAGACTACGTCCATCCCAGAACTGGTGCGCTGATGGCCAATGATTACCGGTGATGTCGTTAATAAGCCAGGCCTCTTCAAAGTCTCCCGCAGCCATCGCTGAACACCAATCACGGAACCGTTCGTCGTTCGGCAATACCGTCTTTTGTTCAGGGCTATTGAGCAGGTCCGCCGAACGAGCGTCGGTGTTAGTGTTGCGGTGCGTGACGCTGCGTGGAAAGGTTGAAGCTGGGTTGGGCTCGCACGTCATCCAACTATCGTGCTGCCAGCAGCCTGAGGGAGGCATAAGCGCCCGAGGCGTTCATGCGGAAGGCATTCAGCCAGGCTGAAGACTGTGCACTACAAGAATGCTGGGGGGATCGACGTGCTGTAAATGCGGCTTGTAGCTAGCAAGTGCGCAGCCTTCAGGTCGTTGAGGTCCATAGACGAGGCTGCTTTCGCGCTAGCTGTTTCCCACACTGCATCCGCCTGCTCAAGTAAGGCGGTTTGCGACGCGCTGGTAAAAACATGTGGAGCCAGTCTGCCTAACGTAGACAGCAGGCGAATGGACACGGCAGGATTGTCGGCAGAAGCTTGCCTGATCTGGTCGAAAGCCTGTTTTACCAGTCGAGGCAGAAGGAGAGGTGGAACACATACGCGAGCAATGCCCTGCTTATCGAATGACCTGCCGCTCCAGTGCGGGGCCCGTGCGAGCGATAAGAGAGCCTCGCCGAGCAGGTCGACGCAGGCAACACCAGTGAAAGTGTCGTTCACGGCTGGGCTGAGGGCGCGAATCGCAACTTCAACGATTTGCGCCAGTCCGAACTCGAGGTCCTGAGAGAGAACACGATGTCTGCCTACTGTAACGGAAGACAGAACAGTCGCCTCGAAGTCCTCATCCGCTGTAGCAGGCGAGATCACCGCCAGCTTTTCTCCTTCAAATATGAACTGGCCGGGGCGAAACGCAAAGACGACGTGAGTATTTGACCTGGCGGCGGCCTGTATCAGAGTGGCGTGATCAACATCCTGCATGTACCCGCTTTGCTGACTGTAAACCACGGTGAAATCGCCTTCCCGAACCGCGGGCGGAGTATGGTTCTGCTCATAAGGGAGCTCTTCAGCGAAAATGGCAGCTTGTTTATGTATGCCTTTCTTCAGGTCGTCGACAATGCGGCCGATAGCGTCAGGGTTCTGGATGAGTACAGCGACTCGATGGCTATAAAATACGAGGAATCCGAACGCGAAGAGTACAAGAAACCAGCTTGTAATCAACGAAACCTGGGGAACGAACGATGTATGTTCATCCTGATGTGTCACCAGGAAAACCAAGAACACATAAATAAATGCTCCCATGAAGATGCCGATACATGCTTGCGTCACCCAGTCCTGGACGAACCTGTAGAGAAGACGAGGACCGAACAGGTTTGCCACCATGGAGAGCACAAGCAGCGCTACGGAAAAGATGAGCGCCAGCACTGTGCTGACGCAGCCCATCATCGCAGCGAGGATCGCGCGGGCATCATCGATACCACCCATCGTGAACCAATCGGGTAAGTGGATGATGTGATGAGCTGCCAGCAGATCGGGGATCATCGTCAGCCCGAAAAGCAGAAGCGCGCCGACGGACATCTGCAAGGGCACAAGCCACAGATTGACGTTATGTTTCGAGCGCTGCGGAACGCGTAAGTGCATCTCTAAACTCCGTGGGGTTGGTGCCGGCGAGACGCAAAGGCCGTCGGCATGCGAGTGGCGGCTGCAACGTCCTGCGTGCGTTCTAGTGATGCGGTGGAGTGGGTGCGAGCTGGTCGAGCGCTAGATTCAGTTCAAGTACGTTGACGCGCCGTTCTCCGAGGAATCCGAACTCGCGGCCCTTCGTATGCTCTTCAACGAGCTTGCGCAATTCCGGCTCGGCCAGATGACGTTCACGAGCCACACGGGCCAGCTGGAAGTCGGCACTCGCGGGTGTGATGTCCGGATCGAGCCCCGAAGCAGAGGTCGTGATGAGATCCACGGGAACGTCAGTTCCCTGCCGGTCCTGCGATACGGTCTGCGCGTCGCCCTTGATGCGGTCAATCAGTTTCTGGTTCGTCGGAGCGTAGTTGGAGCCGCCGGAGTTGGCAGCGTCATAACCGTTGCCGGCGGCAGATGGACGCGAGTGGAAATAGCCGGGTGCGGTAAATGCCTGGCCAATGAGCCGCGATCCCACCAGCGTGCCGTTTCGCTCCAACAGTTGTCCATTGGCCTTATCCCGGAAGAAGATTTGCGAGATGCCGGTGATCACGAGCGGATAGCCAATTCCAAAGATAAGAGTCGTAACAAGCGTGTAGAGCAGAGCTGTAGAGATGTGACGTCGCATAGAAGCCTCAGGCCAGATGAAGTGCGGTGATGAGGAGGTCGATCACTTTGATCCCAAGGAAGGGCGCAACAAGACCGCCGAGCCCATAAAGGAGGAGGTTGCGTTGCAGTAAGGCTTCCGCAGACATAGCTTTATAGGCGACCCCGCGGAGGGCGAGCGGGATCAAGCCCACAATGATCAGGGCGTTGAAAATAACTGCGGAGAGGATTGCGGACTCCGGAGTCTTCAGGTGCATGATGTTCAGCGTGCGGAGCACCGGGAATGTTGCCGCGAACATAGCCGGGATGATGGCAAAGTATTTGGCGACGTCATTAGAAATAGAAAAGGTAGTCAGTGCTCCTCGCGTCATCAACAACTGCTTGCCGATTTCCACGATCTCGATCAGCTTGGTCGGGTTGGAGTCCAGGTCGACCATGTTGCCTGCTTCCTTGGCGGCCTGGGTGCCCGTGTTCATGGCGACTCCGACATCGGCCTGCGCCAGCGCAGGTGCATCGTTTGTGCCATCCCCAGTCATCGCGACCAGCTTGCCTTCACCCTGCTCGCGACGGATAAGGTCCATCTTGTCCTTGGGCTTAGCCTCGGCGAGGAAATCGTCCACTCCGGCTTCGCGTGCGATCGCGGCGGCCGTGAGGGGATTGTCTCCGGTGATCATGATGGTGCGAATGCCCATGGCGCGCAGCTGGGCGAATCGCTCCTTCATACCACCTTTCACGATATCTTTGAGGTGAATGACACCGAGAGCTTTTCCATTCTCGGCCACCACTAAGGGAGTGCCTCCGGATCGCGCAACGCTTTCGACGTCTAAGCGGACCTGATCGGGGAAGGTTCCGCCTTGTTCCTGAATGAAGCGTGCGATAGCATCCGTCGAACCTTTGCGGATCACACGATTCTCCATGTCGACACCGGACATCCGCGTCGTTGCGGAAAACGGAACGAACTCTGCCTGCAGATCCTTCAGCTCGCGACCGCGCAGACCATAGACCTCTTTGGCAAGCACCACGATGCTGCGGCCTTCAGGTGTCTCGTCGGGTAGTGAGGATAGTTGAGCGGCATCGGCGAGTTGATCCCTGGTGACACCCGGAGCTGGGAGGAACTCCGAAGCCTGCCGGTTGCCGAGCGTGATCGTTCCTGTCTTGTCGAGCAGAAGCGTATTCACGTCGCCCGCCGCTTCCACCGCTCGGCCAGACATGGCCAGCACGTTGTATTGCACGAGTCTGTCCATGCCCGCGATGCCGATGGCCGAAAGCAGACCCCCGATTGTGGTCGGAATGAGGCAGACGAGTAGGGAGATGAGCACGAACACCGTTTGTGGAGCGGTGGAGTAGATGGCGATAGGCTGCAGCGTGACCACAGCCAGCAGAAAGATGATCGTCAAACCTGCGAGCAGAATGTTGAGGGCGATCTCATTCGGCGTCTTCTGCCGCTCGGCGCCTTCGACCAGAGCAATCATGCGATCGAGAAAGGTCTCGCCCGGGTTCGATGTGATGCGCACCTTGATCTGATCGGACAGCACACGCGTGCCACCGGTCACGGCAGAGCGGTCGCCGCCTGCCTCGCGGATGACGGGGGCGGATTCACCAGTGATCGCGGACTCGTCCACTGAAGCGACACCCTCGATGATCTCTCCGTCCCCGGGAATCATCGAGCCCGCGACTATAAGACAGACGTCACCGGAACGCAGGTTGAGGCTGGGCACCTCTTCCGTTGAGCCGTCCTCTTTCAAGCGAACAGCGACGGTGTCCGACTTGGCCTTGCGCAGAGCGTCGGCCTGTGCTTTGCCGCGGCCCTCTGCCATGGCTTCGGCGAAGTTCGCAAAAAGAACCGTAAACCAGAGCCAAAGCGTAATCTGCAGGTCGAAGCGCAGCGTGTGATGCCGCAGAAGGAGATCGCGCATTGTGTAGATCGTTGTGATGACGCTGCCGATTTCCACGACAAACATCACTGGGTTCTTCATCATGATGCGGGGGCTTAGCTTCAGGAATGAGTCGCGAAAAGCGTGACCCATGATCCTGGTGTCCCACAGGGAACGCTTACGAGTGCTTGCCATCGGTGTGTCGTCCTTAGTAAGCCTTGCCGGCTTGCAGCAAGAGGTGCTCAAGAATAGGCCCGAGCGAAACGGCCGGAAAGAAGGTGAGCGCGCCGACGATCAAAATGGTTCCCACCAGCAATACGGTAAAAAGAGGCGTATGGACCGGGAAGGTGCCGGGTGATGGCGGTATCAGCTTCTTTCTCGCAAGGTTCCCTGCCATAGCCATGACCGGAACGATCATAAGAAAACGGCCCACAAGCATGGCAACGCCAAGCGATACGTTATACCAATGCGTGTTTGCGTTGAGCCCGGCGAAAGCCGATCCGTTGTTTCCCGTGGCAGATGTGTAGGCGTAAAGGATCTCAGACAAGCCATGCGGACCGGCGTTTGCAAGTGAGCTGAGACCGAGGCGCGGCATCATGAGCGTGGCGGCTGAGAAGCCCAGGATCGATAGCGGGAAGATGAGCGTATAGAGCATCGACATCTTCACGTCGTATGACTCGATCTTCTTTCCGAGATATTCGGGAGTCCGGCCGACCATGAGGCCAGCAATGAAGACGGCCAAAATGACGAAGATGAGCATGCCGTACAGCCCGGCGCCAACGCCGCCGAAGATCACTTCGCCCAGCATAATGTTGATCAGGGGTACCAGCCCGCCCAGCGGCATAAAGGAGTCGTGCATGGCATTGACGGCACCGCAGCTGGCATCTGTCGTTACCGTGGCGAAGAGCGCGGAATTCGCTATGCCGAACCGTACCTCCTTGCCTTCCATGTTGCCGCCGGCCTGCATCGCGGAGGCGCGCTGGTCGACGTGCAGCGCGGCGGAGTGCAGCAATGGGTTCGGCTGTGACTCCGCATAGTAGGCTACTGCGACTCCGATGAAGAACAGCGAAGCCATAGCCGCGAACACTGCCCAACCATGTGCCGGCGATTTTGTCATACGGCCCAGGGTGACCGTTAGCGCAGCGGGGATCAGAAAAATGGACAGCATCTGCAGCAGGTTAGTCAACGGCGTCGGATTTTCGAATGGATGGGCGCTGTTGGCATTAAAGAAACCGCCACCGTTGGTGCCCAGCATTTTGATCGCCTCTTGCGAAGCGACTGGCCCCTGCGCGATGCTCTGCGTTGTCATCGTTTGTGTAGTGGTCTTGCCATCTGCACCGGTGGATGTAACAGACATGGGTTGAACTAACGTGGCTTGATCGTAGGGGCGGAAGTTCTGCACAACGCCCTGCGAGACGAGCAGCAGCGCGTACACGAAGCAGCCAGGAAGAAGTATCCACAACGAGGCGCGAGTCGTGTCGACCCAGAAATTACCCAGAGTTTCTGATTCGCGTCGCGCGATGCCGCGTACGAATGCTATTGCAATGGCGAGCCCGACGGCGGCTGAAAAAAAGTTGTGATAAGCCAGTGTGAGCATCTGCGTCAGATAGCTCATCGTTGTTTCTGGAACATAGGACTGCCAGTTCGTGTTTGTCGTAAACGAAGCTGCCGTGTTCCAGGCAAGATCCGCAGGCACTGCGGGAAGATGCTGAGGATTCAATAACGCAATCGCGTGTTGCAGGCGTTCAACCGCATACGTCACTAGCAAGGTGACGAGACTGAACACGAGCATCGCCACGGTGTACTCCGTCCAGCGCATTTCGTGCTTCTCATCGATCCCGCACAGGCGATAGATGTTCCGCTCCAGCGGACGAAACGCGATGTCGGCGAATGTCCGCTCGCGCTCGAATACCTTCGTGATGTACACACCAAGCGGTTTCGCTGTAAATAGCACAAGGAAAAAGAAGAAGACAATCTGGAACCAGCCGTTGGCTGTCATGATGGGTGCGTCCTTAAAACTTTTCAGGCTGAAGAAGGGCGTAGACGAGGTACGCGAGGAGCGCGACGCTTACCAGAAGAAGCAAGGCAGTCTCGATCATTTACCTGCTCCTTTGCCGGAAAGGCGCTCACACCCGTTCGTATAGCCGAGCGCAACAAGGAAGAAAACCGCTGTAGCTGTCAGGCAGCTGATGTCCCACATAGGCGCACTCCTGCGATGGATCACGCTATTAGCGCTGTCCCGCACAAGAGTGAGTGTTCTTCCGAAAGCGTAAGGAAGGCATGAGGATGCCGAACGTAGCGGCGTCAGCTCCGTGCTTGTCCGCTACAGGGTAGCGTCCCTGGTTGGGTCGAAGAAGACATACCCGAGGTAATTTATGGTTCTCAGGTACTGGGGATTCGAGGGGTCATCTTCGAGCTTGCGACGCAGCTGAAGGATAAAGGTGCGGAGGTATTCACGCTCATCGCCATACTCCGGTCCCCACACGGAACTGAGAAGTTTGGAATGCATGACGGGGTGGCCCGCATGTTTCATCAGATACGCCAGCAGATCGAACTCTGTTGGGGTAAGCTTCAGCAACTGGCCGCGCTTTCTGATGGATCGTTCTGCTGGAGTTAGTCGGAAGATACCGATCGTTACGGGTGCGTCTTCCGTGTTGGCCGGGGTGTGCTGGCGGCGCACGGCCGCCCGTATGCGGGCCGTCAACTCGCCGATGCGAAACGGCTTGGTGACGTAGTCGTCCGCTCCCGCGTCGAGCGCTTCGATCTTATTTTCTTCGCTGTCTCTCACGGTCACGACGATGATGGACATGAGCGGGAATTCGTGTCGCACTCGTCGGCAAGCTTCTACTCCGCCCATCCCGGGCATGTTCAAGTCCATCAGCACAGCATCGTAGCTCACCATCCGCAGCCGGGTGAGTGCTTCTTCGCCGCTGGAAGCCTCACCGACCTCGAATTCCAAAGCGGCAAGCGTCGTCCGCAAGCTGCGGCGGATCGTCGTATCGTCTTCGACCAGCAGGATTGTGCCTTTAGAACTGCTCACCTGTTTTTGCCCTCGAAATGCGGAATGGAAATGGAAAAGCGATTCGTGCTACCTTCGCACGTTACCCAAGCGCGGCCGCCGTGTGCTTCAGCTGCTTTGCTGACGATCGAAAGGCCAAGCCCCGTCCCGGTCGGCCCCTTTGCCGCATCGACACCGCGATAGAAACGGCGGAAGATACGATTCCGTTCCCCCTCCGGTATGGGAGATCCCTCGTTTGACACAACGAATGTTGTGCCGACAAGCTCCTGCACAGCCGAAATTAGAATGACCGAATTCACCGTGGAGTATTTGGCGGCATTATCGACCAGTTGAATAAGCGCCAGCTTCAGCAGCTCAATGTCGGCAAATACAGGTCGTAGCGGCTCCGCCATAAAAACGTGTATCCGGCTTCGCAGTGTCCGGTCCTGCTGTTCTATGACGTCATCGATCAGACTCGCGACCGATTCGGTCCGGCGCTTCAATTTCACCTCTTTGCCTTCCAGCGCGGCCGTTTGCAAAAGGCGCGTTGTGAGCTTGCTTAGCAGTGTCACTTGATCGTCGATGATTGTCACGAGCTCTGTCTGCGTCTGAGTCAATTGACTGATGGCAAGGAGTCCGGAGCTCGCCGCTTGTATGGACGTCAAAGGCGTCTTGTACCCGTGGGCGAGGCCGTCCAGCACGGCGGTGCGCAATTGTTCCGCGTTGCGCTCCGCTTCGGCTTGGTTCTCCTTCCGTATGGCGCGAGAGCGTTCAAGCGCTATGGCGACGATCGACGCGATCGCGTCGGCCAAGCGGGCGTCGCAAGCCCAACCGCTCAGGACCATCGTGCCGATAACGGTAGTTCCGCTACGAAGCACCCTACGGGTGGTTCGGTCACTGATTTCATGGGAATCGCATGCCACCGACTCCTCGCGCGAAGCGCTTTGGGAGGCCAACTCTTCCCTGTCGACACTTTTCTCTACCTTGATCCCTACATGATTAACGCCGATCAGGTTACGGGTGAGCTCCTCAAGCTGCGGTGCAGCGGGACTTTGAACGTCGATCAACAGAATGGCACGGCTGAACTCAAACAACTTTAGGTTCCGCTTACGCTGTTCTTCTACTTCCGCCGCGTGTTTGCGCACTTGTGCAGAGGAGCGGCTGACGAGCAGAGCTGTAATTTCGAATGTTCCAAGGGCCACCCAGTTCCTCGGGTCGTCAACGCGAAACGTGAAGAGAGGGGTGGTGAATAGGAAGTTCAGCAACCCTAACGAAACAAGCGAAGCTACTGTCGAGGGCAGGAAGCCAAACCGCAAAGCGACCAAGACAACGAGCAGCAGTTCTACTGAGCCGGCAGTCGAAAGGTTGAAGCGGGCAAAATACGAAAGCGTTGCGATTGCCCCAGCGCCCACTCCGCAAAGCGAAGCGATGCCGACCGAGGGCCACTGAGGCAAACGCTCAGAGAACCTGATAGGCTTCAGCACTTTTGTCGTGCCAAGGCTCATTACATGATTTTACGCGTGTCTGAGGCGCAGTTTGATGTACATGATGTTGTAGCGCCTGCAACGTCATCCTTATGCGTTCTTCATGGTTTCTTGAGGAGGATGATGTGTTGTCCCGGCTGCACTCTTGCCGGCCGGAACGCAGAAAGTAGAAGTCGAAATCCCATGAACGCCGCAGCATTTATTCGAAGTCTTTTTGTCGTCTCCAGTACGCTTCTCATGTCCGTTGACCTGCACTCACAATCGATCGTTGCGCAGTCTTCCTCAACTGACATCTCGGCAACGGCCCCGTTCTCAGACGGTGAACCGGACGGTGCAGGGGCTACGGAAACTCCTCTTCAGAAATCGACCTCCCACAACGAAGACAAACCCATTCCCACGGCTTCAGGCAATTTCTTCGAGCGCCTCGGGCGCTTCTATATGGGCGACTGGAAGGGTACACTGCCAACGCAACCGCCCGCTACACGCCGCGCCTTGCCCGCACCACTCGATTCGCCTCCGTTCCCGAGTGCCGATTGGGGCTATGGTGGTTCGCCCCTGATCGGTGTTCCGGATGGGAACACTTACCCGCTAATGAGCGCGCTGCAAAAGGAGTCCAGCAGGACCAAGATCTATGGCTGGGTAGCGCCAAGCTTCAACGTAAGCACCTCGAACGCAAACAACTTCCCGGTGTCCTATGACATATTTTCGAATCGCATTGAGCTGAACCAGGCAGTTGTTTACATAGAACGCCTTCCCGATACGGTCCAGAATACGCATTTCGATTTTGGTTACCACATCACCGGCTTCTTCGGCATCGATTACCGATTTACGACAGCCAAGGACTACCTGAGCCAGCAGCTGCTGCAGAAGAACCATCGCTACGGCTTTGACCCGGTGCTCGAGTACGCGGACCTGTACTTTCCAGTCAAAGAAGGGCTCAATGTGCGCATCGGACGCTTCCTTTCGGTTCCCGGCATAGAGGCCCAGCTTGCGCCGAATAACTACAACATGACGCACTCGCTGCTGTACACCATCGACCCCTTTACCGACACCGGCGCGATCGCGACATTGAAGCTGAGCAAGCAGTGGCTTGTGCAGCTTGGAGTGTCGGCCAGCCATGACGTGGCGATCTGGTCGGACGACCGCAAGGCATCTGGCATCTTCTGTCTCGATTACGCAACCGAAAGCAACAATGACAAGTACTATGCGTGTGCGAACGGTATTAACGATGGCAAATACGCCTACAACAATCTGCAGGATTACGACGGCACCTGGTACCACAAGTTCAATGCAAAAT
>CALMON010000156.1 GCA_937871785.1 uncultured Granulicella sp.
CCAAGTGCCGCCCCCACCGCAGCAGCCACAATGTACCCTGGTCGCTTCACGGCCGCAGGAAATTCGCGATCAATTGCTTTCCATGTTCGGTCAGCACCGATTCCGGGTGGAACTGCACCCCTTCAATCGGCAGCGTGCGATGCCGTAGCGCCATGATGGTGTCTTCGCCCTGCACGCGCGCTGAAACCTCCAGGCAGTCCGGAACGGACCGTTCGGCGACAATAAGCGAGTGGTAGCGGGTGCAGGTCATCGGCTGCGGAAGGTCACGGAAAACGGTCCTGCCGTCGTGCGCGACAACGCTCGTTTTCCCGTGCATCAACTGCGGCGCGCGGACCACTTCTCCGCCGAACGCCGCGCCGATAGCCTGATGTCCCAGGCACACGCCGAGCGTAGGAATCTGGTCGGCAGCGGGCAGCGTCGCCAGGTGTTCGATGAGCGGGATCAGTACGCCGGCTTCCTGCGGCGTGCAGGGCCCCGGTGAGAGCAGAATGCGCGACGGCCGCAGAGCGACGATTTCCGCCGGCGTCAGCTCGTCGTTGCGCCGCACGACGACGTCTTCGCCAAACTCGCCCATGTACTGCACCAGGTTGTAGGTGAAGCTGTCGTAGTTGTCGAGTACGAAAACCATACTCCATTCTACCGCTCGCCCAACCGGGTACGTTTGCGGCGACCGGGCAACGGCTACACAGCCGTTAGTCTCTTACCTCACATGTTTTTGACAAACCCGAAACGAGCAAAGCATTTCGCGGCGATGGTACTGATAGGCGACGGTGTGATGGCGATCGTGCATCCGCAAAAAGACGCCGAAGCCTGGAAAACGGGGCCCATGTTCTGGCGCAACCTGATGCACGAGCTTTCAGAACGACCGGGGCTAACCCGCGCCATCGGTGTCGCGCAGATCGCGGCCGGAGTATGGTGGGCTCTAAGTCAGGAAGACGAGGACGAGTAAGCTCGCCGTTGCGGCGTTTGCCGGAGCAACTTCAACTGCGCGCTCGTTCAATCGCGCGCACGACCGCCTTGGCCTTGTTCCCGCATTCTTCGAGCTCCTTCTGCGGCACTGAGTCCGCGACGACACCGGCACCCGCCTGAATGTAGCCTTTTTCGCCGTCCATGAACAAGGTGCGGATGGCAATGCAGCTATCCAAATTGCCGGAAAAATCCGCATAAAAGATCGACCCGCCGTACACCCCCCGGCGCGCCGGTTCGAGTTCCTCAATAATCTCCATCGCGCGAATTTTGGGTGCACCCGAAAGCGTTCCTGCCGGAAAGCAGGCGCGAAACGCGTCGATCGGCGCCAGACCCGCCTTCAATCGGCCTTCTATGCGCGACACCAAATGCATCACATGCGAGTAGCGCTCCACGAACATCAGGTCTTTCACCTGCACGGAGCCGAACTCAGACACGCGACCGACATCGTTGCGGCCCAGATCGACGAGCATGATGTGCTCGGCTACTTCCTTCGCGTCGGAGCGCAGGTCAGCTTCAAGAGCCCGGTCGGAGACTTCGTCCTCCCCCCGCGCGCGCGTTCCGGCAATGGGCCGGTATTCCACCTCGCCGCCATGCACGCGCACCAGCAGTTCCGGGGATGACCCGACAATATGGCACGGCCGCGCAGGATCGAGATCGAAGCGGAGAAAATACATGTACGGTGACGGGTTGACGATCCGCAGCGAGCGATAGATTTCAAATGCGTCCACACCCGGCGCGCAGTCGAAGCGTTGCGAAAGAACGCACTGAAACACATCCCCTGCCGCGATGTACTCCTTTGTCCGCTTTACGGATTGCATATAGGTTTCAGCGGGAGTCCGCGGCGTCAGCGTTAGGGGACCAAGCGGCGGATGCGGCGCGGGCTTCACAATCGAGGCTTCGAGTAACTCCTCAAAGCGGTCGAGCCTCCGCATCGCCTCTTCATACGCCGCGGCGAGTTCAGCGGGTATTGTTTCGTTAGAACCGCGTCGGAATCGTTGGCGAGCGCCCACCGTTACCATGATGTGGATGGCCTTGCGCACGTGGTCAAAAGCCAGAACTTCGTCAAAGAACATCAGCACAGCATCGGGAACGTGCAATTCATCGGCGGCGACTGAAGGAAGCTGCTCGATGCGCCGAACGACGTCGTACGCAAAAAAGCCGACTGCGCCTGCGGTGAAAGGCGGCAGACCCGGCAAGATCGCGGGTGTTTCCCCTTGGAGCGCCACTTTGAGTTCTTCGAAAATGTCGGCCCGGCGCTCGGTGGATTGCCCCTCTTGATGGATGGATACGACGCCTTCAGCCGCAGTCATGCGTTTATAGGGCCGGACGCCAATAAAGGTGTATCGGCCGACATGCTCGCCCCCTTCGACCGACTCCAGCAGAAAGGCCTCGGGCTCCCTCGCCGCTACCCGCAGAAACGCAGAAACAGGAGTTTCGAGGTCAGCCGCGACCGTGCGGTACACCGGCACGAGGCTGTGCGTGGCCGCAAGTTTCGTGAAGTCGTCGAGGGTTGGGGTCGTCGGGGTTGAAGTTGCCATGGAGAAGTTTCAGGATACAGTTATTCCGGCCGGCGCGAGTTCATGCTCCCCGGGGCTACCAGACGTGGCTCGCCACCACATGCGGCGGACCGTGCTTGCCGTCGATAATTTCGGTCGAAAGAACAATTTCGACATTGTGGCGGAGATCGGGATGGGTGCGCGCGACCCACTCTCGCAGGTACTTGTCGTTCGTCAGAAACTCCGCGGCGGCAGCGGTGCCGCTACGGCCGATGCCGCTGGCGAACAGGACATAATGCTCGATGCGGGGATCGAAAAAGCAGCCGACTACCGCGTAATCGCGGTAGCTGAGAGCGTCGGGCGCAATATCGCGCTGCCAAAGAGTGCCGGGGTGTTCGGAGTCCTCAATGCTTTGCGTGCCGTTGGCGTCGCCGCTGAAACGGAAGCGCAGCCCAGCCGTCAGGCGCATCACCCAGATATTGTTGAAGCTTCCGACCAGGATCACGGGGCCGCGGCGTAACTGGTCGAACGTCGTATCGACCGCGCCCTGCGTCGTATATGTGTGGTTGTGTTCCGCCAGCAGGCTTACCAGCCGACCATAGCTCACGACGTCCTCAATCGGCACCATGTCCGTTCGACCGATGGGCGGGGCGGAGCTTTCCTGCTCGGGAGGCGTTTGCAGCGATTCATTGGGTGCCGCGTAGCGGAGGGGCGTGTCGAGCGCATTCAGGCCCAGAACGATCAGCGCGGGGTCTTGCGTGCCGAGTAGCGCGCCCCAGAAATACGCGATTCCTTCCGATTCCTGCTGTGGGTGCTGCCGACCTATGACCACCGCCCCCACCGCCGCGGCCAGCAACAGGAACAAGCTGACTGCAGCAATGAGTCGTGTCGCAGGCGTCGACCTCCGGGCAAACAGCAGCCGCGCGCGGCGACGGCGCGATGGCGTGGACTCATCCAGCAACGCGGGCACAAGTGCCGTTGAGTTCGGCTCGGCGAGAACATCGCTTCCGGCGCTTCCCGGTGCCGAAACCGCCGCGCCTGAACGCACAAATTGCGGGATATACGAACCCAAGGGAAGCTCGAAGCGCAATTCGCTTTCATGTCCTGGGGCCTGGTAATACTGCGCGATGCGCTTGCGGATTTCACCGGCGGTTACGCGCACCACCGGATCGGCGTTGGTGTCGTAGTCAGGTGCGCGGCCAAACACCTCGACGCCCAGGGTCCGCTCTTTGAGCGAGCCTTCGTCTCCGGCGACGGTATGCTCCACAATGTAGCGCAGCAGGGTTGGATAGCGGCGGCTGTTGCGAAAGTGCGAACTTTGCACCACCCGCTCCAGCTGCTCCCTGATCTCGTTGGCGCTGGGTAAGCTGGTCTGCGGCTCTGTGGTCGAATTGGGGTCTGAAAGCTTCATCGTGCCTGTTTCTTTGGATGTGTCCGGGACGTATCACGGCCACTTCTCGACGTATCATACCCCGCTTTTCTCGCAAAATGATGGTGCAAACAGGACATTTAGGTTCGCTACCGGACGGTCTACACCGTAACGCCCTTTCGGGTGTTTCCCGCCTTCCGTAGTGTGGGAAGTGTCGCTGGTCCGCTACGCGAACGTGTTTTGCGGGTCAGCCAACAAGTTCGCTTGCGGACACGTAAGCGGACAGAGCTCCCCACTTCTACCCCGCCTGCCCCTCGGCTGCGGTGTATCGGTCGGAGCTCTGCAACAGCGAGGCACCTCATGGGGATGGCGTTCGGTGCGCCATCCCCGTTTTTTGCGGTCGCCTCCGAAGTCGCTGAATCAGCGTACACAGCCTTCCCCTGACCTTCTTGCCCAGATGAGTTTCGCCGTGCACGCCGACCGCGAAGTCGCCGTGCACGGCTGGAGGAAGCTGTCGAAACCACGCTCATCTAGACGGCGTTGATGCCCCCGTCAACGAAGAGCTCCACGCCGGCAACGAAGCTTGCATCTGCCGAAGCGAGAAAGACAGCCGCTTTGGCAATGTCGAGGCCCTCACCGATGCGGTGGAGCGGCACCATTTCGGTCACGTAGTCGAGCACCTGCTGGTTATTCTTCATCGCGTCCGCGTTGCCAGCCGTATGGATGGGGCCCGGGCTGATGACGTTTACCCGCGGTCCGGTGCCGCGTAGCTCGATCGTAAACGTGCGCGCAAAGCTGCGAACAGCCGCCTTGGTCGCCCCGTACACCGAACTGCCTGGGAACCCGGAGCTGCCGATGAACGATCCGTTCAGGATGATCGAGCCGTCCTTGTCCATCAACGGCAGCGCCTTTTGAATCGTAAAGTAGACGCCCTTTACGTTGATGTCGGCGCAGTAATCGTAAAACTCCTCGGTCACCTGGTCGTGCGGCTTCTGTTCGTACACCCCTGCGTTCGCGAAGACGATGTCCAGCTTGCCCTTGGCCTGCCGGATCTCGGCGTATACCCGATCCAGATCGTCGAGCTTGCCGGAGTCGGCCTGGATGCCGGCGGCCTGCGCCCCCAGTTCGGCGACCGCTTTCTCAAGCAGCGGCTTGCGGCGTCCCGTGATGAAGACGAACGCGCCCTCCGCAATAAATTGTTTGGCCGTGTCGAAGCCTATGCCTTCGCTACCGCCGGTGACCAGTGCGAATTTCCCGTTCAACTTACCCATGTCCCCGCTCCTCGTCTATGTTGCATTCTCTTCTGCAACCGGAGATTGGATTCGCGACGGCTATCTGCCGGATTGCCCAATCCAGCAAAGCTCTTGCCTGATTCGCTCGTTCGCAAGCCGTTTCCTGAGCTACTGTATCCAATAAGGAGAATGAAGGAACAGGACTCCATCCCGAAAACGGCAGGTCTTGTAAGCCTTTTTGCGGACCTCTGTTCGCAAGACGGATCGCATGGCTCGGCAATCGACGGTTTGTACCTTACCCGATTCTCCACGACCGAGGTTCCGCGAAACTCGCTGCACTGCGCCGTCTTCTGTGTGGTGGCGCAGGGGGTGAAGTCCGTTCTGTTGGGCGAGCAGCGGTTTCTGTACGATCCGGAAAAGTACCTGCTTGTCTCGCTCGACCTGCCTTTGGTCGGCCAGATCGAGGTGGCCAGCCGGGAGCTGCCGTTTCTCGGCCTCAGTATCGTGCTTGATTTTGAGGAGATCGCCACGCTGATGCGCGAGCTGGATCTGCCGGTTGAAAGCGCCCGTCCGCTGCCACCGGGGCTGATGATCGGCTCGCTGGACGACGACCTGCTCGACGCAGTGACGCGCTACGCTGCGCTGCTGCGCAAACCCGCACAGATTCGCCCTCTCGCCCCCCTGCTGCGGCGCGAGATTTACTGCCGTCTGCTGTTGAGCGAGCAGGGTGGCCTGTTGCGGCGCATGGTGGTCGACAATGGCAAGGTGCAGCGCGTGGCCGCCGGGCTCGACTGGCTGCGGCGCAACGCCAACCGCGCCATCCGCATGGAAGAGCTCGCTCGCGAGATGCGGATGAGCCCGTCGGCGATGCATAGCTGGTTCCGCGCGGTCACCTCGATGAGTCCACTGCAATTTCAAAAGCAGCTTCGCTTACAGGAGGCTCGGCGCCTGTTGCTGGCAGAGCCCATGGACGCAGGGACCGTGAGCCGGCGGGTTGGGTACGAGAGCGCTTCACAGTTCAGCCGCGAATACCGGCGGTTCTTCGGCGCGCCACCGCTGCGGGATGTGGCACAACTGCGGCGGTCCTATTTACCCGCAGCGCAGGAAAAGCTGGCGGCGTTGTCAGGGTCGCCCGAACCGTTGTAGCGCGGCCACGCCGGCCAGGCGCACAGCGGACGGGTGCGGCGTTGGCGGTGGTTGTCGGTAACGATGAGGTTAGCCGGGGCGACCCCCTTGTCCACCCAGGCGTCGAGCGTGCCGACCGTATCGAAGCCGGCGTTGAAGCGGCCAAACCCATGGCCGAGGCCTGGGATGATATAGAGCCGGGCACCGTTCGCGGCGGCTTCAGGACCGGTAGCCTGCTGCAGCTTGCTGAAATAGTCGACCGTGGAGTTCGCCGGAATAATGGTATCCGACGCGCCGTGAACAAGGATGAGCTTGCCACCACGCGCGAAGAATGGCCCCAGGTCGGGGTTGGCAGAGTCGATCTCACGACCCTGCGCCACCAGCAGGGCTTGCCATTGAGCAAGATTCAGCGCGGGAGGTTTGGCGCTCGGCCCGGGGTCGCCGGTCGTCGTGTTGAAGTGGCGCGAGTCGTAATGGTAGCCGACGGGGAGGAAATTGCGCAGCACATCGTCGCCGATCACGTAGCCAAAACTGTTGAAAAGAAGGATCGGGTTGCGCTCCGGATGGTGCAGGAGGCCGGTCGAGCCGGTGAGGTCCGCGCCGGATAGAACGTTGTAGCCCGGTATGCTGTTGATGCCGAGCGGCAGGTCAAAGTCGGTGTGCTGCTCGGTGGCGTAGGTTTGGAGCGTGTGCAGTTGCGGGTCAGACAGGCAGCCGTGATGAGCCTTACCATCGGCGCAACGTAGACCGGCAGGGTCGACGTGGCAGCCCGCCGGGTTCGATACAAGCCCGTCGCGTAGGCCGTCCTGCGCATCGCAGAGCGCTTCTACACGCCGCTCGATCAGCCTGGTTTGCGAGCGGCCCAGGAACCCTCCCGGCGCGTAGAGCGCCTGCGCCGTACGGATAAATTGCAGATCGAGTTCGATCTGGTCCCACGCGGCGTAGGCGGCAAGCACGCCGTCGTAGTCCTGTGGATACCGCTGCGCGACGCGCAGGGCTTCCCGGCCTCCTGTCGATCCGCCGATAAAGTACATGTGCGCGGGCGGCTTACCGTAGCGCTGCGTCATCAGCAGGACGGCCACGTCGTGCACCTTTTTGAGCGCGTCGCCCGCGAAATTGCGCTGCATTTCGGCATTGCGCGCAAACTTCGCGTTCAGCGAGTTGACGGCGTCTGGAAATGGAAAGTAGATGTGATGATGGCCGGCGTCGGAGCCGAACGTAGCGTAGCCGCGCGCCAAAGGCGTCGGTTCAGAATGCACCTCCACAGCCGTGTGCTTCAAGCCGTTCGTCGCCCCAAGCCAGCCGTCGAACGAGCCACCGCCATACTGCAAGGCGCGCCCGTTAAAGGTTTCGGGAAGGTTCAACTCAAAGCGGATGTCGTCCGCGTCCGGGTCGACGGGGTGAATGCGCCCCATGACCTTGCAGAAGCTCGTGCCGGCGGTGTGGCTGCGATGCGCAGAGGTGACCTCGGCGCCGGTCGTCGGCAGGCTGATCTGCGAAAGCGTGAATTTCGCCTCGCGCAGGGCTTTGCAGGGGTCCGCGGCGGCGTGCGCGTGGGGCTGAACGGCGGCGGCGGCCAGTACCGACAATGCGACAATCGACTTGTGGGCGATCCCTTTTCTCAACAGGCTACTTGTACGCAACAGGCATTCTCCAGACGTGGTGGGCCATCGGACACGGACCCTGCTGAGTCAGATGCCATGAGCGAAGATGCGGTTCTCCACTTTAAGACCAGCGTGGGCGCGGCGGCGACGCCGGACTGGACGCGCCGGGACGCGGATCTGCGCGAGCGCCTGGATGGTCCGCTCACCTTCGCCGACTGGCTGGCCGCCTCGCGCGACATCGCCCGCGTCAACCGCTGGACGCAGGCTTATGCGCCGACTCTTGCCTTTCTGGAACAGGTCGTCGCGCGGCGCGGGGTCGGGTACGAGCCTCTGCATATCGTCGACGTCGGCTGCGGGCACGGCGACGGATTGCGCCGCGTGGCGCGCTGGGCAGCGCAGCGCAGCCTTCCCGTGCGGCTTACCGGCGTCGACCTCCACCCGTACGCGGCGCGCGGGGCACGGCTTTGCGGGCGCGAAGAGCAGATGGCGCCCGGCGTCATCGAGTGGGTGCAGGCGGATGTGTTTTCCGTCGAACTCGCCGAGCCGCCCGATGCGGTCGTCAGTTCCCTGTTCACGCACCACCTCGCGGACAGCAAGATCGTCCGCTTTCTGCGCTGGAGCGAGCAGCAGGCGCGCTGGGGGTGGATGATCAACGACCTGCGCCGCAGTGAGCAGGCGCATAGGGTGTTCGGCTGGGCGGCGCGCGCCGCGCGGCTGCACCCGCTGGTCGTCGCGGATGGGCTCCTTTCGCTGCGGCGGGCCTTTGTCGCGGAAGACTGGCACACGCTGCTGGCCGAGGCCGGCGTTTCTCAAGCGACCGTGGTAGAACGGGGAACGCGGCTCTGCGTGGAAAAGCTGCGAGACACTCCGCTGGAAGCGCCCGGGTAAGCAGTTTCTTCCGGTTTGGCGGTCTTTGTTTTAGGTTTCAGGGCTAACGGCCCGTTGCACATCAGCCTGGGGCGAAGCCCTGGGTACTCGGGACAAATAGGTTTCAGAGCGCTGAAGGCGCGACATCGGAGCGAACAGGCTATCTATAGAAAAGAAGCGTTCTAGATTGAACACGGAATCTACTGCGCGCCGAGCGAAGCCACCTGGCGGTTCACCTCAGCGTCGAGCGTCGTCGAATACGGGCCATGGCCGCGCCAGCGGACTGCCCCGGAAGCGTCGAGCAAAAGCAGGTACACGTCGTCGTCGCTCTTGGCGGAGGCGATCGTCTTCCAAGGTTGCGCGCTCGTGTAGAGCGGCAGGAAGTGGGTCTGTCCGTTGGCCGAGACCTGCTTGCGTATCGAGCGCAGCACCAGTCCGCGAAACGGCTTCGGCACCTCGCCCAGAAACGCCAGCTCATACACTGTGGCGGCGTGCATGTTCCAGGGCTCGTGCGTCAGCGTCTTGCCCCAGGCCCGAACCCCATCGCCGCTTTTGCGGGTAAAGCCGAGCACCAGCAAGGTTGGTTGGCGCCCATCGGGCAGATGAACGGCGGTGCCATCAAGAGCCTGCGTGTCGATCGGCGGCACCATTGGCAGCGGTCCAGCTGGTGCCGAAGCAACCTGCTTCGACAAAACAGTCACGGACACCAACGAAATGAGGAGAGTCGCCAACCGCATAGAATCAGCATAGAAGAAGGCAACCTCTGGCTCGTGCGCTGGCCAACCCTGCGGGCCAGATCAGTTTCAGCAGACGGAAATCGGAGCGGCGAGGCTCGCCACGACTCTTTATCGGGCAAATGTAAAGCGCAATCCCGCCTGTACCAACCGCGGCGAGGCGAGCGTGAGCAGCGGGGTGCGGCCGGCGTCGATCGAACGATTGAGCAGATTCTGCACGCTCCCGAACACGCTGAGGCCGCGCGTCAGCGGACGGTCGGCGGACACGTCGAAGCGGGCGTAAGGGTGCAGTGCGAACTGGTTGGCGGCGTCGTCGTATTGCAGGCCCGTATAGCTGGCGATCGCGTGAAAAGCGGCGAGGCGGCGAACGCCATAGTTGGCCGTCGCCGTGATCGCCTGCCGTGGCACCTGCGGGATGAGCTTGCCGACCAGCGGGGGCTGCGCGGCGGACGCCGTGTTAAAGCGCGTCACGGTCGCAAAGGCGAGCTGGTAAGAGGCCGTCGCGGTAAAGCCGCGCAGCGAGGGTGTGGCGGCTTCGACCGACAAGCCCCGGCTGCGAATCTGCCCCAAGTTTTGCCGCTGCAGGGTTTGCGCCGCCCCTGTCTGCGACAGCAATACGGCCGAGATGGGACGGTTGACCACGGTCCAGAAATACGTTGCCCGCACCGTCGCGAAGCGCGGAACGGAAGTGTAGCCGCCGAACTCGTACCCGGTAGCGCGTTCGGCCAGCAGCGCAGGGTTTGCGAGTGTGGTTTGCGCGGCGACCTGGCCGGTGCGGTATAGCTCGTTCAACGTCGGCCCGCGGAAGGCGCGGAAGCCGTTTGCGGTCAGCCCGGTGCCAGTGGGGACATGGGGCGCGGAAAGCCTGTAAACGAGCCCCAGGTGAGGGCTGGCGAACAGCTCGTTTTCTTGCGGGAACGGCGTCGTCGCCACCGCTCGGTTGGACGACGTTTGCTGCGCGTCGAAAGTGCGGAACGAGTCGGCGCGGATGGAGCCGGTGGCGGAAAAGACGCCCGCATGAAACTCTGGCCGCCAGTTCGCCACGGCGAACCCGCCGACGTCGCGCTGGTGCGCGTCCGTGCTCGCCGTCGTACCGGGAGCCCCGTTGCTGACGGGCGTCTCGTCGTCGGTGGCACGGATGTCGCGCAGGTCGAGGCCAAGCGCCGCCGTCAACGTTTCACGCAGTTGGCGCGCGGCCTGCAAGCTGAAGCCGAGCTCGTCGGTAGGCACCTGCTGCAGGCGCGTCAGGGTTTCGCTGTTGCGCCCGGTCGCCACAGAGGAAAAACTCTGCCGATAGGTTTCGCGCGAGCCGAAGAGACGCAGCGATGCCGTGGTCAGGCCGCGGACGGCATCGCCCCCCGCCTGGTAGCGCCACAGCCGCGTGCCGTTAGTGGTCAGCGGCGTGCCGTTCGAGCGGGCTTCGTTGAGGAGGTTGCCGCGCAGAAAGGCGGCGTCGCCGGCAGCATCGAGCAGACCGCGAAGCTCGCCGCGGGCGCTTTCCGAAACGACGTTCGACGGCACATCGACCAGCCCGCGCGAGGCGGGCGCGGTGGCAATGTAGCCTCCGGTGGAAAGCACACTGAGCGCGGCGAGGCCCTGCAGGCGGCGGTTGGCGGCGGTAAGGGCCGCGTCGCCAAGCGCGGAGTTCTCGGTTGCGCCGGAGGTATCGGCCGAAAGCGTGTAGATCGGCGTCGCCCTCGACGCCAACGCCGCGCGCGCCACAACGG
>CALMON010000157.1 GCA_937871785.1 uncultured Granulicella sp.
GTATGGCCGCCGCGACGCGCCAGCGAAATGGCCAGGGCCGTTCCCCAAGAACCGGCCCCTACAACGGCAATGCGACTCATGCAGTCACTTTCTTCGATCCAAACTTGGTTTCAGTGCCGGCCCGCAGCCGGGAAAGGTTGGACCCATGCTTAAGGACGACCAGCAGCGGAATAAACAGCACGCTCGCCACGAACAGGGGCGTACGCGTCGCGTCGAACAGGAAGACAAACACGGGCAGCGCTGCGGCACCGACCACCGAAGCCAGAGAAATGTACCGTGTCGCTACCGCCACCAGCAGAAACGCCCCCAGCGCCCCCAGCGCCGCCGGCCAGCACAGCGCCAAAAACACCCCCAGCGCGCTCGCCACTCCTTTGCCGCCTTTAAAGCCGAGCCACACCGGAAACACGTGGCCGAGGATGGTGGCGACGCCCGCGGCGGCAGGCAGGTCGGCCGCCATGGCCGGGGTGGCGAAGTGTTTGGCCAGCAGCACCGCCACCACGGCTTTCAGGCAGTCGAGCAGCAACGTGGCGATGCCCAGCCCTTTTGCTCCCGACCGTGCCACGTTGGTCGCGCCGATGTTGCCGGACCCGGTCGCGCGAATGTCCTGCTTGCGAAAGATGCGCACCAGCAGGTATCCGAACGGGATGGACCCGAGCAGATAGGCAATCGTCACAATAGGCAGAAAGGACTTCATGTGTTCGGGCAAGTGTAGCAATCGAAGCGGTGAATTGCGCGCTTGAAACAGGAAGGACGCTGATGGCCGGCGGAAAAGCAGACTCGTCCCGCCCACACCGGATAAACTACTTCCGATGGCCTTTTCCCTTTTCGGCAAGCGCGACAAGACACCGGAGAATGAACCGGAAACTCCGCAACAACGCGCGGGCTTCTTCGACCGGATGAAGCAGGCGGTTTCGCGCACCCGCGAAACGCTCACGGAATCCATCAGCTCCGTCATCGCGCTCACCCGCGAAATCGACGAAGCCAATCTCGACGATCTCGAGCTCGTTCTGCTCAAATCCGATATCGGCGCGCTGACGACTACGGAAGTGATCGGCCGCCTGCGCGACCGCGCGCTGAAGGGCGGGATTTCGGACGGAGCGGAGCTGAAACGCCTGCTGAAAGCCGAGCTCAACCTGATTCTCGACCGCGTGGCGCACCCGCTGCATCACCCCAGCCATCCGCCAGAAGTCGTGATGATGGTGGGCGTCAACGGCACAGGCAAAACCACCACGACCGGCAAGCTGGCGGCGCTGTTTTCCGGGCAGGGCCGCAGCGTGCTGCTGTGCGCCGCCGACACCTTCCGCGCCGCGGCGATCGAGCAGCTTGAAGTGTGGGCCGGCCGCTCGGGCGTCGACCTGATCAAGACGCGGCAGGGCGGCGACCCTTCGGCCGCGCTGTTCGACGCCTGCACCGCGGCCAAAGCGCGCTCGATCGATCTGCTGATCGTCGACACCGCCGGCCGCCTCCATACCAAGACCGACCTGATGAAGGAGCTCGACAAGATGCGCCGCACGGCCGAAAAGCTGATCCCCGGCGCACCCCATCAGACGCTGCTCGTGATGGATGCCACCACCGGCCAGAACGGCCTGCAGCAGGCGCGGCTCTTTACCGAGGCGGCGCGCGTCACGGGCATCGTCCTCACCAAGCTCGACGGCACGGCCAAGGGCGGCATCGTGATCGCGATCGCCCGCGAGCTCGGCCTGCCGGTGCTGTTTGCCGGCATCGGCGAAAAGATGGAGGACATCCTTCCGTTCGATCCCGCGGCGTTTGTGGATTCGCTGATCGATTGAATCGCTGGACGTCGGAGCCGCCGACCGACTGATTTCCTGACCGCCGAATCCTTGACCGCCGAATCCTTGACCGCCGAATGCCCTGACCGCCTGATCGGCAAGCGGAGAAACCTACGCTTGTCTTCCGGAACAAGCTGCCCTCCCCTGAAAGTGCTATCCCTCCTCCCTCATCCGTCCATGGCGTCTTCACGGGCGCAGGGCTAAAGTTCCTCTTGTTGCCGGCCGATACGTCTTTGGGCGCACCTATTCGGAGGACTTTCGATGCACACCCTGTTCACTGCTTTCTTTGCCTGCCTTTTCGGTTTCAGCCATGCTGCCGCCACCCCGGCAGCTGCGCCGCCTTCCACCGCATCCCGCTACGCCGCCCCTCATGAGTCACCTGCTACGCGCGCAGAACTGACCCAGCAGCGCGTCCACAGCGGCTATGCTGAAGTCTCATGTGTCTCCTGCCGCAGGATCGACGTCACCTATCGCACGCGCTAGAGATCGCCGCCGCAGCCGCCGCGTTTGCGTCGCCCAACCCGGCCGTCGGCTGCGTTTTGACGCGGAACGGCGAGGCGTTTGCTGAAGGCGCGCACCGCTACGACCAACGCGACCACGCGGAGATCGTCGCTCTGAAACAGGCTGCCGCGCGCAGCCAGCCGACGCGCGGCGCCACCGCTTATGTGACGCTTGAACCCTGCTCGCACCACGGCCGCACCGGACCGTGCGCCGATGCGCTGATCGCCGCCGGCATCGGCCGTTGCGTCGTAGCCACCGCCGACCCGAACCCGCAGGTGAGCGGCACGGGACTTGCTCGCCTGAAGGCCGCGGGGATCGACGTTTGCCTCGCCGAGCCGACTCATCCGCTGGCGCAGCGGGCTCGCCGCCTCAACGACGCTTTCGCCTTCAGCATCGCGCACGCCCGTCCCTTTGTCACGCTCAAAGCGGCGCTTTCAGCCGACGGCAAACTCGCGCCGCCCCCCGCCGCCCGCACGGCCACGGCACCGCACTGGCTCACCGGCCCCGCCGCGCGCGCCGATGTGCAGGGGCTTCGCCATGCTTCGGACGCCATCCTCACCGGCATCGGTACGGTGCTGGCCGATAACCCTTCGTTGACCGACCGCACCGGCCTCCCCCGCCGCCGTCCCCTTCTGCGCGTGGTGCTCGACAGCCACCTGCGCACCCCGCTCCATTCCACGCTCGTTACGTCGGCCGCGAACGACGTTCTGCTATGTTGCACGGCAGCAGCCTCGCCGCAGCAGGAGCACACCCTGCGCGCCGCCGGTGTAGACATTCTGCGGTTGGACGGCCCATCCCTTGTACCCAAGAAGGTTCTCGACGCCTTGTTCGCGACACAGATTCGCAGCGTGCTGATCGAAGCCGGATCGACCCTCAACGGCGGCTTCCTGGCCGCCGGCCTTGTCGACAAGCTCGTGCTCTACTACTCGGAAACTGAACTCGGTGCAGGGGCGCTGCCGTTCGCCGCGGGGCAACCGTCGCCTTACATCCTGCAAGGGCAGCTCCTTCGCCCGTCCCGAGCCGCCTTCGCGCATGGAACGGCCGCGGGTGGAACGGCTGAAGACGTCCGCATTGCGGGCTACCTGCACGATCCCTGGCCCGCGACCCTGTTCCCTCGCGGCTAATCCCTGTACCCTAGAAACATGTTCACCGGACTCATCGAAACCACCGGGACCGTTCTCGCGGTCAGAAAAACCAGCGGCGCGCTGCGCCTGTCCATCGCCGCGCCGAAGCTCGCCGGGCGCTGGCAGATCGGCGACAGCATTGCGGTCAACGGCGTTTGCCTCACCGCGCTTGACGTCGAAGACACCGACGAAGAACATCCCGGCCGCTTTGAAGCCGACCTCGCCGCGGAAACCGTGGAGCGAACGACGCTCTCCACCCTGCGGCCCGGCTCGCTCGTCAACCTGGAGCTGCCCACCCCCGCCGGATCGCCGCTCGGCGGCCACGTCGTGCAGGGCCATGTCGACGGCACCGGCGTGCTCGTCGCGCTTGTGTCCCTCAATCAGCCAAGCGACACGTCAGACTGGCGCATGACGGTCGACATCCCGCAGTCTCTCACTGCCTTTGTCATCCCGCAAGGATCGATCACCGTCGACGGCATCAGCCTCACCGTCGCGAGCATCGTCGGCAACCGGGTTGAGATCGCTGTCATTCCGCACACCTATAAGTCGACCCATCTTCACAGCCTGCTTGCCGGGTCGCCGGTCAACATTGAAGCCGACGTGCTTTCGAAATACGCCGCCCGCCGCGATGCGCAAACCACGGCAACCACAACCCCGGCAGCGGCTCCCTGGTCGGCCCCGACGGTCTCGCCGACCGCGCCGGCTTTACCCGCCGCCCCTGCACCGCACGCGCTTACGGTCGACTACCTGCTGGCGAACGGCTACTGAGCTCCCTTACCAACTACCCCGCCCTTCCCGGGCCAAAGGACACAGCTTCTTGACACTCCCGCTCCCCGAAGGCGACTTCAAAGCGTACCTTTTCGACTGCGACGGCACCATCGTCGACTCCATGCCGCTCCACTACAAAGCCTGGCGTCACATCCTCGACCAGCACGGTTGCCCCTTTCCTGAAGAGCAGTTTTACGCCTGGGGAGGCCGGCCCATCCGCGAAATCTTCCACACGCTCAACCAGCTTCACGGCCTGCAGATGCCAGTCGAAGAGCTCGCTTCAACAAAAGAACAGCAATACTTCAACAAGCTCGACCAGTTGCAGGCCGTGCCTGAAGTGCTGGAGCACATTGAGCACGCGCACGGCAAAGTCCCGTTCGCCGTGGTGTCCGGCTCGGCCCGCGAGTCGGTCACGAAGTCGCTCGCCGCGCTCGGCCTGCTCGACCGTTTCGACACCCTGGTCTGCGCCGGCGACTACACGCACTCGAAGCCGCATCCGGAGCCGTTTTTGATCGCGGCCGAACGGCTCGGTGTCGCTCCGGCCGATTGCGTCGTGTTTGAAGACACGGACATGGGTATCGACGCCGCCAAAGCCGCCGGCATGAGCTGGGTGCGCGTCCCGCAGCCTCATGATCGGGTGCCCGCATAGGCCTGGGGCGCTCACGGGAAATGTAGTCGACGGTGCTCAGGCTGAAGGCGTTTTGCGGGTGTAGGGAAACAATGTTCACCTATACCTGCAACGCATCCACCAACCGCGACAACTCTTTCCGGAACTCCTCATAAGCCTGCTGCCCGCGTGCGAAGTTCCTTGTGTTGAACAGGCACGCGCAGTCCATCCCGTTCGACCGTGAAAATGCAAACGCCGATGTGCCGGGCAAGCTACCGGTGCGCGCATAACCGGCGGCCC
>CALMON010000158.1:0-38383 GCA_937871785.1 uncultured Granulicella sp.
GTATCCGGGACGCGGAGGGGGCGCGGTGGGGAACGACACGGAACGGGTAGCGGCGATGGACATAAGTAGGGCCGCACATCCGAAGTTGAGCTTACCGAAGGTGGACCCGTTCTGACGATGTCGAAAGCCGCTGTCGCGGAGCTCGGTGGGACGGTGGGTTCCGACCTCAACGTGAGCTTTGTGAGCGAGAACGTCGTTCTCCGTCCTGTCCAAAAAGACACGCTTGCAGAGCTTCTGGCGGAATGGGCTCTTAGCCCATGAGCGATAAAGATTGCGACTGGGTGAATGTGCCTTGCGTTGGCCGTGAGCTGACCTAGTTTCCGTAGTGAGCCTGCAACGCGGCGACATCTACTTTTTCGTGAACCTTGAGCCAACTCGGAGGCGCGAACAACGTGGCAGACGATCGGTGCTGATCGTTTCGCCGACACGGCTCAACGACGATACCCACGGCTGTGGTTCTTCGCATCACCAGTAGCGGCGGCTTCGCGCGCACGGCGGGGTTTGCCGTTCCCGTCCACGGCCAGATCACAACCGGGGTCGTCCGCTGCGATCGACCGAGAGCCCTCGATCTTTCCACACGCGAACCACGCTTTGTAGAATCGATTGCGGACGGCATGATGGCCGAACTGCTTTGCGAAGATGCTGACACTGTTTTCTTGAAAGCTGCATCACACTGGCAGATGTAATTTCGTAGGAGCCTTCCCACCATGCGCAAACTTTTCTTCTGGATTCCCATCATCGCCGGAACCGCCGCCGCCCTGCTGATGCTTCGTCGCGGTGAATCACTAGGCACTATCGCCAAGAAAGCCACCACCAACCCCATGGGCACGCTGCTTTCGGAGCTCAAGAGCGCTTAGCCGTTTCGCTTCACCTTTCGCCCATTGCCGTATGGCTGCCGACCTTTTCCCTGAACTCGCCCGTCCACCTGAAGAGGCGGTAGTCGCTCGCCTGCTGACTCCGGAGCAGGCCGACAAGCTGCCTCACATCCATCGCCTGTTGCTCAAGGAGTATGGAAAGCCGCCGGCCCGCGAGCTTTGGGACCCGCTTACGCAGTTGATCTACTCGCTGCTTTCGTCGCGAACCAAGACCCCTGCATCGCATCAGGTGATGCGCGATCTGGAGCGCCGTTTCCATGCCTCGCCGGGGCATTGGGAGTCGGTACGCGACGCAACCACAACCGAAATTGAACACGCTATCGCGATCGTCACTTTTCCCGACGCGAAGGCTCCGCAACTGAAGCTGACGCTACAAGGAATTACCGAGCGCTACGGCACGTTGACGCTCGATTTTCTGGCCCGGTACCGAACGGACAAGATTCGGCAATGGCTCGAGCAGTTTCCCGGTGTCGGCCCTCAGACGAGCGGCGCGGTCGTCAATTTTTCTACACTTCGCCGGCGCGCGCTTTGCATCGATTCGCACCACCTGCGCGTGACGCAGCGGCTCTGTCTTATCCCGCGGGCGGATGCAGCCACTACCGAGCAGCGTTTGATGCGCCTCGTGCCCGAAACCTGGGACGCAGCCATGCTCGACGAGCACCACTCGCTGATCAAGCTGCACGGGCAGACGCTATGCACCTTTGCCGAACCGAAGTGCAGCGCCTGCCCGCTGCTGCAGCTTTGCCCTACGGGGCAGCGCAACGTCGGGGAGTTGCCGCTGGCGGAAGCACCCAGCGTTGGATAACGGCGTAGGGCTGCTTAGTTGTCGCCGCGGCCAAAGAAGCTCCACTTGCGGACCGGGCCTACATCCACATGCACAAACTGGCTCACTGGGTAGTAGCCGACACCGCCGGCGGCCAGCGACAACGCCGCATCGCGCAGCTTCGTGGTGGACACGCCTTCTACCCGGATATCGATCGCCTTCGATTGCGTGTGCTGCGAATTCTTTGCGACTCCCGTTGATGCAGGAGACGCCGTTCCGCCGCGCGTACGCAGGAAGTTGTTCGACCAGGGCGTCCGGTAGCCGCAAACGATATCGATGATGCCGTTCGAGCGGCCCAGCTTCGTCATCACATTGTGGAGGACGTCAAATTCCTTAGGGTCGTAGCTGCCTACGTCCTGCGTGCGGTGGTCGCGCAGAAAGTGGTTGAGCTTGTCCATCGCCTCAGGCAGGTAGGTATTGCCAACGCGGTAGACAATGTCGATAGACTCGTCGGTATGGAGGTGGTGCAGGCGCAGGCGATACGGGTGGCCAGTCGGAGTCGGAGCCTCTGCGGAGGCGATCACGCCCGCATCGAGCAGGCCTTCCACTTCAGTGGTACGGAGAGCAGACGCATGGGCCGGAAGCGCACAGGCTGTAAGCAGAAGCGCGAACGCGGGGGCAAGAAGGTGCCAGAAGGTTGGCTTACGGTCCGAACGGCGAAGAGCAGAGGGGAAGGAAGCAGCAGCGGTCTGAAGCAGGATCAAGAATTTTCTCCAAGGGAGGGCCCGACATCTGAGTTGCGCAAATGACGATTGGTGAATGTCATTCCCGCTTGCCTAGTTTACCCCAAACACAGGAACTTGTTGCGAATCGACGACAAGTATCCTAAGTTGCTGAAACAGCGGAGGCAGAATGACACTGACGAACGACATGTGCCGGGTTTTAGGCGCGCTGATTGAAAAAGAGATTACGACGCCGGAAAACTACCCGCTTTCGCTCAACTCGCTACGCAATGCATGTAACCAGACCACCAGCCGCGACCCCGTGATGCGGTTGACGGAGGAAGACGTGCGGCAGGCTCTGGACGAGCTCGACGCGCTTGGCCTGGCGGACAGCGCTCATGACGCGCGCGTTCCCAAATATGAGCACCGCGTGCGCGACCGGCTGAAGCTGCGCCGCGACGAAGTGGCTGTGATGTGCCTGCTTCTATTGCGCGGTCCGCAAACCCCGGGAGAGCTGCGCACCCGGTCCGAGCGGTTGTACAGCTTCGATGGGCCGGACGCCGTGCTGACGACGCTGCAACGGCTCGCCGGACGAGGGGCGGGCGAGGAGTTCCCGGAGGGCGCCCTGGTGGTGCTGCTGCCGAGGCAGGCGGGATCTCGCGAGGCGCGCTGGGCGCACACGCTGGCCGGGGCTCCGGAAGCTGGCGCCGTCACGACGGCGGCGGAGATACCTGGGTCGGGAAACGCGGCGCGGTCCGTGCTGGCTGACGACGTCGCCGAACTGCGCGAAGAGGTTCGGTTGCTGCGCGAGCGATTGGACCGACTGGAAGGCCGAAACTGACCCAGGCGCCCGAGCATTCCCTCGCGATGTACGATTTCGCCGCTGCTTCGTCTCTATCTATAGCAGTGGGGACGACGACGCGGACGACTCTACGTCCCGTTACCGAATCCGATAGACTCGGCATCAGCAAAGAACGTGCCCACAGCGTCAGGGCGCGCGAGGGGACCCAGCTTTGAACATACGATCGAGCAAGCGCGGCAAGGTACCAGCAACAGGCCTACAGGCGGGAAGAACGGTGGCGAGCACGGTCGCGCTCAGCCTCGGTTTGGCCGCCTGCACCGTCCAGGCGCTGCCGGCGCAAAGCAAGCAGGCCGCAGCGAAGGAGGTCGTTGCCGCCCCCAAGGCCGATCCCGTTCTGCTCGATACGATGGACGCCGAGCTGCACCGGGCGCTTAGGGATCTGGGTACCGCACCCGAGACCGGCCCCAAAGCTGTCCCCGCCAGCCAGACACAGCCGCAGCCGAAGCCCTATTTTCTGAGCTACGCGGTTGCGGACAGCGAAAACCTGAGCATGAACGCCGAATACGGGGCGGTCACCTCCGACAACAGCACCCGCTCGCGCGTGGCCGACGTGCAGGTGCGGCTCGGCTCGCCCGCGCAGGACAACACCCACGGCGATCACCGCACCAGTGCCCTGACGACCATGGCCCTGCCCTTGACCGACGACCGCGACGCCATCGCGCGAACGCTCTGGTTTGCGACCAATCGCGGCTACGGCAAGGCGCTCGACAGCCTGCTGAAGGTCAAAACCGAGCAGCAGGTGCGCGCCAAGGAAGAAGACGCGTCGGCTGATTTTTCAACCGAAAACGCGGCCACCGCAACGCTGCCCTCCGCCCCACGGCTCGACGTCGCCAAGGCCGAGTGGGAAGGCCGCATCCGCGAAATCAGCGCCGTGTTCAAGGGCTACCCGGACATTTACTACGACACGGTGGGGATGCAGGCCTCGAACGAGACCGATTATTTCGTGTCGAGCGAAGGGGCGCGCGTGGAAGCTCCGAACCATGTAGCGCGGCTGGTGATCGTCGCCCGCACCCGTGCCGCCGACGGCATGGACCTGTTCCGCATCGAGACGTTTGAGGCCGACGAAGTCGGGCATCTGCCCGCGCAGGCCGAAGTGCTCGCCAAAACGAAAGCCATGGCCGACAACCTCGTCGCGCTGCGCTCCGCGCCGATCACCGAACCCTACAGCGGGCCGGCGATCCTTTCCGGCCGCGCCGCCGCCGTGTTTTTTCACGAGGTTCTGGGCCATCGGCTGGAAGGTCAGCGTCAGCGCGGCGATCAGGAAGGCCAAACCTTTACGAAGCTGCTGAACAAGCCCATTCTGCCGACGTTCCTGTCTGTCGCCGACGACCCCACGCTGACCGAGTTCCACGGCCAGCCGCTCAGCGGCCACTACAGCTACGACGACGAAGGCCAGCCGGCGCGTCGCGTCGAACTTGTCGACGACGGCGTGCTGAAGACGTTTCTGATGTCGCGACTGCCGGTCGCCAGCTTTGCGCAGTCGAACGGTCATGGCCGCGCCGAAACCGGCAAGATGCCCACCGGGCGACAGGGCAACCTGATAGTCACCTCCACCAGGCAGGTGTCGGACGTCGATCTGCGCGAGCAACTGAAGGCCGAAGCCAGGAAGCAGGGCAAGGCGTATGGGCTCTACTTCGAGGACATCAGCTCGGGTTTTGCGGTGACCACGCGCAGCTCGCCGCAGGCGTTCTCGGTCATACCGCTTGTCGTATACCGTGTCTATGTCGATGGCCGCCCAGATGAACTGGTGCGCGGCGTCAGCATCGTCGGCACGCCGCAGTTTGCGCTGAACAGCATCGTGGCGACGGGCAATCATCAGGAAATCTTCAACGGGATCTGCGGAGCGGAGTCGGGGTCGATCCCGGTAAGCGCGGTGGCGCCGGCGATGCTGGTAAGCACGATCGAAACGCAGCGGCAGGCGCAGGGAACGGCCCGGCCGCCGATCGTGCCGCCGCCCCCGGTGAGCGCGCAGAAGGTGGGGCAGTAGATGGGGGGCAGAGGGATCAGGAAAGAGGAAGCGGCTCGTAGTCGCATCGTATCCGGCACACCGATTCGTGCTGCGATGTGCGGTATTGCATTTTGGTCTGCTTTCGCCGCTCACGCGGACTGCAAGAGCATCAAGCGCGCAGCAGACGTTTGGAACGCGGAGGCGCTCGCATCCAACGCCACACATGCGGAGAAGATACCCCTTGAACCCGGAGTGGCTTGCATCACGATGACGGATTTCCGTCCGGATGTTGAGCCAGGCCATCCGTTGGCGGATCTTGCCGCAAAACTTTACCCCGTTGGAAGCGCTAACCCTTCAGTAGGAGCAGACCTCGGCCGAGCTCTGGGTGCTGCGTACAACGATCCCCTGCTCGACGCCATGGCGGACGAGCTCGCCCGCGAGAAAAAGCTGCTCGTCCTCGAAGGTTTGCAGCGGCCGTACTTTATGGAGTACCGGCTTGAAGACCTCGAAAGCTACGACCTTGCCGCCAGCTACGGCGCGCTGACCCGCGAGGGCGAGAACCGGCAGCGCGTGGTGCGTGTGACGGTGCGCATCGGCGACTTTAAAACCGATTCGTCTTCCGCGCGCGGTGACGGCTCGCTCCAGCTTGCGCCCGAAGATAACGACCCCGATGTCCTGAAATACGCTCTGTGGACCGCGACCGACGAGGCCTACAAGAACGCGCTGCGCGGTTATGCGGCCAAGCAGGCCGCGCTCAAGCGCTTCCAAACGCCGCCGACAGCCGACGACTTCACCCCCGGCAAGGCGGTCACCAGCGTCGAGCCCCTTGTGACGCTCGATGTGGACCGGGACACCTGGCGCAAACGCATCGTCGACGCGAGCGGCCTGTTTGCAACCGCGCCCGAGGTGAAGAGTTTCGCGGGTGACGTGCAGTATTCCGGCACCAGCTTTCGCGGCTTCGTCATCAACCGGTACACCGTGAACACCGAAGGCACCGTGCTGCGCCACGGATACGCGGGCTATACGGAGAACATTTCGGTCGGCGGGCAGGCCGCGGACGGCATGCAGCTTGGCCGCGACAATGGCGACACTGCCACCACCGCCGCAGCGCTGGAGCCGTGGCCGAAGTTTCGCGCGCGCGTGATTGCCAACCTGCTCGCCTACAACGCGCTGCGTAACGCGCCGGTCGTCGACGCCGAGGATTACCACGGCCCCGTGCTGTTTAGCGGCGACGCCGCGGCCGACGTGATGAACCGGCTGTTTGTCCCTAACGTCGAAGCCGACCGCCCCGACATGGGCACCACCGCGCGCACGCAGGGAGCGTTTCAGTCGAGCTTTCGCAGCCGCGTGCTGCCAAACTTCCTGACGGTCGTCGACGATCCTTCCGAAAAGGCGTTCAATGGCAAGCCGCTGCTCGGCGCGTTCGCGGTGGACGACGAAGGCGTGCCTTCGCACCCGGTGACGATCGTCGACCACGGCAAGCTGCAGAATTACCTGATTGGCCGCTCGCCGGTGAAGGATTTTCCGGAGTCGAACGGCCATGGCCGCGCCGCGCCGGGGCAGGCCGCGCACTCGCGCGCCGGGGTGCTGGTGGTCTCGTCCACCGCTCCCGCCAGCGAAGCCGAGATGAAGGCGAAACTGAGGGCGATGGCTCGGGAGCAGGGCCGCGACGTGTACGAGGTCGACACCCTGGGCGGCGAGCTGGTGCCGCGCATGCTGTACCGCGTAAGCGCCGACGGCAAACGCACGCTGGTGCGCGGTGCGGTGTTCGACGAGCTCGACCAGCGCAGCCTGCGCAGTGAAATCGTCGCTGCCGGGGGAACGCCGTATGTGTCGCAGCAGTTGACGCCCGTGCCGGAAACGACGATCGTGCCGGAGTTGTTATTCGGCGACATCGCTGTGAAGCGCGCCACCGACGAGCAGGGCAAGGTGCCGTATTATGCGGCGCCCGCCGTGAAGTAGCGGTCCAAAGCAGTTCTGTCGAAGTGTAAGGTGTTCCTACGCATGCCGCCCGGCAGCCGCCGCTGAAGCCCACGCCCACTGGAAATTGTAGCCGCCCAGCCAGCCGGTGACATCGACCACCTCGCCGACAAAGTAGAGCCCCGGAACACGCTTGCTCCCCATCGTGCGCGCGTCGAGCTCACGCGTATCGACGCCGCCGACAGTGACTTCCGCCTTGGCGTAGCCTTCGGTACCGGCCGGGGTCAGGGTCCAGGCGTGCAGAGCGGCTTCCAACCGGGCGAGCCCCGCGTTGGTACAGTCGAGCGACGGCCGGCTCATCAGCCAGCGCCTGGCGAACCGCACTGGAAGCACCGCGCCCAGAGCCTGCAGCAGTGCGTTATCGTCGCGGCGGGCGCGCGGCGCGAGCAGGGGGGCGAACACGTCTCGGCCCGGAGCGAGATCGAACGCCAGCGCGCGTCCCGGGGCCCAGTACGATGAGATTTGCAGCGCCGCCGGTCCGCTCAGTCCGCGATGCGTGATCAGCAACCGCTCGCGAAATTCCGGTGCCGCCGCGCTTTTCGCCCGCGTCGCAAAGGGCGCGGCGGACGCGACCGTTTCGGCGGAAAGCCCTGTCAGCTCGCACCACGCGTCACGGTCTTCGGCGTGGAACACCAGCGGCACCAGACCGGCGCGTGGCGGCACCAGCGTGTGGCCGAACCGTTCGGCAAGCTCGTAGCCGATGCCGGTTGCGCCCATTTTGGGGATCGAGAGGCCTCCGGTGGCAACCACCACGGCGGCGGCGCGGATCGTGCCCGCGCTCGTTTCCACCGCAAACGTACCGTCCTCCTCACGGCGGGCCGAAACGATCTGCACGCCGGTGCGCAATTCGACGTGGGCTTCGTCGCACTCGCGCTGCAACAGACTGACAATGCGCTGCGACGAATCGTCGCAGAAGAGCTGGCCAAGCGTTTTTTCGTGGTAGCGGACCCCGTGCTTTTCCACCAGCGCAATGAAGTCCGCCGGCGTGTAGCGGGCCAGCGCGGACTTCGCAAAGTGAGGGTTGTCGGACAGGTAATTGTCCGCGCGTGTTCCGGTGTTGGTGAAGTTGCAGCGGCCCCCGCCGGAAATCAGCACCTTTTTCCCAGGCCGGTCGCTGCCTTCCAGCAGAAGCACCCGGCGTTCGCGGCGTCCGGCTTCGAACGCGCACATCATGCCGGCCGCACCGGCGCCGAGCACGAGGACATCGTACGGCTGTTCGCTCACGGCAGGCGTTGCGTCCGCAGGGTCAAGGGCCGTTCTGCCGCGTTCCACACGAAGTTGAGACACAGACGCGCCACGCGTAGAACCATACTGCTAGTTTATCGGATTCGGCGGAACCGAAGGAGGCCGAGCCGGGCCGTTACACTGAAGGAATGGCTTCTCCTTCGACCGCTTCCACTACCCTCAAGGTTTCGCGCCGCGCGGCGGACCGCCTGCGCAGCGGACACTTGTGGGTGTACCGCAGCGATGCCGAAGGCGCGCTGCCATCGGTCGGGGCCGGTGCGCTGGTCACCGTCACTGACGGACGAGGGTTGCCGCTGGGCTCAGCGCTGTATTCGACGGCGTCGCAGATCATCGCGCGAATCGTTTCGCCGCGCGCCGCCCTGTCCCGCGCGGACTACCTGGCCGAGGGGCGCGACCGCGTCCGCGCGGCGCTGCGGAGACGCCGGATTTTCGCTCCCGTAACGGCCACCGACAACGCGCACCGGCTCATTTTCAGCGAGGCCGACGGGCTCCCAGGCATCGTCGCCGACCGTTATAACGATCTCGTGATCGTGCAACTGCTGACGCAGGGCACGGCGCAGGACGACGTTCGCGCGGCGCTGGTGGAGGCCTTGCGCGAGGAGTTCGGGGGCTCTCCTCTCACCGTCGTCGAGCGTCCGGACCCGCGCATCCGCGAGCTCGAAGATCTGCCCGCGGTCTCTGCCGTACCGCTTTACGCGAGTGGCGAGGCCGCGGCAACCACCGACTTTTTGCTGAACGGCCTCCGCTTCGGCTACGACGCCGGCGCGGGGCAAAAGACCGGCGCGTTCCTGGATCAGCGGCTGAACTACGCCGCCGCCGCGCGTGTGGTGGCAGCGTCCGGACGCACCGGTCGCGCGCTCGACGTGTGCACCTACCAGGGTGGGTTTGCGCTGCATTTGGCGCAGGTGTGCGACCGCGTGACCGGCGTCGATGCGAGCCGCGCGGCGCTTGAAGCGGCGGACCGAAACCTCGAATGTAACCCTCATCTGCGCGCGGAAACCGACTGGATCGAGGCCGACGCGTTCGACCTGATGCGCGCCTACGATGAGTCCGTGCGCGGAAGCTCCGGGGGGCAATACGACGCCATCGTTCTGGACCCGCCGGCCTTTGCGAAGTCCAAGCGCGCGGCTGAAGGCGCTCTGCGCGGCTACAAGGAACTTAACCTGCGCGCGCTGCGGCTGCTCGCGCCCGGGGGCACGCTGGTGACGAACTCGTGCTCGCACCACGTCGCGCTGGCGGACTTTACCGAGGTGCTCGCGGCGGCCGCCGTCGATGCGGGGCGGCGGGTGCAGTTGCTGGAAACGCACGCCGCCGCGCCCGACCACCCCGAGGTGCTGATGTTGCCGGAAACACGCTATCTCAAATGCCTGATCCTGCGCGTGGAGTAGGCAAGCAACTCGCGCGCAAAGCGAGTGGAGCATTTGCCTTTCTGGTTTGTCATTCGCAGCGAAGCGAAAGAACCTGCTGTTGCTCTTCGGTGTAAATCCGTAGCTGAAGCGCCTGGCCACCCTGCGGCGATATACTGCGGTGTGCCCCGAATCCATCGAAATCCGACGCAAACGCTTTCCCCTGCCCACCCTCTCGATCTCGGCGATGGCCGCCGCATCCGCTCCACCACCGTGCTGTGCGTGCGCCGTGGCGCGTCGATGGTCATGGCCGCGGACGGCCAGGTAACCCTTGGCGGCACCGTGATGAAGCATTCCGCCAAGAAGATCCGGCGGCTCTACAACGAAAAGATTCTCGCCGGCTTCGCGGGCTCCACGGCGGACGCGTTCTCGCTCTTCACGCGCTTTGAAGCCAAGCTCGAGCAATACGGCGGCAATCTCGGCCGCTCGGCGGTGGAACTCGCGAAGGATTGGCGGACCGACAAGCTGCTGCGCCAGTTGGAAGCGCTGTTGATCGTCGCCGACAGCAAAGGGATGTACCTGCTTTCCGGCAACGGCGACGTGATCGAGCCGGACGCGGTCGCGGACGGCGGCATCGCGACCATCGGCTCCGGCGGCAGCTACGCGCTGGCCGCCGCGACGGCGCTGATGGAGAACACGGAGTTTTCAGCGCGCGAAATCGTCGAACGCAGCATGAAGATCGCGGCGGAAATTTGTATCTATTCCAACCAGAGCATCATGGTGGAAGAGCTGACCGCGGAGTGACGATTGGCAAGGGAGCAGGAGTGTGGCGATCCTGCAAGGTAGTAAACTAGAGCTACCGTGCGAGAGATCACCGCAGACCGTCCGAGCCGCATGCTTCGCTTCTTTGAAGCCTTTGCGGAGCAGGAAGCGGACACGATCCGATACTGGAACGCTCGTTCTCTCGATGAAAAGATGCGTCCCAAGGATGAGTTGATTGAGTACGCCTACAGGCAGAGAGGGATTGATGTTCATGCTCAAAGATCAAGTCGATCTCTTGTCCGTCTTCAACTCCCATGGAGTTGAGTCCCTGGTCATTGGCGGGCACGCTGTGAAGGCCTACACTCAGGGGCGGTTCACAAAAGACCCGGACCTGTTTATACGAGCCAGTGAGTCGAATGCGGTGGCCGTTTTCAAGGCACTTGCAGAGTCGGGAGCGCCGCTCGCCAACATGACGCCGGCAAGCTTCGCGAGTAACGCAGGGGAGTATTTCCAGATTGCTGTTGAACCGGACCAAAGTGACGTTTTGAAAAAGATCGAAGGTGTCTTTTTCGAAGACGCCTGGCAGCATTCGAGGCTGGGATCGGTCCAGGGTTTACCCGTACGTTTCATCTCCAGAGAGCACCTTACCGCAAACAAACTGGCATCCGGTCGACCACGCGACCTGGGCGACGTCGACGAACTGCGTACGTTCGCACAGAAGGCTTAGCAGACATGGCTATCTACCTCCCCGGCACTGCCGAAGACCAACCCCTCGCGCTCGACCAGATGACGCCGCGCGAAATTGTTGCTGAATTAGATAAATACGTCGTCGGACAAGCGGCCGCCAAGCGCGCCGTCGCCGTGGCGTTGCGCAATCGCACGCGCCGGCAAAAGCTGCCGCCCGAGCTCGCCGAGGAAATCATGCCCAAGAACATCCTCATGATCGGGTCGACGGGTGTGGGCAAAACCGAGATCGCCAGGCGGCTCGCGAAGCTCACCGGCTCGCCCTTTCTGAAGGTGGAAGCGTCGAAATTCACTGAGGTCGGCTACGTTGGCCGTGACGTGGAGTCGATGGTGCGCGACCTCGTCGAAAACGCCATCGACATGGTGCGCGACGAGAAGCTCGACGACATTGAAGACCGTGCCGAACTGGCCGCGGAAGAAAAGTTGATCGACCTGCTCGCGTCCCAGACCATGGGGCCGGAGCCCGGCACGGGCGGCCCTGCTGCACCTCCTGTCGCGGTCGGCGGGACGACGGCGACGCCGAGCCTGGTTGTCGTAGCAAGCCACACTGAGGCCGCGGCGGACGCCTCCGTTTCCGAAGCTCCGGGCAAGGAACCCGCCCTGTCGCTCGTGCCCAAATCCGAAGCCGAGCGTGCGCGCGAAAAAGACCGGCTGCGCCAGCAGTTTCGCGAAGGCAAGCTCGACGACCGTATGGTCGAGCTCGACGTGCGCGATCGCAACATGCCGCAATTCGAGATCGTCAGCTCGCAGGCTCCTGAAGAAATCGAGCAGTCTGGCATAAAAGACATGCTGCCCGGCATCTTCGGCCAGCGCTCGCGCAAGCGGCCCATGAAGGTGGCCGACGCGTTTGAATACCTGATCCAGGAAGAAGAAGGACGCCTGCTCGATATGGACCAGGTGACGCGCGTCGCGATCGAGCGCGTTGAGGACTCCGGCATCGTGTTCCTGGACGAGATCGACAAGATCGCCGGGCGCGAAGGCGGCCACGGCCCGGACATCAGCCGCGAAGGCGTGCAGCGCGACATCCTGCCGATCGTCGAAGGAACGACGGTGAATACCAAGTACGGCAACGTGTCGACCGACCACATTCTGTTCATCGCAGCAGGGGCGTTCCACGTTTCAAAGCCGAGCGACCTGATCCCCGAGCTGCAGGGTCGCTTCCCCATTCGCGTCGAGCTGCAGGCGCTCACCGAAGCCGACTTCCTGCGCATCCTCACGGAGCCGCGCGCGTCGCTGGTGAAGCAGGCGGTGGCGCTGCTGGAAACCGAAGGGCTGAAGCTGGAGTTCGCTCCCGAAGCCCTGAGTGAAATGGCCGCGTTCGCTTTCCGGGTCAACGAGCAGACCGAAAATATCGGCGCGCGGCGCTTGCACACCATCCTCGAAAAAGTGCTCGACGAGATCAGCTTTCACGCCCCCGACATGCTGAAGCGTGCTGAAGGCGCGCTGCTCGACGCTTGGCTGCTGGATGCAAAGCTGCCGACGGTCGCCGAGCACACCACCGACAAGGGGGTCGTGGAGCGGGTTGTGCTGGTGGACCGTGCGTATGTGCAGCAGCAGGTCGCGGAGATCGTCAAGAATCAGGACCTCAGCCGCTATATTCTGTGAGGCATGTTTGGAATCGTTCGACAAAAGAGTACGCTCATAAACGGAGTCGGCACTTTGAATCGAGTTCCAGAGGCCAACATGAACCTGCCCTACCGCAAGCCGTCGGTCGCCTTCATCGGAGCCTCGTGGACCGCGCTGTTCGCCGGCGCTCTGACGTTCTGCATCGGCTTGTGGAACGCCGGCATGGTGCTCAATGAGAAGGCCTACTTCTTCACCCTGCTGATGTACGGCCTGTTTTCCGCGGTTTCCGTGCAGAAAAGCGTGCGCGATCGGCTGGAGCGCATTCCGGTGACCAACATCTACTACGGGCTAAGCTGGGTGTCGCTCGCCCTGTGTCTTCTGCTCACCTCCATCGGGCTTTGGAACGCGGGCATCGCGCTTGCGGAAAAAGGCTTCTACGGCATGGCCTACCTGCTGAGTCTGTTCGCCGCCATCACCGTGCAGAAAAACACCCGCGACAGCGTCGGCGCGGCCGAGCTCCCCGAAGACACCCTGGTCCGGCCGCAGCTCTAGGCCCTTTTACCTGAAGCTAAAAACCCTTGAGTATTGCGATCTTGAGCAACGCGAAGGATCTGCTTTCCTTGGTCCGGTGTGGATGCTGGAGAAAAGCAGATCCCCTTCGTTCAGGATAACCATGTTGACGGGCGGAGCCACACCTCAGCGACGTGGCTCACCCCCTCAAAATTACCAATTTGAACGCGTTCAAATAAATGCGCGCAAAGCCGTTTTGAGGCGTATTCTTGGAATTGAACCTGTTCAAAAACGAACAGACGAGGTGACTTCATCATGAACATCGCCATCATCTACTTCAGCTATCTCCTTATCAGCATCAGCCTCACCGTGTGGGTCGCGCGTACGCTGCACAGCAACGGACGCATCTTCCTGGTCGACGCCTTCCATGGCAACGAGCAGCTTGCCGACGCCGTCAACCACCTGCTGGTCGTCGGCTTCTACCTGGTCAACGTGGGCTACATCACGCTCGCGCTCAAGACGACCGCGGCGCTCACCACGCTGCGTGAAGTGATTGAGCTTGAAAGCTCCAAGATCGGCGTAGTCCTGCTGATCCTCGGCGTGATGCACATCTTCAACATCCTGGTCTTTGCCCGCATGCGGAGACGCGGCGTCGAACCGCAAAACAACACTCCGCGGCCAGCCTTCCCGCAAGGTGCTTTCCCCCAGAACGCCTTCTCGCAACAGGCTTTTACGCAGGCCGCCCCCGTACCCCAGACCGCAGGAGCGTCTCACCCTGGCAACGAGTAAATCCGCCGTCAAAAAATCCGACGAAACCCGCGCCCGCATCCTCGCCGCCGCGCTTGCGATCTTTCGCGAGCGCGGTTTCGAGCGCACCACAATGCGCGACATCGCTGCCGCCGCTGAAGTCGCGGGCGGCGCGGCGTACTACTATTTTCCCTCCAAGGAGGCCATCGTCCTGGCCTTCTACGATCAGGCGCAGCGCGACATGTTTCCGCAGCTTGCCGTGAATCTCCAGTCCGAAAAGACGTTTGAAAGCCGGATGCGCGCGATCCTCACCGAAAAGCTGACGTACTTCGCGCCCAACCGCAAGCTGCTCGGCGCGCTCACAGCGCACACCGACCCGGAGCATCCGCTGTCGCCGTTCGGTGAGGAAACCCGCGGCATCCGCGAAGAAGACCTCGCGTTTTTTGAAACTGTGGTGCGCGACTCCGGCATCAAGCTGTCGAAAGACATCCAGCCCTACCTGCCGCGCTTGCTGTGGATGTACCAAATGGGGCTGATCCTGTTTTGGGTGTACGACCACTCGCCCGGCCAGCGGCGCACGCAGGTGCTGTTCGACCAGACGCTCAAGATGCTGGCTTTGGCGCTCAAGCTCGCTTCGATACCGCTGTTGCGGCCGATGCACCGCATGGCAGGCGAGCTGCTGCGTACGGTGTATGACGAGTAGGTTGCGACGCGGCGACGCCTTCGTGTACGGGTTTGCGGTCCGCACGCAAGCCTGTACCCCGGACGACACCGTATGATGAAGGCGACTGCGGTTCCGCGCGCCGGGGGCCTGTTCCCCCAACAAGTCGAGCCAAGCCTGAAAGCCCGGTGAACGATGCCCTGCACTCCCGAAGAACTTCGTCACATCCCTCTGTTTGCGCTGCTCGACCACGACGAGCTCTGCGTGCTTGCCGAGCAGGTGGAAATGCGCGACTTCGACGCGCGCCAGCGAATCTACAAGGCCGGCGAAGCCAGTCGCGGCGCGTACGTCGTCATGGAAGGCGCGGTCCACGTCACCATGGAAGATGCGCAGGGGCAGGAAGTCCTGGTCGATGACCCCAAGCACGGCGAGCTGTTCGGCTTCGCGTCCATGTTGGAGCAAACGCCGCACAAAACCACCGCCGTGGCGCTGACCAAGGTCACCTGTCTTGAGGTCGACCGCAACGACATCGCGACGCTGGTGGCGAAAAAGCCGGCTTCCGGGCTCGATATGCTCACCGTGCTCGCGCGGCAGATGCACGCCTCGCAGGAGCTGGTGCGAAGCCGCACGGAGCGCTACCCGGACGAGGTGATCGACGACAAGATGACCTTCGGCCAGCGCATCGCGGATAAGGTGGCGTCTTTCGGCGGGTCGTGGACCTTCATCATCACCTTTGCCGTCGTGTTGATCGTGTACACGCTGACCAACATCCTGCTGCGGCATCGGGCGTGGGATCCGTACCCGTTTATCCTGCTCAACCTGTTTTTGTCGATGCTCGCGGCCATTCAGGCGCCGGTCATCATGATGAGCCAGAACCGCCAGGACACCAAGGACCGCGTCCGCGGCGAGCTGGATTTCGATGTCAACAAGCGCTCGGAAGTGGAAATTCAGGGCCTGGCCCGCAAGCTCAACCAGATTGCGGACAAGGTCGGCGACATTGAAGAAAGGCTGCGCGGACCCAACGAATCTCGCCGCGGCGACGACCTTCTGAGCTGACGGGCGAGACTTGTACCGGGTGTAGCTCCCCCTCAGAGGACTGTCATGCCGAACCCTCAAAGCATTGTCGTTCTGGATGAAGGGAAGAATCTGCTTTTCTGAAAATGTCCCGGTAGCTCGGGGGAAAGCGGATCGTTAGTCTCCGGGAAGCAAACACTTTAGGAGGAACCTCGTGCCGACTCTCCGCGTCCAACGCCCTATGACGCTGCGCTCCGTAATGCAAGGCCCTCTGGTTATGGCCGGCCTGGTGATGACCGCGGGCCTGCGGGCGCAGACTCCTTCTTCTCCGGCGGTTCAGGTGACGCAGACGCAAAACCAGACCCAGACCCTCAACGTCCAGTCGAATCTCGTGCTCGTCCCGACGCTCGTTGAAGACGCGATAGGTGCCGTGCTCTACGGTCTGAAAGCCGAGCAGTTCGTCGTGAAGGACAACGGCGTTCCCCAAATCGTGCATGTCGAAGACTCGGTCGATGCCGGGGCGCTTTCGCTGGTCGTGCTGATCCAGTGCTCGCGCTCGGCGGAAAACGAGCACGAGCGGCTGCGCGGGCTGCCCGCCATGGTCGAGGCCGTGGTGGGCGGCGGCGTGCAGGAAACCGCCGTGGTCAGCTTCGGCACGGAACCCGAGTTGCTGGGCGGCTTTTCGCCCAATCCCGACGTGACCCACGACGTGCTCAAAACGTACCAGCCCTGCGACGACGATGGCGGCGCCGGCATCTTCGACGCCGTGAACTACGCGGCGAAGATGCTCGAAACCCGCGACCCGCACCGCCGCCGGGCCATTCTTCTGATTTCCGAAACCCGCGATCACGGCAGTCTCGCCAAGGCGCAGGACGTGATCGCGCGGCTGGGCTCAAGCAACATCGTGGTCGACGCCGTGGCGTTTTCTCTCGGTAAATCGGCCGTTCTTGAAGACCTGAAGCACGGCGACGGCGCCACCGGCGGGCTGATCGGCCTCATCTTCATGGCCGTGCAGGCTGTGCGCAAAAACGCGCCGAAGGAGTTCGCCAGCCTGTCCGGGGGCGAATACATCAACTTCACCACGCAAAAGGGCTTCGACCGCTCGCTCGGCTCGCTGGCCAACCACGTCCACAACGGCTACCTGCTTAGCTTTCAGCCGCGCGCGGCTCCGGGAAGCACGCTGGAGCCGGGGCTCCATGACATCACGGTCGAGGTGCCGGACTACAAAGGAAGCGTGCGTCATCGCGAGTCGTACTGGTACGGTGGCGCGCCGCCTTCTTTGTGAGTTGTCGCTTGGCCCAAGAAAACGTCTAGCTCCAGTGGCTGCCGATGAACGTCGCAGCCCCATCGAAGGCATCGCGAGCGCTCTGTAACTGCCGCACGCAGCGTTGAAACACGTGATGGAGACCTTCGTAGATTTCCAGCCGAACTTCGCCGCCGCGCTCCGCGGCAGCATGGGCGTAGCGGACGGAGTCGTCCAGCAGCAGCTCATGCGAGCCCACCTGCAGGAGCAGCGCCGGCAACTGACCAGGAATGGCATAGAGCGGAGACGCGCGGCCGTCTTTCGGGTCGGCCTCGCCCAGATAGTTGGCCGCGCTATCCGCAAGCATAGGGGGCTGAAAGGTGGGGTCGATCGTGTCGGGACTCCGAAACGAGTCGCCCGCAAGCGCAAGGTCGGTCCACGCCGAAAACGTCACAGCCGACGCGGCTTTCGGCATCTCGGCCGTCCATTGCGCCAGCGCCGCCAGGACGAGCCCGCCGCCGGCTGAGTCGCCCACCAAAGCGACCTCCGCGACGCCCTGACGCCGCAGCCAGCGCAGCGCGGCCACGGTAGCGTCGAACGCGGCAGGAAAAGGGTGCTCCGGGGCCAGCGGGTAATCGAGCACAAACGCCGCCACACCGCTGCGCACCACCACCTGGCTCGCCATGCCGCGATAGCCCTCGGACGAGCCCACCCTGTACGCCCCGCCATGCACAAACAGAATCGCCCGATCCGCGGGAGCGTTTTCCGGACGCACCCAGCAGCCGCGCACGGCTTCCGGGCCGGCGTCCACGTCGACGTCGGGGGCAACCACCTCCACGCTCACGCCCTCCATGATCGGCGTAAGCCGGGAGGTCATGGCATCATACCCTTCGCGTATCGTTCCGGTAGGGGGTGCCTCCCGTAGCGCGGCCACGGCGGCCAGCAAAGCGGTTACGGCCGCCTGCTCGTTCGCGCTCAGGGGGTAGCGCACTTCGGTATACGTCTCTGGATTCATCGTCGGCAGTCTCCTGCAGCTTGTGATTCCCTGAGAAGAGGACCGGATGCTTCTCTTGTACAAGGAGCCGGGCTTTGCGTGAGAAAACAGGACCTTCAACGCGAGGCGCAGCCGATGCGGCTGGCGGCGCAGTTGGAGCAGGGGCCCGACGCCGACACAGAAATGAACTTTGGCGGGGGCGGAACCGCTTTCGTGTTCAGCTGCCCAACGCATCCGGAGCAGGCCCGTTTCCTGTGGCAATGCGGCTAGGGTTTACTTCAGGTGTAAGCTGTCCTAGTCCTCAAGGCTGTCGCCCGTCTCGCGATGTGCGACATCTTGTTCGAACCGATCTCAGCCGACCCCTGACGGAAGAAAGCACCCAAGGTGTTCTCATGACCTCCCGATCCTCCACTCCGACGACGCGCCTCGTTCTGGTTCTTTTCACTCTTCTGGCAATTGCCGGGTGCCGTTCCGCCGGCTCGGGCGCAAGCCCCGGGCACAAGGTGTCGCTTACCGGCACATGGGTGGGCCAGATGCCCGGAAGCCAGAACGGCGCGGTGCTGGACGAGCCTGAAGGGAAAGAGGGCATCTTTGTGGCGCTGCTGGAAATCCAAGCTCCCGGCGATGCAAGCGGACCGCTTTCCGGCACGTTCACCCTTTGCGACGGGCACGTGACCGCCGACACGGAAACCTTCAGCCAGGCGTCGCTCGGGAAAGGCGCCGTCCCGCTGACGTCACCGTCCATTCCCCAGCAATCCACACTTTCGCTGGTTGACGTGTCACCGCCGGCGGACGCGATACACGCTGTTTTCTCGACCGGCGGCGACAAATTCGCCGGGTACCTCCATCGGCAGGACCCCGCCGCGTTCCATCGGCGTTGCCAGCCGGCGTCGGGGTTCCGGAAGTAGCCTGCAGCAGCGCAGCCATCTTCTCTAAGGGGGATACGTAACCTTCAACGGCGAATGGCGGCCAGTATCTTCACCGGGGTATCAGGGCCGGGTCGCCAGCGCGACGCGCGGAATGCCGGCGTAGTCGTCCACAAACCGGACATTTGTCCAGCCGGCGAGCAGTTCGGCGAGAGCGTCGCGCTGGCCGAAGCCGAATTCCAACGCCAGCAGGCCGCCTGCGCGCAGGGCCAGGGACGCGACGGGAAGCAGCCGCCGATATACGGCCAGGCCGTCCGCCCCGGCAAACAGGGCGCCGTGAGGCTCGTGCTGGACCACCTCCGGCTGCATGCCGGCAGCGTCGGTCAAGGAAATATAGGGCGGGTTCGACACGACGGCGTCCAGACCGGTTTGGCCCGCCAGCAGATCGCCTTCGACGAAGCGGATGCGGCCGGTACAGCCGTGCGCCTCGGCATTCGAGCGCGCGACGGCAAGAGCCGCCGAAGATGTATCGGTGGCCACCAGATCCACCCCGGCCAGGTGCGTGGCCAGGGCAATCGCGATGGCCCCGGAACCGGTGCCGACGTCGGCGATGCGCAACGTGCGCTCTTCTGCTTGCGGGTCTGCCGCCTGCGCCGCCCAAAGCAGCACCTGCTCGACGAGGTGCTCGGTTTCCGGCCGCGGAATCAGGGTTGCCGGCGTAACCTGTAGCGGCAGACCGTAAAACTCCTGCATCCCGGTCAGGTATTGGAGCGGCTCGCGCGCGGTGCGGCGGCGAACCAAGCTCACGAAGCGGTTCAGAAAATCGCCGGATACGGTGGAGTCCGGATGTGCCAGCAGCCACGGGCGCTCGCAACCGAGGCTATGCGCCAGGAGCGTTTCGGCGTCTCGCCGCGCGACGCTCTGCGCGGCCGTCATAAGCGCCTGACGCACGGTGGTGAACTGGGCCGACATGGTGACGCGGGCCCTAGCGCTTTTCAAAGATCAGAAAATAATCCTGACCGTCGTCCTTGGTGAAGTCATAGCGGCCGACCTGCTTGAACCCGGCACGTTCCACTTCCCTGCGAACTGTCGCCTCGGGTAGGCCGTGGTCGTCGCCCTTGCCGTTGCGGTCGATAATGCCGAAGCGCGCGCCGGGCTTCATGGCGTCGCGCAGGTCCTTGAGCACGGGCTCGGGGTGCGCAATCTCGTGGTACACCTTCAGCATCAGAGCGGCATCCAGACTGTTGGGCGGCAGCTTCGGGTCGTCGGGAGTCCCTAACACGGTGTGAATGTTGCCGAGCTGCTCCTTGGCGGCACGCTTCCCGATGGAGTCGATATAGGCCGGGTTGATGTCTTCGGCGATCACCGCGCCGCCCGGCCCGACCTGCCGCGCCGCCTGCACGGTAAACCAGCCGCCCCCGGCGCCGATGTCGGCGACCGTTTTCCCCGCTTCGATGTGCAGCAGGCTCATGACGCGGTCGATGTGCAGCTTCTCGGCGCGGCCGGGTGTTTCAAAAATGCTGAGATCGCCCGCATATGGCGTGCTGGTCGGGTGCTGCGGAAGCGCTTGCTGCTGCGGCGCTGCCTGCCCGGTCTGTGCTGCTTGCCCGGCCTGCGCCTGGGCCAGCGTGCCGATCGCCCAGACAGCGGCAAGTGCGGCTGAGGTGAGCTTTTTGCCTGGACCGATGCGTACCGCGCGCGTGTGCGTTGTCGTGTGCATGCTATTGAGACGCACATGGGCGCTCTCACGCACGCAGCGAATGCGTCGCATCTACGTACTCCCGCCATTGTGCCGACTCGGCCACCTGCTTGATGACCGCGTTACGCTCGCGCAGCAGCCCTCGCATGTAGCGGCGCAGCACCAACCGCTCGGCCAGCCAGCCCAGGGGGCCGAAAGGCGCCGCGAACCGGAATACGTCGCGCATGCAGGTGACAGCTTCCCCTGCGCCCGTAACATTCGCATGGCGGAAGTAGTGGTCATGCTGCATCAGGCGAAAAATGCCCTTCACCATAGTGTCCTGGAAGTAACCCGGAGGATTGAACGCGGTGATGACGCTGGTCAGCTGTTGCCGCACGCCGAAATGTCTGGCCGTCCAGGTAACGGCCTCCCCGGTTTGCATCAGGCCCGTGCGTGTGCCCGCGCTGGCCTGGTCGCCCCAGTGCCGGTTGCCGAGCAGATGCACCTCAATGGAGCGCGCCAGGTCGAAGCACCGCTTCACCGGAGCGACAATGTGCGTAATTTCCACCAGTTCGACCATTCCACTCGCTTTCCGCGCTCGCCTGAGCGTGTTTCGGCATCCGAAGCGTACGAAGGCACACCTCTGCACCCGCACCCCTTCCACGCCTGGAGGACGATACGACACTATGACTTTTTCGGCCCAATCGCACCACGCTAGTCCACGCAAGGGCATTCGGCAAGCAGGAAATCACGCCAGACGTGCGATTTTCGTCACTTGGGCTGCGGGGCTGCTGCTGCTTCCCTTCGGCGCCGGGGAAGCCGCAGGGCAGACACAGCCTGTGGCCAAGGATCTGGCGTCCACCATGGTCGCCAACGAGGGCGCAGCCGCGCAGCATAAGGTGTTGTTTGCCTACACGTCGGTTGAAAAATCCGACCGTACGGCAGGGCACTTGTGGACCGAGCGCGTCGTGGAAACGCCGACCTGCCGCGTGCGCCTGCTGACCGCGGTGGACGGCCAGCCGCTGACGCCCGAGCTCGCCGCCGCGGAACGCAACCGGCTGACCAACGATGCCGCCCATCCGGAAGATTACGCCGCTCGCGACCGTGCGCAGACCGGGGGCGACGACGCGCACGCGCAAAGCCTGCTTGAGCTCATCGTCAAAGGCTTCCTTTTGGAGCATGTCCAGGCTGTGAACGGCGACTGGCGCATGGATTTCCGTCCCGACCCTGCTTATTCACCGAGCGGCAGCGAAGAAAAGGTGCTGCACGGTATGGTCGGCTGGCTCACCATCGACCAGAAAACGATGCGTCTGCGCCACATCGAAGGCAAGCTGCCGGAAGACGTTACCCTTTACGGCTTTTTGGCAACGGTGCACGCCGGCAGCCACTTTGAAAGCACCAAGATCCCGATTGACCAGACCTGGCGCACGACGCGCGTGGTCACCGACATTCGCGGCAAGGCCGCGCTGTTCAAGACGATCGGAAAGAATGTGGATTCGACCCGCAGTGCTTTTGCGCCGATCGCACAGAACCTGACCGTGGCGCAGGCCGTGGCGATTGCGGAAAAGTAGAGGCGGAAACCGTTCGGGCATTGCTCAGACGTTCTGCCCAGGCGTAGCTCCCCTTCCAAAGAATGGTCATCCTGAACTCTGCTCAGGATGACCATGGAAAGAAATATGTCAGAAGGGGACCGGTCTCGACCTTTGCCTCCACGAACTCTGCGTCCATCAACGGTTACCGCAAGGTTTCGCGCATGATCGCGCTCTCGTCGAATTTTTGTAACAACTCGGCGACGCTCTCATACACCTCCACGCATCCGGCGGCCAAAAGCTCTTCGCGCGACCATCCCCCGGTCATCACGCCGATGGTGCGCAGACCGGCATGGCCCGCGGCTTCAGCGTCGTAAGGTGTATCTCCCAAGGCGATGCAGCTTTTCGCTTCCATCCGCAGCTTGCGCAGGGTCGCATCGAAGATGTCCGAGTGCGGCTTGGACTTTTTCGCATCATCGGCGCTGGTCGCCTCGTCGACAAGTTCGTCCGCATCCAGCAGCTTCCTGTAGTCGAGCAGGTCTTCCGTGCTGGCGGAACTCGACAGCGCCACCTTGACGCCCGCGGCCTTGACGCGTTTCAGAAAATCGTGCGCTCCTGGCAAAGGCTCCACCCGGTGCTTGAAGTCCTGCTTGAACACGAATTTGCGATACGCTTCCAGCGGCTCCTGGATGGCGTCGCGCTTCCACCACGGCACAAACACCGGGATCAGCTCATCCCCACCCTTGCCGATCTGCCGCCGAATGTCTTCAAGCTCCAGCTCGGTACCCATCCCCCGAAACGCCACTTGCCAGGCTTCCGCGTGCAGCCAGTTGCTTTGCACCAAAGTCCCGTCAATATCGCACAACACCGCTTCCACCATTTTTCGACTCCTATGTCGTGTTGGATGCCGTCGGCATCAAAAGGCCAAAGGACCGCCATGATCCAAGACCCGACGCAACACCTTCAGTATTTGCAGGAAAACTTCAGCCTGCCCGGCGTCCTCGCATTTGAACAGAACGAGGCCGGGCTAATCTTTGCGCGCATCGCGACTTCCACCTGCAGCGGCGAGCTCTACCTGCAAGGCGCGCATGTGACGCGCTGGCAGCCGCGTTCCGAAGAGGTCTCCTCCGGTCCAGCCGAAAGCCCCGTCCTTTACCTGAGCCCCCATGCCACCTTCGTCCCCGGAAAGGCGATCCGCGGCGGTGTCCCGGTTATTTTTCCGTGGTTCGGCGACCGCCGACTGAGTGCGGCCGGAGCGCCCCGCACGGACGGACCCGCGCACGGCTTTGCGCGCACGCAGGTGTGGACGCTGGCGTTTGCCGCGCTTTCTGACGACGAGCTGCATCTAACCCTGACGCTCGCGCCTTCGGAGCAGTCACGGCAGCTTGGTTACGACCACTTCAGCGTCGCCTACCAGGTGACGTTTGGCGAAACGCTGTCGCTGCGGATGACGGTGGCCAATAACGGCGAAACGCCGCTGCATGTGGAAGAAGCTCTCCATACCTATTTTTCCGTCGACGACGCCGCTACCGTGCGCGTGCTGGGCCTCAACGATACCGAGTACCTGGACAAGACCGACGGTATGAAGCGTAAACGGCAGAACGACGCTGTGCTGACGTTGACGGGCGAAACCGACCGGCCGTACCTCAACACATCGGCAACCGTGATGCTGGAAGACGCCGGCAAACAGCGGCACGTGTTCGTCAATAAAGCCGGATCGAAAACCACAGTCGTGTGGAACCCGGGGGAAGAGCTTTCCGCGAAACTGACTGATCTCGGCAGCGGCGAGTGGCGGCACATGATGTGCGTGGAAACCGCAAATGCCCTGGAGAACACGCTTGTTCTGCCGCCGAAGACCGCGCATACGATGCAGGCCGAACTCGCGGTGGAGCCTCTCTAGGCGTGGCGGCTACGTTGCTGCTTGCTTCCGCCTCACCACGACGCCGTGAGCTGCTCGCGCAGGCCGGCTACGCGTTCCGGACGGCTGCTGCCGACATCGACGAAGCGTGCCGGGAAGGCGAGGCACCGGAAGCCTTTGTGCGGCGGCTCGCTCTTGAAAAAGCGCAAGCGCTGTTTCGGTCGCAGCCGGACTGCGTCGTGCTGGGTGCCGACACCACGGTCGTTTGCGACGGCCGCATCCTGAACAAACCCGCCACAATCGCCGAGGCCGAAACGATGCTGCGGCGGCTGTCCGGCCGCCGTCACCAGGTCCACACCGGGATTGCCGTGGTGGCGGGCCGCCCCGCGCTGACGCATGTCGAAACCACGCAGGTCACGTTCGGCGCGATCGCGGAAGACGACCTGCGCAGCTATCTCGCGACGGGCGACTCGCTCGATAAAGCCGGAGGGTACGGCATCCAGGGCTACGCCGCGCGCTGGATCCCCCGCATCGAGGGCGACTACTTCAACGTCGTGGGCCTGCCGCTCGCGGCGACGGTGCGGCTGCTGCGGGAAGCCGGCTGCAAGTAGAGCATCCCCATCGGGCGCTCCGGCTTACTGTGTCCTTCCGCAGCGAAGCAATCTGCTGTTCGGGCTCCGCCGTACGCTCCGTAACCGCCTACACCGCTTCAAGCATAGCCGCGAGTAGCGCGGTTCGCGGAACAAGATGCCGTCGCAGAATATGCTCAGTGGCCGCGTGAGCCCCGGCCCCCACGGCGCCCATGCCGTCGAGCGTCGGCACCCCCAGCGCAGCCGTAAAGTTGCCGTCCGACCCGCCCCCGGTGGCCGCTTCGTCCAGGGCGAACCCAAGCTCCGCGGCGATCGCCTGCGCCTGCTCAAACAGCCGCACGGTGCCGGGGCTGCGCTCCATGGGCGGCCGGTTGATGCCTCCGGCGACTCGCAAACGGCAGGCCGGGTCAGTCGTTTCGAGGCTCTGGAAGAACGCCTCAACTTCGGCGGCGTCGGCGGCGCGTTCGATCCGCACATCCACCTCAGCGCGGCACTCCGCCGCCACCACGTTCGACCGCGTACCCCCGGCGATCACGCCGACGTTTACAGTGCGGCCTTTTGCCAGGTCCGTGAAGCCGGATACGCGCTCGACGAGCCGCGCCATTTCGAGCACGGCCGAGTGCCCCGCCGCAAAGTCCACGCCGCTGTGAGCGCCGACTCCGGTGACGTGGAGGTCGAAATGGCCGACGCCCTTGCGCGCGGTCTTATAGGCCAACCCCTGCGCGGGCTCAAGCACAAACACCGCCTCGCACGTGGTCGCTAGCCGCTCTGTGATAGCGCGTGAAACCGGGCTGCCCACCTCCTCGTCGCTGTTGAGCAGCAGCGTCACCGGCCGGGCGGAACCTTGTTCCCGCACGAGCCGCACCGCCTCAAGCGCCATCACCACGCCGACCTTCATATCCAGCACGCCGGGCCCGAAGAGCTTGCCGCCCTCTTCGCGCCAGGGCATGGTCACCAGCGTGCCGAGAGGCCATACGGTGTCGAGATGGCCGAGCAGAAGAACGCGCCCGCGCGCGCTTTGCTCGGGGCCAAACTGGATTTCCAGCACATCACCAAAGTCCCGCTGCGGATGCCGCGTCACCTGCCCGCCGAGCTCGGCCGCCCACCCGGCGACGAGCTTTCCAGCGCAGTCGACCGCCACCTTGTCGTCGCTCGGCGACTCCATTTCCACGCGCTCCCGTAACCGCCCGAGCAGCGCCGCTTCGCCTGCCTCTGCCGGCTTCGTTAGGTCCAGGACACTTGCCACCAGAACACCTCGCTGTACGCTGCCCACAGTGAAATACTAACGCTGCCTTCACAGAGTCTGGTTCGCCGCGGCCCGTACCGCATAACCAATTTTGCCCAGTTGGATCGTCAGCCAAGCGAAACGCCTCGGGCCGGCAACCCCGAAGCGTTTTCTCTGTAAAGCAGGTGATGGCCAGGCGACTCGTCAGGGTTCGTTTCGGTCGTTTTCGCTCGTGATCCGCGGTGAGGTCTCCTTATCGCACCGGCGAAAGCTCTTGCGGTGCTGCAGCTTTTGCTGCTGCATCCGGAGACACCGACTCTGTGGGTGGTACCAGGTCGCCCACAAACCTTTATCCGCACCTTTGTTGTTTCCACAACTCCTACCTTGTTTCAACTTCATTTTGGTTAGTGTGTCCAAATGACCACACCTCACACACTCGCTTACGGGCGTAGTCTGTCGATGCATCGTCGCACGAGGTCGATTTTTGCCCGGAACCGCGCAGCACGCCCCGCAGTTTGAACAAACGATCGCTTCCGACCTCCAGTTTGGGGGAGTGGGCCTCCATTCCGGCTCGGAAGTCACGTTGCGGCTGGTGCCCGCGCCCGCCGGCAGCGGTATCGTGTTTCGCCGGACAGACCTCGACAACTTCGAAATCCCCGCCGTCGGCCGCAACGTCGCCAAGGTCAGTTACGCCACTTCGCTGATGCGCCAGGGCGTGCTCATTTCGACCACCGAGCACCTGCTTTCCGCGCTCATCGGCCTCGGCGTCGATAACGTGATCGTCGAAGTCGACAACCTCGAAGTGCCGATCCTCGACGGCTCCGCCCATCCCTACGTTGACGCGATCCTGAACACGGGGCTCAAGGGGCAACGGAGAAAGCGCGAATACATCCGCATCCTCAAGGACGTGGAAGTTCATGAAGGCAATAAGTTTATTGGCGTTTACCCGGGCGAGGGTTATGCGATCGACTACACCATCGACTTCCCTGCGCCGATTGGCCGCGAAGTGTTTGTCGGCGATCTTGAAGCTGGCGACTACGCCCGCCTGATCGCTCCGGCCCGCACCTTTGGCTTCCGCGAAGACGAGCCCATGCTGCGCGATATGGGCCTAATCCGCGGCGCGACAGACCAGTGCGCCATCATCATCGGAGGCGGCCAGGTGCAGAATGGCGACCTTCGGTTTCCCGATGAGTTCGTCCGCCACAAGGTTCTGGACCTGATCGGCGACCTTGCTCTGGCTGGGCGTCGGCTCTGGGGCAGGGTGGTCGCCGAGCGCGCCGGCCACGCCATGCACACCGCTCTAGTGCAGCGCCTGATGCGCGACCGCTCCGCCTGGGAGCTTGCCTGCCGCTACGACCAGCCACACGAAGAAGCGAGAACGGATGTCCCGCTCCAGCCCACGGCTCCCCCGCCCATCGAATTCACAGCCGGAACCTGAACATCCAACACTGAAAACTGAACAGATTCAGTGCGAGAACGGAACGGTCCAGTCATGAGTGCTGCGTGCTGAATGCTGAGTTCTTTCCTATGACCGCGGCGATCGCTCTCGGCTCCAATCTCGGCGACCGCGAAGCCAACCTGCGGAAAGCCGTGCGCCGTCTGGCCGCGCTCGGCACGGTGACCGCGGTTTCGAGCTTTCACGATACGGAGCCGGTCGGCTACCTCGACCAGCCTCGCTTCCTGAATGCCGCCGCGCTGCTTGAAACGGCTCTGCCGCCGCCGGACCTGCTCCACGCCCTGCTCGGTATCGAGCGCGACATGGGCCGCGACCGCTCCGCCGCCGTTCCCGCCAAAGGCCCTCGCCTCATCGACCTCGACCTGCTGCTGTACGGCGACCTGACGCTGCAAACGCCGGTGCTGACGCTGCCGCACCCCGCCATGCACGAGCGCGCGTTTGTTCTCGCGCCGCTGGCGGAGATTGCCCCATCGCTGCTGCATCCTTCGGCCGGGCTTACGATTGCCGAGCTACTTGAACGGCTGCACCGCTCTACCGCAGCGCCACCAGAACATCCCGCCCCGCCGCGTCCCTGAACTCCATCGCCTTGCCATCGGCTCGCAGCGTTCTGGTCGCCGCGGACCCATCCACCAGGGTGGCCGGATAGGCATCGGTGAGGCACGCGAGCCAATGCACACACTGGATGCTTTGCGGCGTGCCGACGTGGCCGGCGGCCTCCGCGGCCGTCACATACGCCGGCGCGCCGTCATGCTCCAGAAGCACCTCGTTGTTGAAGTTAATAAAGACCTGCGTGCCGGTTTCGCGCACGCCGTCGCGCGTCACGCTCGCCAGCGGGTCGCGCACAAACAGCTTCGTGCGGTTGAACGCCACAAACACCGCGAACACCAGGACCAGCAGCAAAATCCACTTCTTCATCGGCGCACCCCCGCGAGAGCAGTTCCCGTATAGCTATTCAGGTGCCGAGTCCCTGGGGCTAAAGCCCGGGTCCATCACCTCGTTTTGATGTCCAGGCTAAAACCCAGACCCATCCAGGAACAAAGACAACGGCAACGGCACAGCTTGCAACGGCACAGCTTCGTGGAAAACGGCTCAGGAACCGAGCTAGATGAACGACTCTAGCTCTTCTTTTCCTCATGGTATTCCTGCTCGGTATTGATGCTCCACAGCGCCGCCTTGTCGACCGCCGCGCCCGCCGCCACGCTGTCGACCACCGCCATCGCCGTCAGCATGGAGTGGTCCTGGTTGTTGTACTTGTGCATGCCGTTGCGGCCCACCAGAAACAGATTTTCAAAGCCGTCCAGGTAATCGCGCAGCTCGTCGAAACGGCTGTATGTGCCGAAGTACGCGGGGTAGGTTTTCGGCACGCGGACCACGTGGCCGTCGAGCACGTCGGACTGCTTGAGGATGCCGATCGTTTCAAGCTCCGCCGCCGCAAAGGCTTTCAGTTCGTCGTCCGGCATGGTCCATAGCGGGTCGGTTTCATAGCAGAAATACTCAAGTCCAAGCCATACCTTGTCCGGGTCCGCGACCATGTACGGGCTCCAGTTGTTGAACACCTGCAGCCTCCCCAGCAGCACGTCGGGTTCCTGGATGTAGATCCACGTGTCCCGAATCAAGCTACGATCCGGTTCCCGCACCGTAAGCTTGTTGGCGAGCAAGCCGACGGTGATGAAGTCGCGGTATTCGAGCCCTTCGCTGACCTCACGCACGTTCGCCGGAACCTCAGAGCTCGCACCGGAAGTGCCGCCTGCGTCGAGCGCCCGCACCAGGTCGCGCATCGGCATTGTCGACAGGTACAGCTCGCCTTCAAATCGCTTGCGGTCACCTGCTTCATTCACCGCCTCAAGCGCGACCACCCGGTTCCCGTCGGTCAGCAAGCGGTCCACCTTGTAGCCCATGTGCAGCTCGCCGCCGGCCGCGGCCACCTTTTCCGCCACATGCTCCCAGAGCTGCCCGGGGCCGAACTTCGGGTACAGAAAACGCTCGATCAGCGAGGTATCCGTGCCCTTCTGCGCCACATCGGCGTCCGCGCCGCCGCCGCCGCCCTTCGGCTTGCTTCGCAGCGTTTTGCGGACGAAGTGTTTCACCGCCGTCGTCAGCGACAGACCCTTGATGCGCTGCGCTCCCCATTCCGCGGAAATCCGGTCGCAGGGCGTGCCCCACACCTTTTCCGTGTAGCTCTTAAAAAACGTCAGGTACAGCTCGCGGCCAAAGCGGTTGATCAGAAAGTCTTCGAGCGACTTTTCCGGCCTTACCTGGTGCACGCGCGAGTACAGGTAGCTGCACCCGACCCTCACCATGCGCACCAGGCCGAGGTTGCGGATCGTCGAGCCGGTCAGCGTGATCGGGTAGTCGAAGAATTTGCGCAGGTAATAAATGCGGCTTTTGCGCGGACGGATCAGCATGACGAGGTCGTCGTTCTCGGGCGCGGTTCGCACCTCCGTATGCGTCATCACGTCGTCGCGCACGGTGCCGTCGGCGGCTGTGTCCACGGTTTCTTCGTCGCGCCCCTGCAGGAGCTCGCCGATGCCCCGCAGCACAGGTTCCTGCGGCAGCCGCGCCGGTACTTCGACGGCCCGGGTCTTTCCCTGATAGCTGATGGCCGCCGGGCTGGCCGCAGTGTTGTCGTTATCGACCGGCGGCATCAGGTCGACCCACCACTGCATCACGCGGTCGCTTTTTGAAAAAAAGCGGTGCCCACCGATGTCCATGCGATTGCCTTTGTAGCGGATGGTGCGGGAAATGCCGCCGATTTCGCCCGAAGCTTCGAGCACAACCGGCTGGACGTCGGTGCGGCGCGCGAATTCCAGAGCGGCCGTCAGCCCCGCCGGCCCTGCTCCAATAATGATTGCCCGCCGCCGACCCATTGCCTGTCCCGTTTCTTTGCCGCCGCGCTTTTCGTCGCCGCAGGACCGCAAGGCGGCTGGGGAGCCGTCGCAGGTCCACCCCAAGCTTACCCCACCCGGCGCGCGAAGCACCCCGGCCGCGCCGTACAGCTACGCTATACTGGCTGTGCCCCACACGTTCAAACGGCCCCGCAGGCGCACGCACCATCAAAACCCCGGAAGCTCTCCGGGCCGAGTTCCCGGCGAGTGTTCACGAAGCCCCCGATGACGGAAAGCACGGCACAAACAGTTCCTCTTGCCACGCGCCTGCGCGCTCACCTCGCTATCGCGCGGCTCGACCATTCCATCAAAAACCTGTTTGTGCTACCCGGCGTTATCGTCCCTCTGAGCGTCGTTTCCGGCCTGTGGTCCAGCCACCTCTTCGTCACCCTCGTGGTCGCATTCGTCAGCATTACTCTGGTGGCCTGCTCGAACTACGTTATCAACGAGGTGCTGGACGCTCCGTTCGACCGCCTGCATCCAACCAAACGCAACCGCCCCGCCGCCCTGGGCCTGGTCAACGTGCCCGCGGCGTATGTGCAGTGGCTGCTGATGATGATCGCCGGAGTCGGCATCGGCCTCTTTATTTCACGGGCTTTTGCACTTACCGGTGTCGTCCTGTGGATCATGGGCTGCCTGTACAACTTTCCGCCGGTCCGCACCAAGGATGTGCCCTACCTCGACGTGCTCACCGAGTCTGTCAACAATCCGCTGCGGATGCTGCTGGGCTGGTACGCCACCGTCAGCGTCATGGCCGCGCCGCTGGTGCCGCCGATTTCGCTGCTGATCGCCTACTGGATGATCGGCTGCTATTTTATGGCGCTGAAGCGCTTTTCAGAGCTCAACGAAATCAACGACCGCAGCGTCGCCGGGGCTTACCGAGCCAGCTTCAAGCGCTACACGCCGGAGTCGCTGCTGGTCAGCGTGCTCTTCTACGCGTCGACCGCGATGCTGTTTCTGGGCGCGTTCATTATCCGCTACCGCATCGAGCTGATCCTGGGATTTCCGTTTATCGCGTTTACGATGGCGATCTACCTGAAGCTCGCGTTCAAGAAAGACTCCGCCGTCGTCAACCCGGAAAAGCTCTACCGCGAGCCGATGCTGATGGCGTCGTTCGCCGCCACCGTGCTGGTGATGGGCCTGCTGCTGTTCATCCGCCTGCCCCGGCTTGAAGGCTTCTTTACGCCGACCCTGCCGACCCCGACGACGCTCATCCCCGTGGTGCCGGGCGGCACTCCCGCCGCCAACGACACGATCCCGGCCGCCCCGCGATGACCGGCGGCGCACAACCAGTGTGGGCTGAGTCTGCTGCCGGCACCAAGATTTTTCCAGAGGTCGACAGGAGCTTGCGGCTTTCCCCCGCGGCCTTCGCCCTGCTCGCCCTGACTGCGGCAGTTTCGCTCCTCTGGTCGCATTACAAGCTGCTCGATCAGGATGAATTCTTTGTGCTTCAGACTGACAGCGTCCGCAAGCTGGCAGAAGTCGTCGGTATCCAGCGGCACATCCCCATTTCGCTCGACCCGTTGGTGTACCACGCGCTCGCGCACGGGAGCACGGTGCTCTTCGGAGCGAACGCGTTTGCGCTGCGACTGCCTTCGCTGCTTGGCTTTCTGCTGATGCAGGCGTGCCTGTACCTGTTCGTGCGGCGCTGCTACCGCGGCGGCAACCAGGCCGCGAGCGGCACCGCCGAAGCCGCCGCCCTGCTCGCGCTCGCGTTTCCGGCCATCACGGCGACGCTGTTTTATGCTGCCGAGGCCCGCCCCTACGGCCTGCTGCTCGGCTTTTATGGCCTGACGCTTCTTGCCTGGCAAGCCGCCACGCTGCAGGTTCCCGTAAGCGAGACCCGCTCCCGCACCGCCGCGCTCGTCACCCTTGCCGCGGCTCTCGCCCTGGCGCTCAACTCCCACTACTTCGCGATCCTGCTGCTGATCCCGCTCTGCGCCGCCGAGTTGACCCGCACGTATCTCCGCCGCAAGCTCGACCTTTTTATGGCCGCAGCTATCGTCGCCGCCATGGCGGCAGAGGTCTTCACCCTGCCGTTCAGCAAAGCCGCGGGAGAGTTCCGCAAGCACTATTACAACGCCGGCACGGTGGGCGTGCGCGCGATCACGCAGTCCTTTCGGGCATTGTTTCTCGACTACACCGGCCTCTCCCACCGCGCGCAGCAGGTCGGCGCCCTTGTTTTCCTGCTGCTGGCTGTGCTGCTCCTCGCGGCGGCCGCGCACCGTTTCCGCCATCGGACGATCCCGCTGACAACGCCCGAAGCCGTCTTCGTCTTCACGCTCGCGGCGCTGCCGCTGTTCGGCTTCCTGCTGGGCCGCTTTGTGACGCATACGTTGGAGGTCCGCTACGTTCTGGGCGCAATTGTGGGCATCAGTATCGTGGTTGCCATGGTGCTCGCGCCGGCGGTGCAGTCGCTGCAACCGCAGCGCGCCGCCTTCCTGCGCGCAGCAACGGCTCTGGTGTTGATCGGGGTAGGGCACGCCTATGTGGAGCGGCTGCACAGATCGTCCACTCTCGCCGCGATGCTGCCCGGCCCGGCTTTGCAGGCCGCTCTTGCGGCGCACCCGGACGCCCCGCTCTACATTCAGGAACTCGGCCCGTTCGAGGTCCTCAGCTACTACGAGCCCGACCCGGCCGTGCGTAAGCGCCTCACGCTGGTCTACTCCGCCGCGAATGAAATTGCCTACGACCACCACGACACCCAGGCCCTGACCGCCGAGCACCTGCGGCACTTCACAGCGCTGCCCATCGTGCGCTACGAAGACCTTCGCCGGCAGCCCGGCGATCAGCTTTTCGTGCTCTACACCGGCGGCTGGGACTGGACCGACCAGGCCTTCTCCGTCGACCACGCCATCGTCACAGCCCTGGGCCCCGCCATGAGCGGCGACGCGGCCACGGTGCGGTTTCGGTAGGGTCAGGTTGGGATCAGTTGTGAGTTGTCAGTTCGGGAACTGAGACTTCACGTTCGGAAACTCACAACTGATCCCCAACAGCTTAGGCCACCGCCGCTCGCTCGCCCACCACAAACTCGAGCTTGCCACCGCCGTCCGCGTCCACCGTCACGCGGTCGCCGTGCAGCACGCGGCCGTCGAGAATGCGCATGGCCAGCGGGTCCTGCACCAGCCGCTGGATCGCGCGCTTCAACGGCCGAGCACCATACGCCCGGTCGTAGCCGGCCTGGAAGATTGCCTCGCGAGCGGCATCGGTCAGGTTGAGCGTGATGCGCCGGGCATCCAGCATCGCCTGCAAATCCCGCAGGCGAAGGTCCACGATATGGGTGAGTTGACGTTCCGCCAGCGGGTGGAATACGACGATGTCGTCCACGCGGTTCAGGAACTCGGGCCGGAACTGCTTGCGCAGCTCGCTCATGACGCGCTCCTTGGCCTCGCTGAAACCCTCTTCGCCCTCCGCCCAGGCCGTCGCCAACTGCGACGCTCCGGTGTTCGACGTCATGATCAGCACTGTGTTCTTGAAGTCCACCGTGCGGCCTTTCGAATCCGTCAGCCGACCGTCATCGAGCACCTGCAACAGCACGTTGAACACATCCGGGTGCGCCTTTTCGATCTCGTCGAACAGCACCACCGCATACGGCCGCCGCCGCACCGCCTCGGTCAACTGCCCGCCCTCGTCGAACCCAACGTACCCCGGAGGCGCGCCGATCAGCCGCGCCACGGCGTGCTTTTCCATGTATTCACTCATGTCGATGCGCACCATCGCGTTTTCGTCGTCGAACAGGAATTCCGCCAGCGCGCGCGCCGTTTCGGTCTTGCCGACGCCCGTGGGGCCAAGGAAGATAAAGCTGCCGATCGGCCGCTTCGGATCGCTCAGGCCGGCGCGCGAGCGGCGAATCGCGTTCGCCACCACGGTCAGCGCTTCATCCTGCCCGACCACCCGCTCACGCAGCCGGTCTTCCATCTGCGTCAGCTTTTCCACCTCGCCTTCGAGCATCTTGTTGACCGGGATCCCGGTCCACTTGGACACGATCGCCGCGATGTCCTCCTCGTCGACCTCCTCCTTCAGCATCCGCGCTGCGATCTTCCTTTTGCCGTTGTCTTTGCTGTTGCCTTTCTGGTTGTCATCCCGCAGCGAAGCGGGGGCCCCCGACGAGCGCACTTGCTCGTTGGGGTGAAAAGTGGAGGGATCTGCTTCTCCAGCGCTGGCACGATCCTTGTCCGCCGCCACGGCCTCATCCTGCACCTCCGTCAGCGCGGCCAGCTCGCGTTCTGCTTTCGGAATCTCCCCATACTGCAGCTCCGCCGCGCGCTGCAGATCGCCCTTGCGCGTGGCGTGCTCGGCCTCAAAGCGCAGGCTCTCCAGCCGTTCCTTGAGCGCCGCGATGTCGCCGATCGCCCCGCGCTCTTTCTGCCAGCGCGCGCGCAGCGAGGCCGCCTGCTCCTTCACCTCGGCCAGCTCGCGCTCAACAAGATTGAGCCGCTCCTGGGAGTTGGGGTCGTGCTCCCGGCCCAGCGCCGCGCGCTCGATCTCGAGCGACGTCGCATGACGCTCCAGGTCGTCGATTTCGACTGGCACGGACCCGATCTGGATCGCCAGCGCCGCCGCGGCTTCATCGACCAGGTCGATGGCCTTGTCGGGCAGAAAGCGATCCGAAATATAGCGGTGGCTCAACTCGGCGGCCGCCACGATGGCCGCATCCTTGATCCGTACTTTGTGGTGCGTTTCGTAGCGCTCACGCAGCCCGCGCAGGATCGCGATGGTGTCTTCCACGTTCGGCTCGCCGACGTACACGATCTGGAAGCGCCGCTCCAGAGCCGCGTCTTTTTCGATGTACTTCCTGTACTCATTCAACGTCGTCGCGCCGATCGCGCGCAGCTCGCCGCGGGCGAGCGCCGGCTTCAGCATATTGCTCGCGTCGATGGCCCCTTCCGCTGCTCCCGCACCCACGAGCGTGTGGAGTTCGTCGATAAACAGGATGATTTCGCCGTTCGAGTCTTCAATCTCCTTGAGCACTGCCTTCAGCCGGTCTTCAAACTCGCCGCGGAACTTTGCTCCGGCGAGCATCGAGCCCAGGTCAAGCGAGATCACCCTCTTATCGCGAAGAATCTCCGGCACATCGCCTGAAAAAATGCGTCGCGCCAGCCCTTCCACAATGGCCGTCTTGCCGACTCCGGGCTCACCGATCAGCACCGGGTTGTTCTTGGTCCGGCGGCTCAGCACCTGGATGACGCGGCGGATTTCTTCATCGCGCCCGATCACGGGGTCGAGCTTGCCGCGACGGGCAAGCTCCGTCAGGTCCTTGGCGTACTTCGCCAGGGCCTGGAATTTGCCTTCCGGGTTCTGGTCCGTCACCCGCTGCGAGCCGCGCACGGCCTGCAATGCCTGCAAAATCGCCTCGTGATCCGCGCCGTGTGCCGCCAGCGCGGTCTGCACGATGTCTCCCTTGGCCGATGCCAGCGCGAGCAGCAGGTGCTCGGTCGACACGTAGTCGTCTTTGAACGTTTCCGCTTCCTTGAAGCTCTGGTCGAGCACCTTGCCCATCGCCTGCCCGAGCTGCGGCTGCGAGCTCGCCCCCTGCACTTTCGGCAGCTTCGCGATCGCTGCATTTACCTGCGCCAGCATCTGCTGCACCGGCACGCCCACCTTTTCAAGCACCGGCAGCACCACACCTTCGCCGTCCTCCAGCAGCGCCGCCATCATGTGCATGGGCAGCACCTCCGGGTTGCCGTTTTCCGCGGCCATGCCCTGCGCGCCCTGCAGCGCTTCCTGACTCTTAACCGTCAGCTTGTCCCACTTGATCGCCATCATCCAATCTCCCGCGCCGAGAACTGCGTTCAGGCGCTCTATAGAATAGACGCTTCCCGGCGGGCTCGGTTGCATAAAATGTGAGTCCTAACCGCTCACATTCAGCAGTCGGGGGGGGAGGGTTGAACAGGCTTCCTTGACCACCTCTACTACGACTCTCCCCCGGATTCCAGGCGGGGGAGGGGAATGCAACCCGTTCCTCTTCTCGCCGCATCTTTCATGGCGTAAACGTCCGCGCTGCCGCTTGATCGCATCGTGAAGCCCCCACGCACGATCCAGCCCCGACACTCTCAAGACCCTTCCAGGAAACGGATTCCCATGCCCAACTATGTTCTTTATACCGACGATGTCGAAAAGATCACGCCCGACGAACAGGAAACCCACGCCAACATCATCAAGATCATGACCGACGGCACGAACAAGGTGAAGGAAAAGGAAGGCAAAGCGCTGCGCATTTCACACGGCAAGGCGTTCGGCCTTCTGAAAGGGAAGCTGATCGTCGAAGCCGGTTTGCCGCAGTATCTGTCGCAGGGCCTGTTTGCGAAACCCGGGAGCTACGACGTGGTGATCCGCCTGGCGTCCGCGCCCGGGGAAATGACCGACGATTCCAAACTTTCGACCGTGCGCGGCATGTCGCTCAAGATCTTCGGCGTCGATGGACCGCATCTCGCGCCGTTCGGCGACACCACCACGCAGGACTTCGTGTTCGATACCGGCAAGGAGTTTCTGGCCTCCACCGCCGCGACGTTCGCCCAGGCGTTCAAGCCCAATGCGGAAGTCGCACCCAAGCTTTCGGATACCACGAAGGGTGTCGTTTCAGACATCGCCCGCGGCACCAATGCGGTGCTGCACGCGTTCGGCATGAGCTCGGAAAAGCTGGATTTCTACGGCCATGAAAAGGTCCATCCGATGGCCGAGGATTATTACTCGCAAACGCCTTCTCGCTATGGCGAATACATCGCCAAGTTCGGCGTCATTGCCACCAGCCCGGCAATGCTGGCGCTACGCGACCAGCCCTACAGCCCGGAAGGCTACAACGCGTTCCGTGAGGCGGCGGTCGCATACTTCAGGTCGAATGCGGCAGAATTCGACTTCCGCGTTCAGCTCAACACGGGTCTCGATGACATGAGTGTTGAGGACGCGATGAGCAAGTGGTCTGAAGAAGACTCGCAATACCAGACCGTCGCTCGCCTCGTGATCCCGGTGCAGGACGCGTACGACCCGGCGACCGACGGCATCGTGGAAAAGCTGTCATTCAATCCGGCGCACACGCTCGCGGCATTTCGTCCGCTGGGCTCGGTGAACCGCGCGCGCCTGGTTGTGTACACGACGATGGCGAATCTGCGGCGCTCGGACAACGGCTATCCTCTTACCGAGCCGACGAGCAGCCCGCTCACGGTCGCTTCAGGGGTATAGCGTCCGTTTGTAGCGGTGTCCCTGCAATAGCCTTCCCCTCCTCGGCGTGCTCGTTTCGGCACGTCGGGGAAGAGGACTATGTTTTACCCTGCGCGCTTATGCCGTTGTGGGCAGGAACTGCACCACAACCTTTCCTTCAACCAAGGCGGCGATCTGCGCGGTCAGGGTCTTCGCGCTGCGTTCGGCGAGCGTGATCCGCAGCATTTCCAGCGCCAGGTAGCGGCTGGCGGCCAGGCCCATGATGTATTGGAGGTCTTCCGTGGAGCTTTCAGCGACCAGCAGCGTGCCGACAGGCAGGTCTTCGGCCACTACCTCGGCCTCGCCGACCGAAGCGGCGTACTGCATGTAGCCCGCCAACTGCGGCCCCATGCTCTCGTCGAAGGTGCCTTCCTTGACGCCGCGTTTGACAAGCTCATTGTGGACGCGCGACAGATACGCCATCGCCGGAGCCTGTTGCGCGCCGATTTCCAACTCCGTGCGCAGAAAGGCGGGGGGCGCTGCGGCTTCGCGCACCAACGTCTGCGGAATAAGCTCGCGGATGGCGTTCTGGGCGTCCGCGATGGCGCTGCGCAGTGAGCCGAGCACCGCGCTTTCCGTGACGAACCAGGAAAGGACACGAACGATCTCCACGGCCTGCAAACACCTGCCGGCCACCTCCGCGGTCCAGCTTCCTTCCGGGGCGGAAAGTGTGTCGCGCACGGGAAGCGCGAGGTCGTCCCACAAGCCGTCTTCGCGCAGCCGCCGCAGTTGCGCGGCGCGCACGTCGCCTTCCGCGGGCATGGCGACGGTTCGTTCGCGAAAGGCGGACTCCAGCGCGCCGCGGGCAACCAGCATGGAAAGGATGCGGCGCTGCCCCCGCACGTCCTCGTAGAGCCGGGGTGCGGGCGCTTGGCCAAGGCTCAAAGTGATGGTGTTGCCTCGACGCTTGAGAGATCGTCGCAGCGTGAACGCCATGGCATAAATGACAATAATCGCCGCAACGCCCCAAAGCCCCGTGTCGCGATATTCGAAGTACAGGAACGGTGTCAGGTATAGCGCAAACAGGAGCACGATGATGGCGATGGTGATCAGAACCACGATCAGTCGGCGCCGCGACGCCGCATGCTGCCGCGCGCGGGGCAGGTCGAAGAGGATC
>CALMON010000158.1:38393-55861 GCA_937871785.1 uncultured Granulicella sp.
AAGTTATCCGCCACGAGAAGTACCTCGATTGTACCGGCGAGGTGCTCCCGGTACTTGCCCAGGGCCCTGATATTCTGAAACCATGCTGCAGGACGGACCAACCGCCAGCCGGCCCACCTACCGGTTGATCCAGGTTTTGCGTGCCATCGCGGCCCTGATGGTGGTCGTCGAGCACACCACGATTTTTGCGCAGGAGCGGGTGCGGCTACCGATCGTCAACTGGATCAACGGGGGCTCCGGCGTCGACATATTTTTTGTCATCAGCGGCTTCGTGATGACGCTGTCCTCGGCGCCGCTGCGGGCTTCGTCCGGCAACACGGCGGGCTGGCCGTCGGCAAGCTCCGCTCGAGCGACCCGCACGTTTCTGGCTCGCCGTTTGGAGCGGATTATTCCCTTGTACTGGTTGCTGACGGCCCTGAAGATCGCCCTGGCCGTGGCAGCGCCCTGGACCGAAAGCAACCGCATCGGCCCGCTCTGGAACATCGTCGCGTCGTTCCTGTTTCTACCCAGCCTCAACTACGACCGTGATCTGCAGCCGGTGTTGATCGTGGGCGGGACCCTGAACTTCGAAATGATGTTTTACGTCTTTTTCGCAGCGGCGATCCTGTTTCGCTTGTCTCCCGGCAAGGTTCTGGTGCCGTGCCTGGTGGGGCTGACGCTGCTGTGGTTTGCACTGGGTCCCGGGCTGCCGACCTTTGCCGGTATTCTGACGCACTCCATGCTGCTGGAATTTGCCATGGGCATCGTTCTCGCGCTCGGCATCCACCACGTCAAGAAGCTGCCCGTCGCCGCCGGAGCGGCGCTGGCTGTGCTCGGCTTCATCTTGCTGAGCACCTGGACAACGCCGAATTTCTCGCACTGGCGTGGGTTCTTCTGGGGCCTGGCGGCAATGGCGCTGGTGGCCGGAGCGGTAGCTCTGGAACGCAGGCTGGGGGCGCTGGTCCCGCGTTTTCTGCTGGAACTGGGCGACGCGTCGTATTCCATCTATCTCGTGCATGGCTTTACGATTCCCGCGCTGGGCCTGCTGCTGATCCACCTGGGCCTGCACGGGCCGTCGGCTGTGCCTGTGGTTCTTGTCACGGTCACGGCGCTGACGGTCGCGATCTCGGAAGGCGTCTACAGGCTGGTGGAGCTGCCGATCACACGCTGGTTCAAAGGTCGCCGCCGCACTGCCGTTCCCGCCAACGCCTGAGCTGGTGAGCGGGAAGCTGGCTATACAGCCACCGCGAGGGCGCCGGTGCTTTCCGGTGAAGCCGACGCGCGGCCCAGCAATCCAAGCAGCAGGGCGCTGACAAGGAACAACGGCACCGACAACAAAAGCACATTGTTGTAATTGCCGAAGCGGTCGAACAGGTAGCCCGCGGTGAACGGGCCGATGCCGAAGCCAACGGTGATGATGGCGTCGATTACCGCGAACAGGACGCCGAAGTTGCGAACGCCAAAATAGCGCGGGATGATGGAAGCGTAAACATTGATTTCCGCGCCAGCCGACGCGCCAACGAGCGCCGCGGCAAAAAGGCCCGCGCCCACGGTGTGCGAAAGCAGCAGGGCCGGGCAGGCGAGAACAGGCATTGCCAGGGCAATGAAGCCGACCGTCGGCCCGCTCAGCTTGTCCAGAAGGTAGCCTCCGCCGAGACCGCCCAGAATGAGCGCGACGCCCAACATGCCCGCGGTGGCCGCGGCCGTATGCGCGGAAAGACCTTCGGATCGCAGGATCGGCACGAAGTGAACCGACAGGGCCGTGCCCGCCATGGCGGAGAAGAGTGCCGCCAGGCCCATCTGCAGGTAGTGTCTGGAAAGGAAAGCCTGCTGCAGGGGAACTCCCGGCAAGGCGACAGGCATAACAGCGGAAGCGGCGGCGGATAGGGCGTCGGGCGTAGCGGAACGCGCGCGCCGCGCCGAACTATGCGCGTCGTAGAAGTAAAGAAAGGCCAGCGGAAACGCGAGGATGAGGCCGCCGCCGGCGAGAACGGCGTAGGCCGCATGCCAGCCGTACCTTTCCTGCAGCAGGGTCGTCAGGTACGGCACGCAAAACGACGACAGCCCGGTGCCCGTCAGCGCCAGGCCGACGGCGGCGCCCCGAGCATGGTGGAAGCGGGTGACGACGGCGGTCGTCCACACGGTAATTTTGACAAAGACTTCGGCGATCGCAATCACCGTCCAGGCCAGCCACCAGGTGATGATGTGGCTGTTGGTCAGCGCCAACGACGCCAGCGCGGCCGCGAAAAAGACGAGCCCCGGCAACGCGATGCGCCGCGAGCCGACCCGGTCGATGACGGCGCCGACCAGCGGAGCCAGCAGCACGGCCCCGACGCTCAGAAACGTCGGCCCTACCGATATACCCGAGCGCGTCCACCCGGTGCTCGTGTGGATGGCTGGCATCAATGGCCCCAGTGAGTACACCGGGATCATGGAAACGCCGATGCCCAGCGCGGAGATCGCCGGGATGTGCCAGCCGGCCTTCCATTCCGCGCGCCGCAGGCTCGCTGTGCCGAGTATGTCCATCAAGCCTCCTGGCCTCTTCTGAAAGTCTGCTGGTCGCGGGTCAGCTACGGGTACGGTCTTGGAGCGACTCACTATAGCACCGCGCTTTGTCCGTTCACAATAGATATGATGTACAGGGGCGTCACCAGCGTTCGGACCGCGAACAACAACCGGGCCGGGGACCCGGCTGCACAGGTCGACGTGCGCGATGATCGCTCAAATGCGGCGATATCTGAACAGCGGCAGCATTCACGGCGCAACGCTGAAGAAGAACGGTGCAGACCGGTAACGCGCCCCCTGACCAGCATGGCCGGAGTGCCCGAGGTTCGGGTCGCCAAAATGAATACCCTGTCTATTGCCAAACGGCGATGCAGAGTGGTAGCGTGTCCGCGCTTGGAAAAAATGACTAACCGGCAACGCGAAAAACAGGAGCAGATCATGGCACCCGACCTAGTGAGCAACCGTCGCTTTATGTCACTTTCGATCCACCCCGCCCTCCGGTCGCACTTCCGAAAGGCCATTTCCGGTTTGGCGGTTTTCCTCTTCCTCTTCTGCCAGACGACTCTCCTCCACGCCCAGGTTGCGACCGGTGACATCCTCGGTACCGTGCTCGACAGCACGGCTTCAAGCATTCCGGGAGCCTCGGTGCGCCTCGAAAACATCGGCACGCATGAGGTACGCACCTTTGTCACCAGCGGCGATGGCGGCTACGTGTTCAGCGCCCTGCAGCCTGGCACGTATTCCGTGACGATCACGTCGCCATCTTTCAAGACCTTTGTTGAAAAGAACGTCGTGTTGGCCGCCGCGGACCGCGTTCGCGTCAATGCGAGCCTGCAGGTGGGCGGCACCCAGGAGCAGGTCGAAGTGACGGCCACGCCGTCCTCTCTCCAGACCGACGACGCCAGCGTCGGCAGTACGATCACGGAAAAAACCCTGCTGGACGCGCCGACGATCGGCCGCAACTACATTTCGCTGATCCAGGTGCAGGCTGGCATCAACGCGGGCTCACCGGGCAGCCTTTCAAGCGGCTCCGCGCCGACGGATCGGCGGCTGCCTTCGGGCGTGTCCGCCAACGGGCAGGAAGAGCTCTTCAACAACAGCCAGCTTGATGGGCTCGACAACAACAGCCGCGCCCTGGGCACGCCGATGCTGCGGCCCTCGGTCGAAGCGATCGCCGAAACCCGCACAACGACAAACCTGTACCCGGCCGAGGTCGGCCGTACCGGCGGCGCCGCGATCGACGTCATCACCAAGTCGGGAGAGAACGGCTTTCACGGCTCCTTGTACGAGTTCTTCCGCAACGACATTACCGACGCCCGGAACTTCTTCATCAGCGCTCCGCTTCGCAAACCGGAGGTGCGCCGCAATCAATTCGGCGGCAGCTTCTCCGGCCCCATCCGCCGGGATAAGACGTTCTTCTTCGTCGATTACGAGAACCTGCGCTCGATCGACGGCAACAACTCCGTGTACACCTCAACCGTTCCGACGCTGTATGAGCAGCAGCACCCCGGCGATCTTTCCGACACAGGCGGCCCGGTCATTCCGACGGCAAACCTCAATGCCACGACCCTGGCGTATTTCAAACTGTTCCCCACACCGAACGCGCCGGGAACCTTCAACAACTTCGTCTACAATCCGTCGGCGACGCTCTACCAGCAACTGGGCGATGTGCGCATCGATCACCACTTTAGCGCGAACGATACCTTGTTTGGCCGCTATTCCTACAACCGCACCGCAGCCTTTACGCCGCCCTACCTGCCCAACGCGAACGGTGTAGCCGCCGGAGGAAACCTGGCGGGTGCCGGGTCTGGCAACAACATCACGATCACGCATAACGGCCAGTTCGGCTACACCCACATCTTTACGCCATCCTTGCTGTTGGAGCTCAGAACCGGCTATACCTACTTCGATCTCGACTCCGAAGCGCTGAACGCGGGCCGCAACCTCAACGACACCGCGCCCTACCTGATCCCCAATGCGAACGAGTGCGGCGTCTGCTCCGGGCTGGCGCCCATCCAGGTGGTCGGGTACGCCGCGCTTGGCGACACCGTCGCCCTTCCAACCGTCAACTACGAGCACACCACGCAATTTGCCGGCGCGGTCACCTACACGCACGGGCTCAACAACTTCAAGTTCGGCAGCGCGCTCATCCGGCGCAACTTTACCTATGCCAACTCGCTCTTTCCCAAGGGCCTGTACATCTTCCCGTCGCTGGCGAACTTTCTTGCCGGTACGCCCTATCTTTCGAATCGTATCGCTTTCCTCATCAAGCCGTATGAGCGTAGCTGGGAGCCTTCAGTTTATGTGCAGGACAACTGGCGCGCGACCAACCACCTGACCTTCAATCTCGGCCTGCGCTACGACGTCTTTACCAAGCCGAGTGAAAAGAATGGAAACTACTCGAACTTCGATATTCAGTCGCTTTCGATCATCAAGAACAATACCGGCGGCATCCAGAATACGTACAACGACATCAGCCCGCGCTTTGGGTTCGACGCGTCGTTCGGTCAAGGTATGGTGCTGCGCGGCGGCTTCGGGCTCACCTTTTACCCCAGCGACGCCGTGGTGAGCACGGTCATCAGCAACCCCGGCGTCAGCATCAACACCGGCTTCATCTTCAACCCGACGATCATCAGCCAGACCGGCGTCGTGCCCGCGGTGCAGCAGTCTACCGCGACCTCCGCGCTTACGGGAACCGTGACCAGCAAGCCGCTTTCGCAGTCGGACAGCTACTTTGAGCAGTTCAACCTGCTGTTCCAAAAGGAATACCGCGGCACCGTGCTGACCGTCGGCTACGTTGGGGAGCTCGGCCGCCATATCGGCAACCAGATTCCCAATCTCGACCTGCCGGCGCCGACCGGTCCGGTCCCTGCGGGAACGCCGCCTCCGGCGCTGGTCTACAGCGCACGCCTGCCCAAAGTCAACACCATCGACCGCTTCGAGAACACGGGCGAGTCTTCGTATAACTCCCTGCAGGTGTCCGTGGAGCGGCGCGTTTCGAAAGGCTTGACCGCGAACATCAATTACACCTACGCGCACAACCTCGACGATGTGTATCACGAGTACGACGGCGACGGGCTGGTGACCACGGTCTTCGGCGAAGAGCCGCAGAATGTCAGCCGCTACGACTATGGTAACTCGCCGCTCGACGTCCGGAGCCGCATCGCCGGCTTCTTCACCTACGACCTCCCCTTCGGCCACGGCGACTCGAAACTGTACCGGGCGGTAGCGGGTGGCTTTCGGCTGAATGGCCTGGGTTTCTGGCAAACGGGAAACCCGTTCACGATCATCTCTTCCGCGCTTTCAAGCAATGGCCTGGCCACTATCAACCTGCCCACAGTGACCAGCGACAAGCCGAACGTGGTCGCGCCCATCCGGACCACCGGCTCGGTCACCGGACAGTACTTCAGCCTCAACTCGTTCGCGCAGCAGCCGCTGGGGACAGCCGGAAACGAGGGCCGCAACCAGGTCTTCGGACCCCACCTGCGCCGCGGCGACCTTTCCCTGTTCAAGACCATTCCCCTGCACGACAAAGCCAGCCTGGAGCTACGCGCGGAGTGCTTCAACTTTACGAACACGCCGAACTTCGCTCCGCCCAACAACGTCATCACGGCGTACGCGACAAGCGCCACCCCCGCGGCGGCCGCAGCCGGAGGCAGCCTGGCCACCAACGCAGGTGGCTTCGGTACGACTACCGGTACCGTCTTCGGCTTTTCAGGCAGACAGTACCAGTTCGCGGCTCGCTTCAGCTTCTAACCCACATCCCAAGGTGTCGTAGCGCTCGTCGCTTCAGGGTCTGAGCCCCTGAAGCGACGGACACCCCGGATGGCAAGATGTTAGGGCCGCTCCATGAAAATGGGTCGTTGTCGCGTCTTGGCTTCTGGATAGGTCTGGGCTCTAGTGAGATCACTGATAAAGTTGCTTTAGAACAACTCCGCGAAAGGGTCTTCCGGCGACTCCGGCTTGGGGGCCGACCAGTCGCCCGCTTCTTCGCTGGAGATGCTTTCCTTGATCGTCTGCGCGACGTCCTCGATCGACGTATGTTGGCTCAGTTCGCGCACTTCGGCAGTGTTCGCGGCTTTTTCAAGGCCCAATTGCCCGGCGATCTTGCGCTCCATCGCAAGCACCGCCGTCACCTCTTTTTCGGTCAATAGCAGAATCTGCAGCATCAGGTGGTCGCGCTCGTCGGTGCGGCGGCTCAGCCGTCCCTGCCGCATCAGGATGAAGCTTGCCAGCAGAATCGCCTCCAGCCCCACGATGGTGCTGAGCAGCGAAAACGGCGGAGGATCGAAGTGGTGCGCGCCGCCCGTGTTGTTCCACACGATCCACGTCGCGAAGACGGCGACATGGCCAATGACGAAGGCAAAACTCCCTACAAACGACGCGACCTCATCGCCCAGCCGTTCCATGCGCGTGCGCTGCGCCAGGAACTCCTGCTCATGTTTGGCGATCAGGTCGACGTGTTCCTGGATGTGCGAGATCGCCATGCTGCCCTCGCCTTCTTAGAGCGCGATTCCGTTCCGGGGGTAGGCTGAAGCGGCCACTCTGGATCGGCGAGGGTACCCGCAACAGACAAAAATCAGCCGTGCAACTTACGTGCGCTCGTAGTGGAAGTGCAGCTCCTGCTCGGAGCGGACGGGCTGGCCGTTGCGGGTGGCGGGAGCATAGGTCCAGGTGCGCACGGTGGCGAGCACTTCGGCGTCGATGGCCGGCGAAAGGCCGTGCAGCAGCGTCAGGTCGGCGATGTTGCCCTGCTCGTCGATTACGGCGTTCACGATCACATCGCCGTGGGTGCCGCGGGGAAGCGACGCCAGATCCGGTGCGGGCCGCGGAAAATGCTTGGTCAGGGCAATCGAGATGTCGCCGTCGCCGAGCCCGGACAACGCCGCGTTCGCCGAGCCCTTTTCGGCGGAGGCCGTCTGGCTTGCGGGCGGCGTGGGAAGCGCCGCGACAGTGGGTTTGGCCGCTGCCGGCTTCGGCTTTGGCGGCGCAGGTGTCTTGAGGGTCATGGCGCCGTCGGCTGCCTGCAAGCTGCCGGGGGCGTAAAACGTGAGCAGGCGCGTTCCTTGCGCGGTGCCGGGAAGTTTGTAGGGCGTTAGCCGCGCCGCAGGGCGAAGCGCGGCGGCAAGAACCAGCAGCAGCATGACGTGCGCGGCCACCGAAACCGCCGACACCGGAACGATGCGGCGGGCCGGCGGCGCTGTCCTGTAGCTGTGGCCGAGCGTCTGCATAGGGTGTTGGACGCTTGTCAGGGGTCGGGGGCTTCAGGGCGTGTGGCTTAGACCAATTTGGCGAGCAGGGTGAGCAGCCGCAGCCGGGGAAGGCCGTCCGCGTAGGTCTTCAGGATCAAGCCACGCAGCAACGGCAGACGCATGGCGCGAAAACCGCGTTCGGGCGTCTTGTAAAACGCGCGCGCGGCGCGGTGTGAAAACGCAAGCGTCTGCTGCAAAGGGGCGAGATGGCGGGCGTAGGCCGCGGCTACGTCAGCCGCGACCGCCGCCGGTACTGCCTCAAGAACCGCCGAGGCCGCGGCTTGTCCGCTGACGATCGCCGAGTGGATGCCTTCGCCGGTCAGCGGGTCAACCAAGCCGGCGGCGTCACCGACCAGCAGCACGCGGCCGCGCGGCACGTAGCGGTGGCCGCCCATGCCCAGGTGTTGTCCGGTAACGGTCGCGGCCGGGAACGCCGCCAGGTCGATGCCCAGCTTCTGCGCGCAATAGGCGGCCAGCAGCGAGCGGGTGACGAGCCGCAGCCGGTCGTCGCCCGGGCCGGGCATTCCGCCTGGCGGCCTCGCGGCGGGCTCCGTCACGTCAGGCTCGGGAGCGAACGCGCCGACGCCTATGTTTATGTGGTCGCCTTTCGGGAACAGCCAGCCGTAGCCGCCGGGAAGGGGGGCAAAGTCGAAGATGAGGTCCTGGGGCGCGTCGGCCTGCGGCAGCCTGGCAGGAAGCGCGGTAAAAGGGATCGCCGCTTCAAGCGCGAAGCCGCGGGTGTACCAGGAGGGGTCGTTGCCGCTTTCCGCGCGGGCTTCGTCGGGGTCTTTGTGCAGGGCTGTGGCCAGGCGGCGCGTTTGGCCGTTCGAGCCATCGGCTCCCAGCAGCACGGGCGCGTGCAGGGTTTCGGTCTGCGCCGCTCCCCCGGCGTTCGTCCAGGCGATCACGACGCTGACCTCGGCGGCGGACTCCTCCAGCCGGACGAGGCTGTCGATCTTGCGAAGCTCGACCGAGCCGCGGCCGCGCCCCGCGGCCAGAGTCTGTTGCAGGCAGAAGGCGTCGAAGCGGCTGCGCACGGCCATGGCGCAGATGGGCGTGCGGGTGCGCACGCGAACTTCGGCGGTCTTGGCGGCCAGGGTCGGGGCGAACGCCTGCTGCGGTTTCGCTGCGGGGTGAGCGGCAAGGTGGGAGCGGCAAGGGGCTTCGGCGGCTTTTTGCAGCACGATCTCATGGCAAACGCGCTCGACGACCGGGTCAACGGGGTAGCGCAGTGCGGCCAGGGTTTTGCGGGTAAGGCCGCAGGCGCAGGCTTTCGGTCGCGGAAACGTACGGCGGTCGAGCAAAAGCACGCGGCGGCCGGCCTGCGCGAGATCGTACGCCGCGGCGCAGCCCGCCGGGCCGGCGCCGACGATCAGCGCGTCGTAAGGAGGGGGATGGAGGTCGAATGACACCGTTGTTAGTGTATGGGAGCGCCGTCTTCGAGCGTCCGTCGCCGCCGTTGGCTTTCCAACCGCGCAAATACCAGCGGCGTCAGCACATCGAGGCTGCGCAACGCACCTACCGGGTTCAGCAGCACGGGAGCCAGCGCCGGCAGCACGCGTCCGGGAACATAGCGGCGCAGCTCGCGGGAAAGAAACGCGAGCAGGACGGCGTGGTTGAGCAGAATGATCCCTGCCAGCAGCGGCCACAGCCTTTCCATCTGGTGCAGCAGCACGATGGCCGGACCGTAAAGGAGCAGAACGATCGCCTGCAGGCGGCAAAACCAGGTGAGGGTGCTCATGCCATCGAGTCGGCGGGCTGTGCGGGTGAGGGCGCGGGAATCGGCGTCCGGGGCTTCCGCCGCGCGCCGCAGAAATGCCGCCCGCCACAGCAACGGGCTCGACACAGCCGCCGCCCTTGCTCGCAGCGTGAAGCTGTGCGCGCCGATCTGCCACAGCTTCCAGGAGCCGGCGCCATCGCGCGTGTAGGCCCGCTCGCCGGGCTTCAGCCAGAAAACGCACTCGTTCGCGTACAGCACGTAAAGCGCGGTGAGCAGCTCTGTTTCAGGGCGAGTCATGACGTCACAAGGCTCAGGCGAGTCCCCTACCCGATGCTTCCCGGAGGTCCCTGTCCGCCGTCCGAAATCTTCGGGTTCTTGTTGCGGAAGCGCTCCTTGATGCCGGCGACGATGTTCTTGATGCGCGTGCCGATTGCGACGAAAAAGACCGCGATCACCTTCCACAACCCAGCCATCAGCGCGATCAGCTTGGCGAACAAGCCGGTCTTGAGCGCGACCGTGGCGACCCCTCCTGCAATCAGCGCGGTCAGGCCGTATTCCGCCACCTTGTCCCCTTTGACGAAGTCGGCATAACGGCTGCCGGGGGTAAACGCAAAGCCGCTCATGATCTGCTTGAAGCGCGGCAGCGTGCCGGCGATCTGTTGCGGGTCGGTAATCAGGTCGACGCGCACGACGCCGCGGCGGCCCAGGTAGCGCGTGGCGTAGTTGATCGTGACGCCCCTGCTGCGATCGTCTTCGCTGCCCAGGGTGCCCCAGGTCAGGTTGTGGGTGTCGTTGTCGTAGAACGGCAGGGTTTGCCAGTCGTTGATGTGGAAGGCCGCCCAGCCCTTTTTGGCGCGCTCCTCGTTCTCCTGTTCCGTGCCTTTCTTGATCGACTCGAGCAGCTTGGGCGCGTCGATCGAGGTCTTCTCGTCGTCCTTTACAAAGCCCGTTTCGTCGAAGTCGAACAGCACCACCCAGTCGTTGGCGTCGTTATCGCCGAGCGGCGTGATGACCCCGATTTCCGAGCCATCGGACGGATTATGCGTGAGCTCCAGGTAGCGCCGTGCGCCCGCGGCATCGGCAAACTCATAGCCCGCGGGTACGTTGAGGGTGGCAATCTCCCCCAGCTTGGCGACATAGGGGCCTTTGTGCCAGTCGATCCTGGGCCCGGGTGGGGGACCCTGCGGAGTTCCCTGCGGATCGTTGTCCGTGGGCGGCGCGGAAGCAGGCCCTTGTGCTTCAACGCTGCTGCATAGCGCCACCCCGAGGGCCAGGCCCAGCGCCGTGCAGCGCGCGGAACGAGCAAAGGGAACACGGGTAAGCGCGAGCATGGCAGAACTCCTTGGAGAATGGCAGGAGAATACCACACTGCCCCTGCGATTTACCCGAGGCCGAACGCCTCCGCCAGCAGCGTGTAGCTTTGCAGCCGCGCTTCGTGCGAGTGGGTGATGGTGTTCACGATCAGCTCGTGCAACTCCAGCTCGCGGGCGATGCGCAGCAGATCGTCGCGTACTTTTTCCGGCGTGCCGACGACGTAGCGCGGGAACTCCGTATCCGGCTCGTCGAGCGAGCCCTGCGTGAAGGCGAACTGTGAATGGGGGCTTTGCGGCCGCTCCTCAAGCTCCACGGCGGCCTCTTCGGGCGTGGCGACGGGGCGGCGGTCGTTCTGCCGGATGCGTCGCTGCAACAGCTTGACCGAAAGCGCAAGATGCTCGGCCTCGCCCTGCGTGTCCGCGCAGATGACGCCGATGGCTATGGTGGCTTCAGGGGCCTTGCGCCAGGGCGAAGGCTGGAAGTTGTGGTGGTAATGCTCGATGGCGTGGCGGGTCGTGTTGCCGGAAAAGAAATGGGCGAAAGCATAGGGCAGACCGTTCGCGGCTGCGGTCGCGGAGGACCACATCGACGAGCCGAGCAGCCAGACGTCCGGGGAAAGGGCATTGGGCGAAAGCGGCTGGCGAGTGTCCGCCTCCGGGGCGGCGGGAGCGACATGGATGCCTCGGAAAGGATGGTTTGCCGGAAACGCGGCGGCTTCGACTTCCGGATGCAGAAACGCGAGCAACTCGCCGAGCTGCTGCGGAAAATCGTCCGGTTGCGGAGCCGTGCGGTTGCGGCGCAACGCGTGCGACTCAAGCTGGCCGCCGCCTGGCGCGCGGCCGATGCCCAGGTCGATGCGGCCGGGGTAGAGGCCGTCCAGTGTCCGAAACAGCTCCGCCACCTTGAGCGACGCGTAGTGCGGCAGCATAATACCCCCGGAGCCGATGCGGATGCGGCGGGTGGCGGCACCGGCGCGCGCGATCAACAGCTCCGGCGCGGCACCGGCGAGCAGCGGCATGGCGTGGTGCTCGGAATACCAGAGCCGGTGGTAGCCGAGGCGGTCGACGTTTTCCGCAAGCGAAACGGAGTTGGCGAGGGCCTCGGCCGGCGTGGAGCCGGAAGGCACGGGAGCCTGATCGAGAACGGAAAGTCGCAGAACGGGGGCTGCCATGCGGATTGGATGTCGGCGACGGGCGGCTGGGTGCGATTCGGGGCGTCGGCCAACCTGAATCGGGGCAGACTCCGCAGTGTGAAGCCGATGCTGCAGGGCTGTGCTCCACCCCCGATCCCCCTCCGCTCCTCCGGAAGTTCACGTGCCGGTAGCGCAACCCGGTCTTCGGGCGCGTCGCTCAACAGGATCGGGCTTTGGCGGGCAACCGGGTGCACTATTCCGCTGGCGACCGCATCTCACCGCGCATGTCGCTCACAGATCGGCTTTTGGGCAAACCGCTGGCTTCGGACCAGGATGAAGAGCAGCGTCTCGGCGTGGCGGCCGGCGTGCCGACGTTTGGACTCGACGCGCTGGGCTCGGCGGCGTACGGCCCGGAGGCCGCGCTTACCATTCTGCTTCCCGTCGCGGCGGCGGGTGTGGCGTACATCCTTCCGCTCAGCCTTACGATCATTGTGCTTCTGCTGATCGTGTTTTTTTCCTACCGCCAGACCATCGAGGCGTACCCGAAAGGCGGCGGTTCGTACACGGTCGCGAGCGAAAACCTGGGCAAGGGCGCGGGCCTGCTGGCGGCGGCCGCGTTGATGCTCGATTACCTGCTAGACGTCGGCGTCGGCATTTCGACCGGGGTCGGCGCGCTGGTATCGGCTGTGCCGCGGCTTGCGCCGCACACGCTCGCGATCTGCCTTGTGATTCTGGTGCTGATCACGCTGGCCAGCCTGCGCGGCATGCGTGAAAGCGGCTGGCTGTACACGGCGCCCACGTACCTGTTTATCGTCTGCCTGCTGGGCGTTCTTGGCTGGGGCACGGTGCTCGCGTGGACGCACGGTGGCCACCCGCAACCGGTGGTCGCGCCGCCCGCGCCTTCGGGCCATGCGGTTGCGGCGATCAGTGCCTGGCTGCTGATTCGTGCGTTTGCGAGCGGGTGTACGGCGCTTACGGGTGTAGAGGCCGTCAGCAACGGGGTTACTGCTTTTCGGCAGCCGGCCACCCGTACCGCGCAGCGCACGCTGACGGTGATCGTCGTGCTGCTGGCGCTGTTTCTGGCTGGTATCGCCCACCTGACCAAGGTGTACGGCATCGTCGCGACGGACCCCGGAGCCAAGAACTACCAGAGCCTCCTTTCGATGATTACGGCAGCCGTCGCCGGCCGCGGCGTGGTGTATTACACCACCATTGCGTCGATTCTTGTGGTGCTGTCGCTTTCGGCGAACACCGCCTTCGCCGACTTTCCCCGGCTGTGCCGCACCATTGCGGAAGACGGCTTCCTCCCGCGCTTCTTCGCCATCCGCGGCCGCAGGCTGGTGTATACCGACGGCATCCTTGTACTGGCCGTGCTTTCCGGCCTGATCCTGATTGCCTTCGGCGGCATTACCGACCGGCTGATTCCTTTGTTCGCCATCGGCGCGTTTCTGGCGTTTACGCTCTCGCAGGCGGGCATGGTGCAGCATTGGCGGCGCGTGGGCGGCAAGCGCTCCGGGCTGTACATGGCGATCAACTTCATCGGCGCTCTGGCCACGGGCACCACCGTGGTCGTGGTTCTCGTCGCCAAGTTTATGGATGGCGCCTGGATTACCGTGCTGATGGTCCCCGTGCTGATCGTGATGATGCGAGCCGTTGAAAAACACTATGCGCGCGTCAAGCGGGAAACCGAAGTGAAGCAGGTGGAGATCACCGCGCTGAAGCCCCCCATCGCGGTACTTCCGGTCGCACGCTGGGACCAGGCGTCCGAGGCCGCGCTGCAGTTTGCCTGTTCGCTGACGACCGAGGTGCAGGTGCTGCATATCGACTGCCCGGACGAGGCCGGCGAAGAGCCCTGCTACGACTGGCAGGGACAGATCGCCAAGGCCGCGGCGCGGTCGGAGGTGCACGCACCGAAGGTGGTGGCCATCGCTTCGCCGTACCGGTTCATCACGTCGCCCATTCTGGACTATGTGCTGAAGCTGCGTGAAGAGTCCCCCGACCGCACGGTTGCGGTGGTGATCCCGGAACTGGTGACGGCGCACTGGTACCAGTTCATGCTGCACAACCACCGGTCGACGGCGCTTAAAGGGTTGTTGCTGCTCAAGGGCAAGCGCCGGATCGTGGTTATCAACGTGCCGTGGTATCTGGACGAAAACGACGGGGAGCCGGCGGTGCCGAATGCCGCTCCGTTTTAGCGTGGCCTGTCCGGAGGTGAATACATCTTGCAACCGGCAGAGCACATCAGAGCGAAGGTGCAGGCGCCCTGCACGCAACCCTCGGCCGGAGAAAGTATGCGCGTTGTTGTTTTCGGACTGACCGTGTCGTCGGCATGGGGCAACGGCCATGCAACGCTATGGCGGTCGCTGATCAAAGCCATGCTGCGGCGCGGGTACCAGGTCACCTTCTTTGAACGCGACACACCCTACTACAGCCCCCACCGCGATCTGACGGAGCTTCCGCAGGGCGGCAGTCTGCGGCTGTATAAGGAGTTCGACGACGTCCGCGAAGAAGCCCGGCGAACCCTGGCGGTTGCGGATCTCGCGCTGTGTACCAGCTTCTGCCCGGACGGCCGCGCGGCGAGTGAGTTGATCCTCGGCAGCCGCGCAAAGGTGAAGGGGTTTTACGATCTCGACACGCCCGTCACGCTGGCGTCGCTCGATGCCGGCGAAAGCGTGACGTATTTGCCGGCGCGCGGTTTGGGCGACTTCGACGTCGTGCTGAGCTATACGGGCGGGCGCGCGCTCAAAGCCCTGCGCGAGCGCCTGGGCGCTCGCGAGGTGGCGACGCTGTATGGCTGGGTCGACCCCGAAAGCCACTTTCCCGCGACGCCCTGTGCCGAGCTGCGCAACACACTCTCCTACCTGGGCACCTATGCGGCCGACCGGCAACGCGCGCTCAAAACGCTCTTTCTGGAACCAGCCGCGCGGCTGCCGGAGCAATGGTTCCTCATCGGCGGAGCGCAGTATCCCGAAAGCTTTCCGTGGCGCGAAAACGTCGGCTTCGTGCAGCATGTGCCGCCGTCGCGGCACCCGGAGTTTTTCGCCTCCAGCCGCGCCACGCTGAACATCACGCGCAGCACCATGGCCGACTACGGCTACTGCCCGTCGGGCCGGCTGTTTGAGGCCGCCGCCTGCGGCGTCCCGCTCATCAGCGATTATTTCGAAGGCCTGGAAACATTTTTCGAGCTCGGCAGTGAACTGCTCTGCGTCAGCACAGCGGAGGAAGTCGTCGCGGCGCTGTCGCTGTCGGATGCGGAGCTCGGGCGCATGGCCTTGGCGGCGCGAGAGCGCGTTCTTGAGGAAGACACGGCCGAGCGCCGTGTCGATGAGCTTGAACGGGTATACGACCGCGTGTACCGCGGTGCGTTTGCGGCCGCGGAAACCGAGGCGGCGGCGCATGGCTGAGCGTGACGCTCCTCCCAGCGATACCTGGGGCATCATCCCCGCCGCCGGCGTCGGCAGCCGCATACAGCCGCTCGCGTTTTCAAAGGAACTGCTTCCCGTCGGCAGCCGTTTTGAAGACGGGCAGGAGCGGCCGCGCGCGGTCAGCGAATACCTGATCGAACGGATGATCGCGGCCGGCGCGCGCAAGCTGTGTTTCGTGATCGCCCCCGGCAAAACGGACATCCTGCAGTATTACGGCGCGCGTATTGCCGGCGCCGACATCGTTTATGTCGTCCAGCCCAAGCCCGCCGGCTTGTGCGATGCGGTGTTTCGCGCTTTGCCCCTGATCGCTCCCCAGGCGGAGGTTCTGATCGGGCTTCCGGACACGGTGTGGACGCCCGCCGATGCGTTCACCCGGCTTCCAACCGGGGTGCTGTCGTTTCTGCTGTTTTCGGTCGAGCACCCGGAGCTCTTCGACGCCGTCCTGACCGAGGGAGGCAGCGAGAACGGGATCGACCGTGTGCGGGAAATTCTGGTCAAGTCGCCGGACGTACGGACAGGCTGGATCTGGGGTGGCATCCGCATGCCGGGACGTGTGTTTGCGGAGCTCCAGGCGCTGTGGTCGCAGCCGGGCAGAAACGACGAGTATCTCGGCACGCTGGTAAATGCGTGGATGGCCGCGGGCGGCGAAGCGCATGGCGTTCGCGCCGGGGAAGGCTACGTGGATGTGGGCACCCTGAACGGGTACAGAAAGGCGCTGGCGCTGCTGGCGACGACGGGAGAAGCACGATGAACGAGGAACAAATCACCGAGCGGGTCGCGGAGTTAGGCCCCTGGTTCCACAACATGCAGTTGGGTGGGGTGCAGACCGCTCCGCAACACTTTCTCGGCGACTACCCGGCGGTGAAGTACAGGCACTTTCGCACGAGCCTGCCCGCCGATATGACCGGCCTGAGCGTTCTCGACATCGGCTGCAACGGCGGCTTTTACTCGCTCGAGATGAAGCGGCGCGGAGCCGCGCGCGTTCTCGGCATCGATACCGACGAGCGCTACCTGAAGCAGGCGCGGTTCGCGGCTGAGGTGACCGGTCTCGACGTCCAGTTCGACCGCCTGCCGGTGTGGGATGTGGCTGCCCTCGGCGAGCGCTTCGATCTCGTCATCTTCATGGGCGTGCTGTACCATCTGCGCCATCCGCTGCTGGCGCTCGACCTGATTCATGAGCACGTGAGCAAGGACCTGCTGCTGTTCCAAAGTATGCAGCGCGGCAGTCGCGACGTTGCCGAGCTCAAGGAAAATTACGACTTCAATGAGCCTGCGCCGTTCGACGAAGCCGGGTACCCGAAGCTGCACTTCATTGAGCGCCGCTACTCACACGACCAGACGAACTGGTGGGTGCCCAACCGCGCCTGCACGGAAGCGATGCTGCGCTCGGCTGGATTTGCGATCGAGTCGCAGCCGGAAGAAGAGGTGTACGTTTGCCGTTGGCGGCCGGTTGCCGTGCCTGCCGACGGTCCCCATGCGGTGTATCCGCCCAGCGGCGTACGATCGGCTCCGGGTCCTGCGCGGTGATCGTCGAAAACGCGGAGCGGCTGCTGCGGGAACGGCAGCTTGCGCCGGCGACGCTCGCATTCCACTGCGCCGAAGCTGCTGGCGAAGAGCCGAACCGCTGCTGCGGCGGCCGCTGGATGGCGGCCATGCTGGCCGGCGACTTTCCCGCCGCATGGCGCGAAAGCGATGCGTTGCGGGCCCGCAACGCGCCCGATCCGCACAGGTTTTGGGACGGGCAAAGCTTGCGCGGCAAGCGCGTCATCGTCCGCTGCCTGCATGGCCTGGGAGACGCGGTGCAGATGCTGCGCTACGCCCCCGCACTGGCCGCCGAAGCCCGCAGCGTGGTGTGGGAAGTGCCGCCGGCCATGGTGGATTTTGCGCGCTGCTTCGCCGGAGTGGCTGAGGTCGTGACCTGGGGCGACGCCGCGCCGGCGGCCGCGCCTGACTGGGACAGCCAGATTGAAGGGATGGAGCTCCCCTATATTTTCCGCACGACGCGCGAGTCGTTGCCGGTCGTTACACGCTATTGCCGGGTGCCGCTGGCAGAGCTTGACCGCGTGCGGGCCTGCATGGGCGGGCGGGGCGGAACGGGCTTCGTTTGGGCAGCGGGGGAGTGGGACCCGGGCCGCTCGATG
>CALMON010000159.1:0-10250 GCA_937871785.1 uncultured Granulicella sp.
GCCCACCAGCACGTCGTTGGCCCCTGAACCCGCTCCGGAACCCGCCGCAAACCCCGCCGCCCGCAGATCGCTCGCGCCTTCTTCAGGCGAATCCTCGGAGTGCTCGCTCGAGAGCCGCAGCGCGCGGTCGCCGCCGGCAATCAGCCCCTGCACCAGGGTCGCGTCGACGGAAAAGGTCGGCGGACACTCGCTCGCGTCCCGCCCGCCGCGCCGGCCGCTGGTTCCCGCGCCGATGTAGAAGAGCCGTCCGCCGCGCCCGAAACGCGCCGCAATCTCGTCGACGGCTCGCGCGATCGCCGGCAGCTCCGCTCGGACGGCCGCGGCTACTTTCGCGTCTTCATCGTTGATCACGCGCAGCATGTCGAGCGTCGAAAGCTCATCCAGATGCTCGCTGGCAGGGTTGCGAGCTTCGGTAAGCAGGGCGGCGAGTAGGGGCTGATCGGGGGCAGGGGCAGGCACGATGGTTTCGATGATACCCCGCGAAGTGTGCAACCATACGGAGATGCCCGACCCTGACAGTACAGCCCCTGAGCCGCAACTGGGAAGCTACGTCGCCTGGCGCTCGCGCGACTTTCGCTTTTACCAGGCCGCGCGCGTTCTGGGCACCGTCGGGTCGGAGGCGCAGAGCGTCGGCGTCGCCTGGCAGGTGTACCAGATCACGCACTCCGCGCTGGCGCTCGGGTACACGGGGCTCGCGCTGTTTTTTCCGGGACTGCTCTTCGTTTTGCCGGCAGGCCATGTGGCCGACCGCTATGATCGTCGCCGCATCATCCTGGTCTGCTACGCCCTGCAAACGGTCGCGACCGTGATGCTGTTGTGGCTCGCGCTCCATGGCGCGGGAAGCATCTGGTGGGTGTACGCCGTGCTGTTTGTGATTGGCACGGGCCGCGCGTTCAGCGGACCGGCGGCCAGCGCCATGGTGCCCACCCTGGTGCCCAAAGAGCACTTCGTCAACGCCGTCACCTGGGGCGCCACGACGTGGCAGATTTCAAACGCCGTCGGCCCGATGATTGGCGGCCTGCTGTTTACGTTGGCGCTCGGGAGCGATGCCGGCGGCCGATTCGCGCGTCTGGCCGGAGCGCCCCTGGTCTACTGCTTCACGATCGCCTGTCTCCTTGGCTTCGTGGCGCTGGTCAGCATGCTCAAGCCGCACCCCGGCGCGGACGTCGGCAAAAAAGCCTTTACGCTGGCGACCGTCACGGCCGGCCTGCACTACGTGCGCCACACGCGGCTGCTGCTGGGGTCTATTTCGCTGGACCTGTTCGCCGTGCTGTTTGGGGGAGCGTCGGCGCTGCTGCCGATCTTCGCGCACGACGTCCTGCATGAAGGGCCGCAGGGGCTCGGCCTGCTGCGGGCCATGCCGAGCCTGGGAGCGCTGGCGGTTTCGCTGCTGCTGCTGTTGTATCCCCTGCACCGGCACGCGGGCCGCACCATGCTGCTCTGCGTAGGCGCGTTTGGCGCGGCGACGGTGGTGTTCGGCCTGAGCCATAACCTGATCCTGAGCTGCGTGGCGCTGATCGTCACCGGAGCGACCGACATGGTCAGCGTCGTGGTGCGCTCGAGCATTCTGCAACTGGCCACTCCGCCAGAAATGCGCGGCCGCGTCAGCGCGGTGAATTGGCTGTTTCTGGGCGCTTCAAACGAGTTTGGCGAGTATGAAAGCGGCCTCACCGCGCATTGGTGGGGAGCGGTCCGCGCGGTGGTCGCCGGCGGGGTGGCCAGCATGGCCGTCACCGGCTTGTGGAGCGTCTTCTTCCCCGCTCTGCGCCACGCCGACCAACTCACCGCCGAAAGCCTGACCGCCGTGGAACGCGAGTTCAGTGAAATCGAGCCGGTCGATTAGCGCAGTCGCCACCCGCGATACACTTTCTCCAGCAAGCCACCTTTTGGAGACCCGCCATGCCCGAAGACGACGACGATCAACCCTCCTCCGGCAACGGGAAGAAGATCGCCCTCGCGGTCACGCTGCTGATGGTGCTTCTGGTCGGCCTGCGCGTGTACGTGCAGTACCGCCGCAACCATGAAGAAGCGCCCGTCGCCAAAGACCCCTACGCCAAGCCCAAGTTGTCCGACGACGACCTCGTCGTCATCCGCCATCTGCACCCCGATTCGTTGAAAGACGAGCGCGACCTCATCGGCAAGACAATCTGGGTGAGCGCGGGCGACCAGCTCGACTATTATCCCTACGCCGCGCACCACGCCGACTACGCCAAACGCGCCGGCACCCTGCCCGGGGCCGAGCCGTTGCTCATCAAGGACGTGTTTGAGCAGGTGCCGCCCAAGGGCCGCGCGGTCGCGCGCATCCCCGCCGGGCAGCGCCATGTGCTGCTCGCGTTCACCCTGCCGAACGCGCCCAATCCGAAGCTGGAATACGCCACGCCCGTCGGCGATTACGAAGACGGCGGCTACACGTTCCAGACCGACAACATCTTTTTCTACGACGACCCGCACATTCTTTACAAGCACTGGGGGCCGGACATGTGGGCGCACATCGCCAAGCACGAGGCCGTACCCGGCATGAGCGAAAACCAGGCCATGATGTCGCTGGGCGAAGTGATGGTGCCTTCCAGCAACAGCATGGGCGACCGCACCGTCACATACGACAACAGCGGTCACCCGGTAAAGATCCTGTTTGAAAAGAACAAGGCCGTAACGATCGCCCCGCAAACCCCCTAGCCCCACGGCGTTACCCGCCTGCAGCCATCCTTTTGCCGTTCCCGGAGGACCGCCCCTATGCTCGATGTTCACGCGCCCGAACACCGCATCGGCGGGTTTCGCGACTTCGCCACGCACCTGATGACGATCACGGTGGGGCTGCTGATCGCCCTTACTCTGGAAAATGCTGTGGAAGGCCTGCATCACCGGCACCTGCGTCGGGAAGCCGAAGAAAACATTACGCAGGAGATCCGGCAGAATCGCGACCTGCTGACCGGAGCCGCGGCCACCGTGGTAAGCGAGCGCGCCGACCTGATGGCTCTTGACACCGCGCTCGAGGCGAAGGCAAGCGGGTTGAAAGACGCCCCGGCCTTTTCCGTCACGCTCGCGTTTCAAGAGTCGCCCATACCCGACGCCGCCTGGCAGACGGCCAGCAGTACCGGGGTGCTTTCCTTTATGAGCTATGAGGAAGTGGAGCGCTTTTCCTCGGTATACAAAGAGCAAAGCCTGCTGCAGGTGGAAGAAGAACGGGCGCTGGACGACTACCTGGAGCTCAAAAGCGCCGTAAAGGCTCACTGGTCGGACATGACGCCGCAACAAGCGGCCCTGTTGATCCCCGTGGTGCAGCGCGCCATCGGCCACGTAGCCGGGATGCTGGCCTTCGGCCAGGGCACGCTGGAGTCTTACGAGAAAGCCCTGAAGGAGTAGGCCGGGGTTAGCCAGGTGGACGCCCCCCCCCACGCCTCAGCCGGTATTGCGCAGACCCGCGCTGATGCCGTTGATCGTCGCCGTGATTGCCCGGTCGAGCGCTTCGGCCTCGACGGCGCCATGCCCTCCGCGCCGCTTGCGCCGCAACAGCTCTACCTGCAGCAGGCTCATGGGGTCCACGTACGGGTTGCGCAAACGGATCGAGTTGCTCAACACCGCGTTGCGCTCCAGCAGCTCCCTTTGCTCGGTGACCGCGAGCACCATGCGGCGGGTACGCTCAAATTCCGCGTGGAGCGTGCCGAAAACGCGGTCGCGCAGCGCGGCGTCTTCGACCAGTTCCGCATACAGCCGCGCGATGCCGAAGTCGGCCTTGGCCAGCGCGACTTCGACGTTGCGCATCATGTCCAGAAACAGCGGAAAGCTGCGCATCATCGCCCCCAACGTCGCGAGCCCGTCGCCATGCGCCTCGGTAAACTGCTCCAGCGCGTAGCCCACGCCGAAATACGCCGGCACTACGTGGCGCGACTGCATCCAGCCGAAAACCCACGGGATTGCCCGCAGATCGGCCATGCTGCGCTTCCGTCCAGCGCTGGCGTCGGCGCGCTTGGCCGGGCGCGAGCCGATGCGCGCATGCTCCAGTTCCGCGACCGGCGTCGCCTGCTCGAAGTACGTGAAGACCTCCGGGTCGTCGACGATGTGCTGCTGGTAGAACTGGAAGGATGTTTCGGAGATCTCGTCCAGAGCCGCTTCCCATTCAGGGGTGATCGCGCCGGTCAGGTGCGGTTCGCCCGCTTGCGCCCTTTGCAGATCGGGCCGCGCCAGTGCGTCCAGCGAGGCCGCAATCATCAGCTCCAGGTTGCGTTCCGCCAGCACGACATCCGAATACTTCCAGTTGAGCACTTCGCCCTGTTCGGTCAGGCGCAGCTCGCCGGTAAAGCTGTCGAGCGGCTGCGCGAAAATAGCGCGATGCGTCGGCCCACCGCCGCGGCCCACCGTTCCGCCGCGGCCATGAAACAGCCGCAGCGTCACGCCGCACTCGCGCGCCACCGCGTGCAGCGCGCGGTGCGCCTTCCAGATTTCCCAGGTGCTGGCGATCATGCCGCCGTCCTTGTTCGAATCCGAATAGCCGAGCATGACTTCCTGCCGCCCGCCCCAGGCCTGCAGCAGCGGCTTGTAGGCCTCGCTGGTCCACAGCTCGCGGCAGATGGCAGGGGCGTGGCGCAGGTCTTCGATCGACTCAAACAGCGGCACCGGCTGCAAACCCGCGTCTGAACCGCTGCGGCCGTCACCCGCGCCGCCTTCCACATGGACGCCGCCGAGCCGCGCCAGCCAGACAACGCGCAATGCGTCCGCGGCACCGCTGGCGCCGGAAATCACATATTGCGTCACGGCTTCGGGCGTGTGCCGCTTGATCGCGGCGACGGCGCGCAGCGTGGCCAGAACCTCCAGCGTCTGCTCGGATGCGGCGGGCGGCAGGCTGAGAGGCGAGGCCGCCTGCCACGCTGTCAACTCCTCGACCGCGACTTCGTGCACGCGCGCATGTTGACGGATATCGAGCGTTTGCAGATGCAGGCCGAAGGTGCGGACCTCCACGAGCAGGGGCTCCAGAAAAAACTGCACCAGCCGTGCGCCCTTGTTGGCGGCGAGCGAGTCGCGCAGCAGGAGGAGGTCCTCTATCAGATCGTCGGCGCGGTCGTAAGCGGGCAGCGTGGCTTCCGCGGCCAGCGCGAGGTTCCGCGCCATGCTCGCCTGCGGCTTGCCGCCAAGCCGCAGCGTGACGCAGGCCAACATGAAGCGCACGGCTTCTTCCGGCAACGTGTCGACGCCCGCGCCCGGGGGACCTTCGCCGCCTGCGTCTTCGTGCAGCAGCGAGCGCCGGTACGCCAGCAGGCGCGCGCGCAACTCGGGCGAAATTGGCGCCTGGTTGGTGGATGGCGCAAGCTGCTCGAAGAGGTCTTCGAGCCGCCGCAGGTAATGCTTCATCAGCAGTGCGCGCGACATGGCGAGCGACTCGACTGTTGTTTCCGCCGTGACAAACGGGTTGCCGTCGCGGTCGCCGCCGATCCAGGAACCGAACCGCAGCACGAGCGGCAAAGCGCTCAACGGCAGCGGAGCCTCCGCCGGGTACTCCGCCTCGAGCGCCGACGCAATCTCCGCGTACAGCACCGGCACGGTCGCAAACAGCGACGCCTCGTAATAATCGAGCGCCATGCGCACTTCATCGCGCACCGTGGGCCGGGCGCTGCGTACGTCGTCGGTTTGCCAGAGCGCGGTAATTTCCGCCAGCAGCGCGGCTTCAAGCGCATGGAGAGCTACCGGCGCGAGGGGAATCGCGTCGAGCCGTTCGAGCAGGTCCGAAAGACTGCGGCGCTTGAACATCACGCTGCGCCGCGCCACTTCTGTAGGGTGCGCCGTGAACACCGGTGTGATGACCACCTGCCCTAAAATCCGCAGCGCTTCGTCGCGCGAAACGCCGGCCTCGCGCAGCCGTCGCAGCGTGCCGCGCAGGCTGCCGCGCTGCGGAGGCGCATCCGCCTGCAGCAACTTCGAGGTGCGCCGGCGCTTGCGGTGGTTGGTTTCCGCGAGGTTGATGAGCTCGAAATAAAAGGCGAAGGCCCGCGCCAGGCCGTAGGCCTCGGTGAGGTCGGCCGCGGCGGTTGCGGTGAACGCTTCGGCGTCGGCGAGCAGTTCGCCGGCGCGTGCGGCGTCTCCGGCGGCCTCGCTTTCGCGCCGCGCCCGCGCGGTGCGCCGCAGCGTTTCAACGGCCCCAAACAAAGCGTCGCCAGCCTGCTCGCGCAGCACCTCGCCGAGCAGCGCGCCCAGCGAGCGGATGTCGCGGCGCAGCGGTGCCTGCTTCGCCTCGCCGGTGCTCGCCTCGAGTTCGGCGAGCCGCGCCGACCAGCTTGCGGGGGTCCAAAACGAAGCCATACTTTATTCCTTTCCGCGCCGCGCGCCATACACGCTCAACTGCACAAAGGCGGCGCGCAGCAGCGGCGAAAGGAGGCCGTGCTCCCCGCCGCGGCGCAGCAGATCGCCAAACACCTGCTCGGCTTCGACCGGCGCGCCACGCATCAGGTCGCGATACATGGAGGCCGTCAGGGCAGACCCTTTCGCCGTCACCCGCTGCCTGGCGATGGCCAAAAAGTCCTCCGGAACCGGGTACCCGCAGGCCGCGGCAATGGCCGCCGATTCAGCCAGGAGAGCGACCGCGGTTTCCGGTCCTCCTGGCACGGCAGCCACATCGCCGATGCTGCCGCGCAACAGGCAGGTGGTAGCGGCGATGGCCGAAAGCAGCGTCCATTTTTGCCACATAAACCCCGTCACGTCGGGCGAAAGCACGTCATCGAAGCCCGCATCGTGCAAGGCGGCCGTGACCTCGGCAAGAGGGCTGGCCGTCGCGTTTCCGCGCGCTCCGTAGACGAGGTCCTGCAGCGTTTCAAACATATGCACGTGGCCTTCCGCATCGAGATCGGAAGAAATACGCGTCGACCCGCCCAGCACATGCTTATGGCCAAACCGCCCATCGAGCACGTCCAGGTGGTGCATCCCGTTCAGCAGCGGAAGGATCAGCGTGCCCGGTCCAACGGCCGGGGCGAAGTCCTCCATGGCACTTTCAAGAGCGTAGGCCTTTGTACTCAGCAGCACGAGATCAAAGGTTTGCCCAGCCGACTTCAACTCCGCCGCCAGCAGCAGCTCGGGTTCAACCGCAAACCGGTCATGGGGAGTCACCACCTGCAGCCCGCCGTCGCGAAGCTGCCGCGCCCGGCCTTCGCGCACCAGAAACGTCACATCCCGACCAGCTTGCGCGAGCCGCGCCCCGAAATATCCGCCGACCGCCCCTGCACCGACTACCAGAATCCGCATGTGTTTCATCATAGGTGGGAAAGTTTCTAATCTGTTGCCGCCAGCGCCCTGGCCGCGCACGGCAGATACACGGCCAGGTGCGTTGTCGTCAGGAACTCCTCTTCCTCCATGCGCCCTTCCTCAAAATCCCACACCGTGTTGGGCGGCAGTCGCGCGGTCAGTGGCGGTAGCGGATGCGCCGGCTGCAGCAGCTTGCGGCCCGTATGCGGTTCGGGATCGGAAGGCACAAACTCCAACACGACGCGCTGCCGCCCGGCGAACACAAGCTGACGCACCGGCCCGTGTTCGAGATTGCTGTAGATCGGCAGGACCTTGTCGCTGATCGGCTGCCCGCAGGCGCGGAGCACGAGGTCGGCCTCGTCAGTGGCCGGCGGCGGAAGCGTGTGCGGCGTCAGCAAAGCTTCCTGCCGCCGCAACGCCGGATCGTTGGCCGCCGTCCTGCGTGGGGCGGGGTCTCTGGTCTGGCAACCGGTCGCGGCCAGCAAGGCAACGCCGCAAAAACATCGCAGGGCCCGTTCTCTCATGCGCCATTGGATGTCGCGGGCGGCCTATGCGGTCGTCTGCTCTTCCAACTGCGTCGCAAGTTCTTCCCACTCGGCCGTAGCCGCGGCATGCCGCTCGCGCAGCGCGTTGAGTTCGGCCGAAAGCTTTTGCGAGGCCTGCGCCGTCGTAAACACCGCGCGCCCCTGTTCCGCTTGCTGAATGCGGTCTTCCAGTTGCGGCAGCTCGGCTTCGAGCGCGGCGACGCGGTCTTCCAACTGCTTGAGCTTGATCGGGTTCAGCCGCTTCACGCTGGATTTCACCGGCGTCACGGGCTGGAGCGAGCCCGTGATTTCATGTTCCGCCTCGCGCGGCGGCGGTGCGGCCGCCTTCACTTCCTTAAACATCCCCGTGGCCGCATCGATCTTCGCTCCACTCGCGGCATCGGTGGTCAAGTGCGCCTTCGCCGCAGCCGCATCGGTGGGGATGCCGCCGCCCTTGCGGAACAGGTAATCCTCGTAGTTGCCGGGGTAAATATGCACGCGGCGCTCTTCCACCTCGAACACCCGCGTCGCCAGGCCGTCGATGAAATAGCGGTCATGCGAGACGAAAATCACCGTGCCTGAAAACTCGCGGATCGCGTCGAGCAGCACGTCTTTGGCGCGCATATCAAGATGGTTGGTCGGTTCGTCGAGCAGCAGGAAATTGGCGGGCGAGACCAGCATCTTCGCCATCGCATAGCGGTTGCGCTCGCCGCCCGAAAGCACGCCGAGCTTCTTGAACACGTCGTCGCCGGTAAACATAAAGCAGCCGAGCAGCGAGCGCAGCGTGACGACATCGACCCGCGGGTTCGAGCCGGTGATGTCGTCGAGCATTTCGGCCGTGCCGTCGAGCACCTTGTACTGGTCCTGCGCAAAGTAGTCGGCCAGCACGTTGTGGCCGAGCCGGATCGTCCCGCTTGTAGGCCCTTCGAGCCCGCTCAACATGCGGATCATCGTCGATTTGCCCGCGCCGTTTGCGCCTACCAGAGCGATGCGGTCGCCGCGCTCGATCGTAAAGCTGACGTCTTCAAGGATGCGTTTCGGCGTGCCGTCCGGCCCCGGATACTGCTTGGTCAGGTGGCTTACCTCGATCACCGTACGCCCGCTCGCCGGCGGCTGCGGGAAGCTGAAGTGGATCGTCGCTTCTTCGTCCGGAATCTCGATACGCTCGATCTTTTCAAGCTCCTTGATGCGCGACTGCACCTGCTTGGCCTTGGTAGCCTGCGCGCGAAAGCGGTTGATGAAGGCTTCGAGCGCCTCGATGCGGTCGCGCTGGTTCTTGTACGCGGACATCAGTTGCGTGCGCCGCTCTTCCTTGAGCGTCAGGTATTTCGAATAATTCCCGTGGTACACGTGCATCCGCTTGTTCCACACCTCCACCGTTTTGGCAACGGTCATATCCAGGAAGTAGCGGTCGTGCGAGATCAAAATGAACGCGTTCTCATACGTTTGCAGGTAGTTCTCCAGCCAGTTGCGCGACTCCAGATCGAGGTGGTTGGTCGGCTCATCAAGCAGCAGCAGGCTGGGCTTTTGCAGCAGCAGCTTGGCGAGCGCGATGCGCATCTGCCAGCCGCCCGAGAATTCTTCAGTCCGCCGCGCCCAGTCTTCTTTGCTGAAACCCAACCCGCCCAGCACCGCGCCCACCTGCGAGTCGAGCGAGTAAATATCGTGCGCATGAAGGTGGTCGGCAATTTCCGAGTAGCGGTCTGCGGCAGCAGCGTACTCCCTCGATTTCGGGTCGGCGTCCGAAAGCACGTGCGTCAGCGCTTCGGATTCTTTTTCCATGTCGCGAAGCTCGTCGAACACCGAAAGGCATTCGTCAAACACGGAGCGGCCCGAAAGGGCGAGGCCGTCCTGCGGCAGGTAGCCGAGCGTCATGCCCTTGATGTGCGTGCGCTGGCCGTAATCCACGCCTTCCATACCGGCGATGATTTTGAGCAGCGTCGATTTACCCGTGCCGTTGCCGCCGACCAGGCCCGTGCGTTCGTTGGGCGTGATCAGCCAGTTGAGGTCTTCGAAGAGCAGTTTTTGGCCGAATCGTTTGCCGGCTGCGGAGAGTTGAAGCATTATCCTATTTTCGCACTGGCCGCACGGAGTTTCGAGTGAACGACCCACGCACGTCACAGACCGGCCTCCAATCCTGGTGGAAACGCCGTTGGGTGCGCTGGACGGGCGGCACACTCCTTGTTCTGCTGGCCGGCCTTTTCGTCGCGGCGGAGTACCTCGCGCACCATCTCGAGCCCCTCGTCCGCAAGCGCATCGTCGCCACCGTCAGCGAGCGTTTCGGCGCGCCGGTCGAGCTCGACGGCCTTTCAATTTCCGCGGTTTCCGGGCTCGAAGTGCGCGCTACCGGTCTGCGCGTCGGCTACCCGCAGGGCATGGGCGCTGCGCCCGATGATCTAAGTAAGCGGGCCATGGTCCGGGCAAGCGAGATCACCTTCCACACAAATTTCCACATGCTTCTCGAACCCGTCACCCGCCTTTCCCTTGTCACAATCGAAG
>CALMON010000159.1:10260-34134 GCA_937871785.1 uncultured Granulicella sp.
TGCCGCTCGAGCCAGCGCGTACGCCGAGCCTTGTCGTCAGCAATATCGACTGCCGCAACGCCACCGTTTCCATCGACACCGAGACCCCCGGCAAAACGCCGCTCGAATTTCTGATCCATAGCTTGAAGCTGACCGACGTCGACTGGACGCGCGCCTTCAGCTACGACGCCACGCTCACCAATCCCAGACCGACGGGCGAGATCGCCGTACACGGCCGCTTCGGCCCCTGGCAGCAGCTCGACCCGCGCGCCACGCCCATCGACGGCAAGTACAACTTCACCAAAGCCGACCTCGGCAGCATTCGCGGCATCGGCGGCACTCTCAGCTCGTTCGGCCACTTCGGCGGGCAGCTTGGCTTTCTCACTATCGACGGCACTACCGACACGCCGAACTTTACGATCGACACCGCCAACCACCCGATGCCGCTCCATTCCCGCTTTCACGCGACCGTCGACGGCACCACCGGCGACACCACGCTCGATGCTGTGGAAGCGCGGCTGGGCCACTCGGACCTCGTCGCAAAGGGCCGCATCGTGCGGGTAAAGGGCAAGGGCCACGACACACAGCTTAGCGTCACGACGGGCAATGCGCGCATCGAGGACTTCCTCGCACTCGCCGTAAAAACCGAGCCGCCGCTCCTGCGCGCGGGCGTCGCCCTGACCATGCAACTGCACATCCCTCCGGGGCCGGTGCGCGTGGCGGAAAAGATCCAACTCGGCGGCCGCTTTCACCTCCGAAACGTCGTCTTCAGCAATGCCAAAATTCAGGATAAAGTCGACGGCCTGAGCCTGCGCGCGCAGGGTCACCCCGAAGAAGCCGGGCACGCTTTTGACGGCCTGCGGAGCGTGGTTGCCTCCGATATGAGCGCCGAGTTCGACATCCGCAATGCCCTGATGTCGGTCGACAATCTCGATTACCAGATTCCCGGAGCCACCGTGCAGATGAACGGCGTGTATTCGCTCAATGGGCAGGTGTTCGAGTTCAAGGGCCACGTAAAGACCCAAGCTGCGGCCTCTGAAATGGTGACCGGCTGGAAAGCGCTGCTGCTGATGCCGTTCGACAAAAGACTGCGCAAGAACGGCGCCGGCATGGAGCTGCCGGTGTCGATCAGTGGCACCGGCAACGAGCCGCACTTCGGGCTGGCGTTTGCCGACGCGAACGAGTCTACGGCGGATATGGCGAAGGATATTCGCGGGAAAGCGCTGAAACCGCCGCCGGCCGGCACGCGCGCGCCGTAACGATGCGTCCTATAACACCATAGTTGCGGACGAGTTGCAAGAAACTATTCCGCGCCAATGCGTGTCTTACTTTGGCAGAGGTGATGTATGCACAAGACTCTAGGTATCGCTGCAATGGCCGTCGCCGCAGCCCTGTTCGTTTCCCCGGCAAAGTCTCACGCGCAGGTTTCGCTGGGCATCAATATTGGTCCGGCGCCCGTGTGTGAATATGGCTATTACGGCTTCGCTCCGTACCGCTGCGCCCCCTATGGCTACTACGGTCCCGAGTGGTTTGGCGGCGGCCGCTTCGTCGGCGCAGGCCCGTGGTATCGCGGCGACCGTCCGTTCTACGGTTCGGTGAACCGCAATTTCGATCCGCGTTATGGGTACCATGGTGCCTACCCTGAATACGGCCGCGAGTTCCACGGCTCGCCCAACAACTTTCAGGACTTCCATGGCAACGCGTACCACGACCACAATGGCTACGAGGCTCCGCACGAAGGCTTTCACGGCGGCGGCGAACACCACTAGGCCTTCGCACCTGCCGACCGGAATCTGCCCTGCCAATCACTTTGACTGGCAGGGCATTTCTGCGGTTGCGGACTTGTAAGGGGTGCCATCCGGCCAGGTGCCCAGGTACGTCTGCCCCGGAAACCCGGTGCGAAACACCACCGCCGGTGGTACATAGCGCGGGCTGCTTGAAGGTGCGACGGCCAATGAGTCGATCACCGCGTCGAGCACCTTCCAAAAGCCGAAGAAATCCAGTTGATTGAGCGAGGCTGAGGACTCGAAACCGGTACGGCCCGCAATGCGTTGGGGCACCGCCGGCAACGGCGTTACGAGCGGAATGGCGTAGCGCGTGTCGGGAGCCCCCGGAGCGGCGTGCGATGCGTGGATCGTTACGCCATCGTGCGAATCGCCGGGCAGAAGCAGAAAGACTTTGCGGTCGGGTGCGGTCGTGCAAAGGGCGGCGGCCAGTTTGCGTCCGGTGGGTACGCCGATCGCGTGGTCCTCGGCCCCGGTGACAATCACGACCGGCAGCGTGGGCCGCAGCGCGGACATCGGCGGGATGATGCTCTTCGCATCCGGCCCTTTGGCCACGTGGTAGGCATCGCCCGGAGCCGCCAGCACCAGGGCCTGCGGCGGCGGCAGATGCTCAGCAGCCGCATGGACCGCGAGGTTCAGCGAGATGGCAGCACCCATCGAATAGCCGAAATACACCACCCGCTGGACATCCAGCGTGATGCCGCGCCGGCCAAGCTCCGCGATCATCGCGCGTTCCGCCCCGGCGGTCGCGGCCACGACGATCTGCGGCGAAGTTGTGTCGCTTTCCTGGTACGCGGGAAACAGGACCACGTTGCCCTCGCGCGCCAGATGGTCAATCAGCGCGCCGTAGTGGCTGGGGTCCATACCCTGCCACCCGTGATGGAAAAAGACAGCGGGCGCAGGCCCTTTGAGCGCCGGTTCCGCCGGCAGGAAAGCATACATGCGGCCAGCACCTTCGCCCAGCGCGACCACATCGACCGACCCGTGCGTCTGCCGAGCTTCGAGCGCGGCGATGCTGTAGGTTTTCGCCAGGTCGGCTTCCTGCGCGGACGCGCCCGCACCCAGCAGCATCGCCGCGCCTGCCACCCAGCTTCCCAGCCGCTGCAGGGTCAGTGCCAATCTCGATTTCCCATTCCTCGATTTCCAATTCATGGATTTCCAATTCATGGATGCGCTCCTTGCGCCGGGGCGGGGCCGGCAGGCGTGGGTGCCGGCGGAGAAAGCCACGGGAGCAGCTTGTCGGTAATCAGCGACGCGCCGTCCACCGACATGTGGATGCCGTCCGCCGCGCGCAGCCGCGTCTGCTTGCCGCCGACCGCGCCAAAGTCGCGGAAGCTGCCGTCCGCATTGCCGATCAGACCCGCCGTGCTGTACCAGCTTGCCTCGGGGTTGGACCCCACGACGGTGTACGCGATGCGGTTCACCAGCTTGATCTTGGAGCCGTAAGTTTCGGACTTCATCGGCGGCAGGCTCAGCCACAGCACCTGCGTGTTGCCCGCCGAAATCATCCCCAGGTACGCCGCGACGCGTTGCTGGTAGACCGTCTTCCACCCATCGCTGCCGAAGGGATAGGTAACGCCGTTGTCGACGAACCCCTGCCCGTCGTTCGCGCCGATGGCGACCAGAACGATATCCGGCTTGGCCGCGCCGAGCATGGCAGGGTATTCCCGCGCCCAGCTAAACACCTCGGGCCGCGCCAGCCCCGTTCCCGACTTGAACACCTTCACAAACTTGATGTTGGGGTACTTGGTCGACTGCCGCAGCAACGTTTCCGCCAGACCCACGGCCATCATCGAATCACCGGCCAAGGCCACCACCAGGGGTTTCCCCTGCGCTTTCGCCTGCAGTGCGGGCAGCACGCTCAGGAGCGGAGGGTCGCCGGCGAGCGGCACCGTGGGCGGCGGCGGCCCGGGGGCGACCGGCGTCGCGAGCTTGGTTTCCGGCACCACGCCGGGCTTCGTGGGCGAAGGCACGGGGATCGTCACGGTAGTCGCGCCGGAGTCGGCGGTGGTCGTTTCGCCTTCGGCCGCGGCAGGGTCGTCGCTCCAGCCGGCGCGCGCCAGCGCCGTAATCGACTTTGCCCGCACGGCTTCGAGCCCCGTGCGCGCCACGGCATTGTGCAGCCCCGTCGCTACCGGCAGAGCCAACGTCCGTAAAGGTCCCAGGTCGAGCCGGGTCGCCCAGTCGAACAGCCCGCCCGACTCCAGCAGGGCGGCGCACACGGCAAACGCCACCATCGCGGCGGCGAGTTGCGTCAAGGTCGAGGATCGTCGAGTGTGGCTCATGGGTCCCAGTCGTAGGCTTACCAATGGTTTGTGTTCAGTTCTGAGTCATGAGGTGAGTTGTGAGTGGATTCGTACTAAAAACTGAAAACCGATCACGCAAGACTGGAGGGATTCTTTGGAGCCTCAAAATTGAAAGTAAATGAAGGGCGCCACTCCTGTCGGTCCCAGCACCTCGATCGCAAACACCCCCAGCGCCAGCGCCGCGCCGCGCACCGCCATCGGCCAGCGCGCCACCTCCATTTGCAGCGCGACGCCCCAGCGCCGCGGCAGATACTGCCCGAACAGGCCGCCCAGCAAGGTGAGCACCACCGGAGCGCTCGCCATGGTAACGGCACCACGGCTGCCGAGTTGCTTGAAAACGCTGAGCGCGAGCTCAAACGTCGGCGAGCGGAAAAAGACCCAGCCGATGCACACGGCATGAAACATCAGCAGGCGCGACACCCAGGTCCACCAGCGCGTCGCGCGCATCCGGTCGAGCCCTGGCGAGTGCAAACCGGCCCAAAGCCGATGCCCGATCAGGTACACGCCCTGCAGACCGCCCCACATCACAAACGTCCACGAAGCCCCATGCCACAGGCCGCCGAGCAGCATCGTGATCATCAGGTTCGCGTACGTGCGGCCGCTGCCGCCGCGTGAGCCTCCCAGGGGGATGTACAGGTAGTCGCGCAGCCAGCTTGACAGCGAAATGTGCCAGCGCTGCCAGAAATCCTGCGGGTCGGTGGCTGTGTAGGGCCGGTTGAAATTGCGTGGAAAGCGGTAGCCCAGCAGCAGAGCGCAGCCGATGGCAATGTCCGTGTAGCCTGAGAAATCGCAATAGATCTGCGCCGCATAGCCGTAGATAGCCAGCAGCACGTCGCCGCCGTGGAACGTGCCCGGCGCGCTGAACACGGGCTCCACCAGCCGCGTCGAAAGCGTGTTCGACAGGATCACCTTCTTGAACAGCCCGGCAAGAATCAACCCGAAGCCGCGGTTCACGCGGATGCCGAAGGGATCGCGCGGCTGCAATAGTTGGGGGATGAAGCTGGACGCGCGCAGAATGGGCCCGGCGATCAGCTGAGGAAAGAAAGCGACATACAGCAGGGCGTCGAGCAGATGGAGCGGCTGTCGCAGCTTGCGCTTGTAGATGTCGCCCATCAGTGAAATCGCGTGAAACACAAAGAAGCTGACACCCAGCGGCAGAAACGGCGCGGGCACGTTCCACTGCGGCGCATGACCGACCGCGCCCCACAGGCCCAGCAGCGTCAGCAGCAGAAAGCTGGTGTATTTGTAGTAGACCAGTACCAGAAGGCAAACGGTGACACCGCCGACCAGCCACAGCTTGCGCTCGCGTGCCTCTTTGTCGGAGGTGCCGCGCCGCTGAATCTGCTGCGCCACAAGCCCCGCGAACAGCGAGACCAGAAACAGCAGCGGCACATACCGCCAGCTCCACACGCCGTAGAAAAGATAGCTGGCAACCAGAAGAAACATCTTGTGCGCAAGATTGTTGCGCACCAGGGCCCAGGCAATGGCCAGCACCACCAGAAAGAAGACCGCGTATTGGACCGTAGGGAACAGCATTCTGGGATTCGATTCGAAACGAGGGGCACGTCACGCTCCTGAGGGGCGCGTCCGCCTGCCGCACAGGTCGCGGAACCGGCAGGCCCATGGAGGTGAAATCAGACTGTAGCGCAGAGGCTGCCGCTGCGAACGGCTACTTTGCCGGCTGAACCGACTTTGTCATCCCTCCCACAGAATCGAGCTTTCAGAGGACAAGGTACACTAGCGAGCGGGGCCGCACGCGTCCGGGGAGCGATATGGCGAACAGCATCACGGCGGGCCGTTGCAGGAACTGCGGGGAACTGGTCCGCCTGCTCGATCTCGGCTTTGCCGGTCAGGTCGCGCCTTTTTTCCTGAAGCGTGTTTTTGGCCTGAAGCTCGGCGTCGCCCGCTCCACCAGCGGCTGGAAACAGGCTGTTCAGCGGCTCCTGCGCCTGCCGCAGAACGCTTTGCAGCGCTTCAGCCGGCCAACCGCCCTGGTAGAAGTGCAACTTTGCGAAGCGTGCTCCTTTGTGCAGACAAAAATCCCCTTCGGCGAAGACGCGATCAACCGCCTTTATCTCGATTACCGCGAAGAAAGCTACAACCGCGAGCGTATTGCGTTTGAGCCGAGCTACGCCCGTATTGTTGCCGAAGTTGGCCATAGCACAGCGGAACTGGACACACGGCTCACCGCGTCGACCCGCTTCCTGAAGGCCCATGTTCCGGAAAGCGACGACCTGACGATCCTCGATTTCGGCGGTTCGGACGGCAAGTTTATGCCGCGGCTCAAGGGCCAAAAGTTCGTCTTCGAAATTTCAAACGTCGTTCCTGTAGACGGCGTCACCCGGCTGCACAGCGACGCCGAGCTCGGCACCTATGCGCTGGTTCAGCTTGCGCATGTTGTCGAGCACGTCGTCGACCCGCTCGGGCTGGTGACCTACGTGGCGACCAAGGTAGCGCCCGGCGGCTATCTGTACATCGAAACGCCTCAGGAGCTTACCGACAAAGACCGTGAGCGGCTTCGGCGCGGGCAACGCACGATCGCCATTCACGAGCACATCAATTCATTTTGCGTAGAAGCTGTGGGCAAGCTCGTGGAAAGTGCGGGGCTGACGCTGGTCGCGATCGAGGCGACGCCGGTAAACGTCGGCTGGGCATCGGCGGTGCACATTCGCGCGGTGGGGCAGAAGCCCGCATAGCGTTTGCCTACCCATCCGGTTTTTGGTCGTCCTGCAGCAGAGTACGAACGTGACAAGACGGTCGCGATCACGGTGCAACAGGCCGCCTGCGCTGGTACCATAGCGGCAGCATCGCCGTGAACTCGTCCTTTTCCTCGGCCGCTGAAATGGAGCGATGGCTAAACCCTTCGACACAGAATCACGAGCGTACACGGATACGGATATAGAGCTGGAACTGCCGCAGACCGCAGACATTTCCCTCGGTGCCGCCGAAACGCTTTCGACCGCAGACGTTCTTTCGCTGCAACCTGACGCTGAACGCGAAGCAGCGGCGGAGCTTCCGCGTTCGGGAGTCCTTCGCCTCTTGCGGATGCTCGGCGTCGATCGTGCTGTGGCATTTACGGTGCTGGCCCGCGGATGGTCGGCGCTCGCCGCCGCGATCACCATCACGCTGATTCTGCGCTATATGACGCCAGTCGAGCAGGGCTATTACTCCGTCATCAACCCCCTTGTAAATATCCAGATTATCTTTGAGCTCGGGTTCTCCTTCGTTATTCTGCAAACCGCGTCGCACGAAAGCGCCTATCTGCAGATCAGCGCAGACGGCACGGTGACCGGTCCGGACCGCGAGCGCGGCCGCCTGTCGTCGATTCTGCAGAAAGCTCTGCGCTGGTACACCTCGGCGGCCGTCGTTCTGCTGGTCGTGCTGCTTTCCGGTGGCCGGTGGTTTTTTCTCGGAGTCAGCGCCCATACCACGCAGGTGGTGCACTGGGCCGGACCCTGGGCGCTCGCGGCCGTCGCCGCCAGCTTCACGTTTCAGGTCGACCCCGTTTTTTCCTTCCTGGAAGGCTGCGGCTTTGTGCCGTATGTGGCCCGCTCGCGGCTGACGCAGTTCGTCACGGGATCCTTGTTGGCCATCACCGCGCTTCTGCTGCACCACGGCTTGTATGCTCCGGGTTGCATGCTGCTGGGGCAGGCCTTAGCGGGCTTTTATGCTATTTACCGATATCGCCGTCTGCTGCTCAACGTCCTGCGCCACGACCCCGGGGAGCACCGCACGTCGTTCGCGACCGACATATGGCCGCTGCAATGGCGGATGGCGGTTTCCTGGGTGTCCGGTTACCTGACCGTTCCGCTGTTTGCCCCTATGCTGGCCAGTGCGCCGCTCTGGGGACCGGTGGAGGCAGGGCGCATGGGCGTTTCCATCAGCATCGCGGCAAAAGTAGCCGACGTGTCCATGGCCTGGATGAACACCAAGGCCGCGCCGTTCGGCAGGCTGGTCGCGCTGCGGGACTACGTGGAACTTGATCGCCGTTTTTTCCGCGCGCTCGCGCAGTCGAGCGGTCTTGGCGCTTTCGGCGCCGTCGTCATCTGGTCGCTGGCTGCGGCGCTGGAGCGGCATGGCAACCACTACGCCTCGCGCTTCCTGTCGCCCCTCGCGCTGGGCCTCATCCTGTTCGGCTTCGTGGCGAACACGTTGGTGTCTTCCATGGCGATTTACCTGCGTGCGCACAAGCAGGAGAAATTTATGCTCATCTCTCTGCTGGGTACCGTATACCAGTTACCCGCGGCCTTTCTGCTCGGGCACCGCTACGGCGGCCTGGGAGTCGCCTGGAGCTTCGGTGTCGGCTCGGCGGTTATCGGTCTGGGATGCGGCACGTACACCTTCCTGAAATGGCGGCGCATCTGGCATGCTCCGGCTGCTACCGCTGAGGTACGCGCATGAGCTTCGCCGCCGCCGTATCCGCGACTCTCCCGACGTCTCGTCAGCCCGGTCAGCCGGTTCTCACTCTGGCAATTCCAACCTGGAACCGCGCCCGGTACCTGGAAAGCCTGCTTGCCGTTCTGTTGCCGCAGTTCACCGCGCTGCCACACGGTATGGCTGAGCTGATCGTTTCCGATAATTGCTCCGATGACCACACGGAGTCTCTGGTCGCCGAGTTTCAGGAGCGCGGTCTTCCGGTCCGGTACGTCCGAAATGCCACCAACATCGGATCCGACGGCAATTTTCTGCAATGCTTCAATCTCGCACTGGGTCAATATGTCTGGGTTTTCGGAGACGACGACCTCCTACTGCCCAACGCCATTCCCGACCTCCTTTCGCTGCTCACCCAGGCGGACGTCGACATGGGCTTTTTCTCCAGCATCGGGTTCCGCAGCGAAGACGGTACCGAGCCGCTGCTGATCGCCGGTCAGCGCCCGGTCGCGGTGCTTGAAGACAAGCTCGGACGCTTTGCCGAGGTCGTTACCGACGGCGTTTACTTCATGGGCAAGGTCAATGCGCTTATCAGTCTGCTGAGCGGGGTCTTCGTCAACAAGAATCGCCTGCTTGCGACGCCGCATCCGCCGATCGACTCGCTCAACAACACCAACCTGATGCAGCTTGGCTGGCTGCTTCCCTTGATTCATCGGCGCATGTCGGTTCTGTACGTTTGGCAGCGTCTGGTGGCGTACCGGTCGTTCAACTCCGCAGGCTGGGGTATTTGTGAAGTGTTTGGCGTGCGCTTGGACCGGATTGCGCGCAGCTATCTCGGCGGCGAGCCGCAGTTGGCCGATGCACTTATGAACAGCACCCTGCGCTATTGGTTTTTTGAAGCCATTATGGAGATCCGCCGCGGCCAGCACCCAGACCTGCTGGCGGAAAACTTCGCCGCCGACCTGCGCCATGTGTTTCGCCGAAACTGGCGCTACTGGCTGTTCGTGTGGACGGTTTCGGACCTGCCCCTGCCCCTGGCGAAGGCAGTGTACGCCGTGCTTTCGCCACTCAATAAGCTGACCCGCGCGGCGGAAGCGGTGCTGCGGCACCTGTTTCGCCGCGGACGCTATCTGCGGCCCCGTCCGATCACCAAGCCGTAACGGGAACGGAGTCGACGTGTGCGGGCGGCGCATCCGTGTTACTCTGTTCTTGCGCATGGGATCGCAGTTTATGCACCAGGCGCAGGGCACACGCGGGCAGATGACTCCGAATGGATTCGAGTCTGGCCAGAGACCGCGAGCCGCCCAAGGCTTCACGCGAAACGCTTCACCCTCTTCCACCGCCCCAAACGCGTTGGTTGCTCTGGCTAGCAGGCTTGTTCAAACGGAACCAGCCTCGCCGTGCAGCAGCAGCGCTTCAGGACAACCCTCGAAGCAACGCTGATTTTGAGAATCCATGACGCGCTCAGCGACTCCATCCGCATCGGATGCCCGCCCACAGCGTCTTCTGCATACCTTCGCCCGGCCCGCGCCGTCGCTCTCGCGACCACGCAGCCAAGCACCCGCAGAACCCTAAGGAAAACCTTGTCCACGCTTACGCTCGAATCGATCCTGAACCCTGAACCGCTTGCACCCACCCGCCGCATCACCAATGAAGACGCCAAGGCTGTCCATTTCAGCGACTTCCACATCTCCGACTCGCTCAAAAGCCGCCTCGCCGCCGCGAATTTTGTGACGCCCACTCCCGTGCAGGCCGGCGCAATCCCTCCCGCGCTTGAAGGCGCCGATATCCTGGCCACCGCCTCCACCGGCACCGGCAAAACGCTCAGCTTCCTGATCCCGATGATTGAGAAAATGGACGCTCATCCGGTGTCCAGCAAGGGCAAGCGCGGCCCCATCCGTTCGCTCATTCTGCTGCCCACCCGCGAGCTCGCCATGCAGGTGCTTGAGGCCTATCACAAGCTCGTACCTACCGCGAAAAACGACGCCGTGCTCGTCTGCGGAGGTTTGTCCGAAGGCAACCAGCTCGACCAGCTTTCGCGCGGTCCGCGCCTCGTCGTCGCCACCCCGGGACGGCTTGAAGATTACCTGCGCCGCCGCGCCATCCGGCTCGACGAAGTGGAAATGTTCGTGCTCGACGAAGTGGATCGCATGCTGGACATGGGCTTCCTCCCAGCCATCAAGCGCATCGTGCAGGCCGTGCCCAAGACGCGCCAGACCATGTGCTATTCAGCCACGCTCGACGCCAACATCCGCGAGATCGTCAAGGATTACGTATCAAAGCCCGTCCGCGTCGAAATCGGCCAGACCTCGAAGCCGTCCGACCGCGTGGAGCTGCGCGTCTACACCGTCATGCAGGACCAGAAGCTCGCGCAGCTCGACAAGATGCTGAACGAAGAAGAAGGCACCTACCTCGTCTTTTCACGCACCAAGCACGGTGCCGACCGCATCGCGCGCAAGCTCGACAAGCTCGGCCACTCGACTGAAGTCATCCACGGCGACCGCTCACAGTCGCAGCGTACGGCTGCCCTGAAGAGCTTCACCCTGGGTAAATCCCGCATCCTGGTCGCGACCGACGTGGCCGCTCGCGGCATCGACGTGTCGCACATCGCGCATGTGGTCAACTTCGACCTGCCCAACGGCTCGGACGACTTCGTTCACCGCATCGGGCGTACCGGACGAGCGGGAGCCAAAGGTGTCGCCACCACGTTTATTACGCCGCTTGAAAAGTCCGACGCTCGCAAGCTGGAGCGCGAGTTGAAGATCCAGTTCGAGTGGCGCATCGCCGACAAGGGCCTCGCCCGCGAAGAGCGCAATAAGCCGATCGACTTCCAGAAGGACGACATGTCTGCGTTGCTGCAGATGGAAACGCGCTCGTGGAAGAACGCCGATGGCACGCCCTCAGCACCGCAGCACGGCCCCCAGACCGCGCCCAAGCAGCCCAAGGGATCGTCCACCGGCGGCCACGGCCGTTCGCACTCGGGCCAGCGCGCGGGTTCGGGTTTCGGATCGCGCTCAGGTTCCGGCAACGGTGGCCGCAGCTCCGGCCGCCGTAGCCGGTAAGTCAGATCGCAAGGGTGTGTTGGCTGGCTTGAGGTAGACGCGTTCCGAAGGAGCGCCCCTTCCTCAACTTCGTCCGACACACCCCTTGCGCGACGCAACGCTTAGGCCTGCAGCCACTCCCGCGCAGCGACGCGCCCGCCTGTCTCGGACGAGTGCAGCACATCCTCTACCAGCCTCGACAGCCGCACATGCAGCTGCCGCCAGCTCCTCGGCTTCTTCCAGGCCGACACCAACTGGCGACTGCGACCGAACCACCGACCCACAGCGCATAGCTCTAGATATATTTCGACAACATGCTCGTCAGTACACTGCCCTGCGGAGCCTGCCCGCCGTTCTGCGACATGTGCGCCAGAATCATCGGCAAAGCAGCGGCCATGCCGATCTTCACGGTTTCGGGCGACATGCCGAGACGTCCAGCCACGTTGTCGATAATGCTCGTACCACCCAGACCCGTCTGCACGTCTTGCGGCGACATCTGCGGAGCTTGCCCATTCTGTACCGCATCGGCGTGGGCGCCCAGACCGTTATTGCGGAAGCTGCTGAGGATCGACCCCAGGCCTCCCGGATGCTGTTGCAGCTCCTGCGCCAGCCCGCCCGCGACCTGCGCGTTCGTGTTCTGGCTACCTGCGCCCATTCCGTCCTGAACCATACCTTCAATCGAATCCAAAAGTCCCATGTGTGCCTCCTCGGCATATCGCGTGCTATCAGCGATTCGCGTATTCAGATGCATAGCACCGTGGCACCGCCACCTCGGTGTTCGGAATATTTGCATGGCATGACGTTCCCAGAGCACAATCGCGGTATGCCTACCAAGACCGCCATTTCCACCAAGGACGCTCCCGCCGCCATCGGCCCCTACACGCAGGCCATTCGCGTGGGCGACACGCTGTTCACCTCCGGCCAGATCCCCATCGACCCCGCGACGGGGAACCTGGTGGCCGGAGGCATCACCGAGCAGACCACCCGCGTGCTCGAAAACCTGAAAGCCGTTCTGGCCGCAGCGGGCATCGACTTTATCCACGTCGTGAAGACGACGGTGTTTCTCAAGGATATGAAGGATTTCGCCGCGATGAACGAGGTCTACGCTAAGTACTTCGCCGCTCACGGAGCCATTCCGCCGGCGCGCTCCACCGTGCAGGTCGCCGCGCTGCCGCGGGAGGCGATGGTCGAAATCGAGTGCCTCGCCAAGGAAGACGCCGGGTAGCTCCCGTCGACGGGGCAAAAAAAGGGCCCCCATTGCTGGGGGCCAATCTGCCTTGGTTCTCTCTGGTTAGGAGAGCTCATTACCGCTACGGTTTTTACCGCATGCGGCAAACCTGCGACCGACCAGCCCGGCGAAAACGTTGCCAGGCGTTTCGGTCTACCAGAAGAACGAAAGTCCTGAATACTTGGATTGCTTTCCCTGTAGAAAACTATCGTGTGCCCACGGAAACGACGTGAATTTCAGGCAGCGTCTGGTTCCAGTTGCTGCCGATCGCCTCGAACGTCAGGCGGAATTCACGTTTAGCCCCGGGTGGCAGAGGGTCGGCGCTCACTGGCTCCGTGTCGATATACGGCTGCCGCGAGCGGATCAGCATCAGCGGCCCGGTTTCCACCTGCGGAGCCAGCTTTTCGTCGTTCGCAAACAGCGTTTGCACCAGAACGCCAGTGACGGTTTGCGACCCGGTGTTGGTGACGTTGCCGTCGATGTAGGTCTGCTTCACGTTACCTACGGAGGTCGACTCGCTCATCTGCAGGTCGGTAACGGCGAGCTGCGCCGCATAGGGCGCAAGCGGCCGAACACTGTTGCTCGCCGACCCGTGCGTGCGCCCGAGAGCGATCAGCACGCCTAGCAGAATCAGCACGGCCGCTGCGGCGATGGCTACGGCCGTCCACGGAAACGTCTTTTCGACGGGCGGCTCGGAAAACATGCCGGAAGGCTGGGGGCGAGGAGCGGTACTCATGCGAGGATCATATCAATCGAAGTTGCGCGCGCAAGACGCTTCCTACGCGTGTCGCTCAGCGCTGCCCCACCCGGCATCCGGGAATGGACTCGTCAGTCGGTCCCGCTGTTACTGCGCAGCCGAGCAGCCTTACCCATCCGTGCCGGACCGACTGGCACTTCCTCTACAGGACCGCGATCTGCGGGTGACGCCTCTGCCTCTCGGTACGTAAATTTTATCCGGCCAGGTCTAGGCTGTTTCGGCGGCCCCGGGTCCGGCATGTCCGCATACATTCCACTTCGGGTCGCAAACGATGCCCGGCCTTCCGATTCACGATAATCTTTCCCGTTCATCTCAACGACGACGCACATTTCCAGCAGTCGCGAACGCATACGCTCAGTGATGCGGTCGCCGAGATTGTCCCGGTACATGGCCTTTTGCGCGTCTCGCCGATTCGTGGGCAGGTGATCCCAGGCCCCCATCTGGAGCTCTTTCTCGTTGGGATAATTCGTGGTGATAATGGTCGTCCGACGATCGTTATAGCGCGTGTTCAGGATGTGCTGAACCGTGTCCCAAACCCATTCTGTCGGCTTTGCCGCGCCCAGTTCATCGATGACGAGAACGTCGGCCTCGAAGATGGGAGCGAGCACCTGCCGTTCGGAAACGTCGCTGCGACCGTAAGAATCCTGAATCTGCTTCAGCAAAGTTCTGTAATCGCAGAACATGCCTTTAGCGTTCTTCGTGACGATCAGGTCGTGCAGGATGCTGACCGCGAGATGCGTCTTGCCGACCCCGTACCCCCCGACGAAGAGCAGGCCTGTTTCCATGGTGCCCACGGGGTACTCGCGCACAAACTCCCTGGACCGCCTCAGCGCCTCGGAAAGCGACCCATTGGCACCCGCATAATGGGGCTCGTAGTTGTCTAACCTGCAATGCTGATGGCGTTTGGAGATGTTCGCCCGCTCCACCGAACGATCAATGCGACGTTCTACACGACAGCTACATTCCTCAGCCGTCCGCACGCCATCGCTCCGCTCGGCAATGCGCATTCCCATACCGTGGCAAATTGGACAGAGCTCGGGCACAGTTCCAGTATCGCAGGGACCTCCCCGAATAGGAAGGGCCCGCAGCCAGATCACCGCGAACGCAACAGCACCCGCACGGTTTCCCCCGCCGAAAAGTGAGTCACCCCCGCCGGCAGCACGCAGTACGCATTTCCTCGTGCGTTGGCCGCCACGTCGCCCGAGCCCTGCCAACCGACCACCCGCACCGTGACGCCATCCCACGCGCTTACCACCTCTGCCGGAAGAAATCTTGTCACCCGCGCTCCACCCGCGACGTCTTCCGCCAGCCGCGCCTCGGCAAAGCGCGGTCCGGCGACGGCCTGACCCGCCAGCGCGCGTAGCAGCGGCGCGACAAACAGGGCGAACGTCACCTGCGTCGAGACTGGATTGCCGGGCAGCCCGAAAAAGTACGTCCACTCACCCTGCCATGCGGGATCGCCCTTGACGGCCGTGCCGCCGCGCTTCGGCAGGCGGCCAAACACGATCGGCTTGCCCGGCTGGATCAGGGCACCCGTGAAGAAAATCTCCGCGTCGAACTCGGCAAGAACTTCTTCGACCAGATCGTACTTGCCCATCGACACGCCGCCCGAAAGCACCAGCAGGTCCCACAGGCTGCCTTGCGCCAGGCGCTCCCAGACATCCTGCCGCGTGTCTCGCGCGATCGCGAGCCGCCCCGGTTGGCCGCCTTCCGCACGCGCCAGCGCCGCCAGAGCATGGCTGTTTGAATTGCGAATCTGCCACGGCTCCATCCCCTCGCCAAGCTCGACCAGCTCGTCGCCGGTCGAAACAATCGCGACCCGAGGCTTGCGCCAGACCGGCAGCTCGGCGAGGCCGCAACTGGCGGCTACCGCGATTTCAGCGGCACACACCACGGTGCCGGCCCGCAGCACCGCCGCTCCGGCCCGCGCCTCCGCCCCCTGCGGCACCACGTTTTCACCCATGCGCAGTTCGCGGCCGGCAGCAAGCTGAAACTGCTCGCCCGGGAGCGACTCGCCGTGCTCCACCATGACGACGGCGTCGGCGCCCGAGGGCAGCGGCGCTCCGGTCATGATTTCCACCGCCTGCGCCGCGCCGACCGGTTCGCCCTGCCAAACCTGCCCTGCCTTCAACAGGCCGAGCACCCGGAGCGTACCGCTCGCGTCGGCTGCCCGCATCGCAAAGCCGTCGCGCGTGGACCGCGCAAACGGAGGCTGATCGCGATCCGCCACAACGGCTTCGGCCAGCACGCGGCCAGCGGCTTCGGCCAGCGGCACACGCTCCATCGCGTTGCTTTCCGCGGCCTGAGCCGACCCCGTCAAGCCCTCAGCCCCAGCGACCGCGACGATCCGCGCCTGCGCCAATACCACGTCCAGAGCTTCCGGAAAGCTCAATACCTTTTCCATGCTTCATGTCTCCTCGGCCCTGCGCATGCCTAAATCGAGCGTGCAAAAAAGGAAGGCCCCAACCGGTCGGTCAGGGCCTCGCTCCAGCGCCTGCAGATCTACTTTTTGCCGGCCTTGTACTTTGTGTTGATCGTCTGACCCATGCTCTGCAGTATTTCCTTTACCTGCGGAGCGAACTTGCCTTCCGGGGCCAGCTCAAGATACTTCTGGTACGCGTCGATGCACTCCGGAGGAGCGACGATTTTGCCCGCTTTATCCACTGTCGCCTTGGTGATCAAAGCCTGCCCGCGAACGAAATACGGGTCCGGCCGGGTCGGGTCGGCGGCGATCGCCTTGGTGGCGGCATCTGCAGCTTCCTGCGTCGCACCGCTGTTGAACAGGTTGGCCGCCTCGTTACCGTAATACATACCAGCCTTCGCGGGATCGAGCTTGGCCGCGTTATCGAAGGCAGAAACCGCATCCTGCGGCTTGCCGAGCTTCGCCAGCAGATTGCCCATTTGGTTGTAGGCCACAGCGGCGTCGACGGGCGTCGGCTTTTTAGACGCCGCGTTCAGATCGATGCCCTTTTTGTAGGCGTCCACGGCGCTGGTGTAGGTCGAAGTCACGTCCGGGTCGGAGGTAGGCGCCTTTTTCTGGTCGCGATCGGCCTTGGCGAGATGGTCTCCCTGCGCCTGCAGGGTGTCACCGTAGGTGATCCAGAGCAGGCCCTCATCGGGCTTGGCGGTGGTCGCGTCCTTCATGGAGCTGACGTCCTTGCTTACATCGCCCTGCGTCGGCGAGGCCGCTGTCAGGTCCGCGCGCACCGTCTTTAAGGTGCTGTTCAGCCCCGCGATGACTTTGTTCGCGTCCATGGCCGCGCCGGCCTTTTTCTTGTAATCCTCAAGCTGCGCCTTTTCTTCCGGCGTCATTTTATCGAGGTACGCCTGGCGGCTGAGATCGTAGTCGAACTGCTTGTCCTCACCCGGAGCAAACTTGATGCTGTCGACAATATCGAGAGTTTTGTCGTCCGCGAACAGCGCGCTCGAGTACTCACCCGGAATGATGCCTGTACCTTTGTAGTCGCCGCTCGCGTCGACCGCGAACTTGTAGGTCCACACACGATCCTTTATCGGACCTGAGAGTGTCTTCGAAAACTCCACCATAGCCCCTTTGATGGGAGCTCCTACTGGATTCTGCGTATGTCCATGAACGCTTGCGGGAGCCTGCGCCTGCGCCACGCCGCCATTCGTCGCACCCACACCCAGCATCGCGCCCAGCGCCATCCCAGCTACCGTTAGCACCTTCATCACTCGCATCCCAACCTTCTTTCCCTGTCTGAACTCGCGGCGTTACGCCTGTTGCGGCACCTTGTACGGTATCGGATCGACCGCGCCGGCCTCGCGAAACGCGCGCAAACGCAACGCGCAGCTTTCGCATACACCGCAGGCCTCCGTTTCCCCCGAGTAGCACGACCAACTTACATGTAACGGAGCGCCAAGTTCAACTCCCAGCTTCACAATCTCACTTTTTCGCAGCCGGATGAGCGGCGTCACGACCGAAATCTCGCCATCTTTCGTGCCTTCGCGGATCAGCCGGTTGAACGCGTCGTAGTACGCCGGACGGCAGTCCGGGTAGCCGGAGCTGTCCTGCTCGACAGCCCCCAGAAACACAGTCCCTGCCCCGAGAACCTCCGCCCAACTTACCGCCGCGCTTAAAAAATGAGCATTGCGAAAGGGTACGTAGGTGACCGGAACCTGATCCCCGGTGCGCTTGGCGGCATCTTCTTCCACAGCCGCTTCGGGCACCGCAATGGAAGCATCCGTCAGTGCCGACCCGCCGATGCGCCGGAACAAATCGGTTTCCAGTTCCATCAGGTCCTGAAGGCCCACGGCCTTCGCCACGGCCCGCGCAGACTGCAACTCACGCGCTTCGGTACGCTGCCCATAGCTGAAGTGGAGGCCGTAGCTCTCGTATTCGCGCGCCGCCAGGGTCGCGCACACGGTGGAATCCATGCCTCCCGAAAGGCACACCACCGCCCTGGGCCGGGCACCCGCCTTGCCCGACACGCTCATTCCGCGTCGTCTCCTTCGGGCCCCATCGCGCCGGACTCCAGCGTTTGCAGCATTTCTTCCGCCGCCGCCTTGTCTTCCTTCTTCACCAGCAGTCGTGTCGACAGCGTCCCGGGGTACAGACTGCTGGCGTTCGCGCCCTGCAGATACACCTCGAACCCGCCGCCTTCAAGAGCCGTCCGCGCCAGTTGCGCTTCGGTCGGGTCCATAAAGCGACCCACCGTCACCATCCGGTCGGCGTCATCGAGCAGGTCCTTATCGTCTTTCAGCGGTTCCACATTCTCCAGCGCTTCGCTCATCCCGTTCCTCGCTTGCTTGTTGCTCTTCTGCCGTCTGATGCCAGTGCGCGCGCAAACGCCTTACTTCACCTCAATCGATTGCAGATGAAACGTGATCGTCCCCCAGAACAGCCGCGCCTGGATTTGCACCGGAATGTGGCGCGCGTCGTCCGTATACCAGATCCAGATGTGCCCGCGATTTTTGACGACGCCTTCGTCCGCCAGCGGCTGCACCTTCAGCGTGTTGAAGGTGCCGGCCGGCGTCTTGATTTCTTCACGCCCTTCCACCTTCATCCCCACCGTGACCGTGCGCATACTATCCGCCAGGGGAAAGTTGATCGTTTGGCCGACGGACATGGGCTGCGACTGCGCATAAAAAATGGCGGACAGCGAATCCGTCACGCAAGCCGGGATGTTCGCCTGTTTCTGCGTCGCGGTGCCCTTGACGAGGTTACGCTCGTGCTGGTCCTGCTTGCCGTGCGCGTAGTCGAACGTCAGCTCGCTGGCGATCTTGCGCCGGCCTTCGGAAATCTGCTTGCTGAAGCCGGTCGAGCAGCCAGTGCGGGTGTCGAAGCCGGACTGGAATTTGTCGATCACCGGAAACAGCATGTGGGTGGCGCCGACGGTGTCGGCCGTGGCGGAAATGACCTGGTTGTCGCCCTGCTGGTCCAGGTGAAACACCGCCTGCCCGGCGGTAAACACCCGGAAGTCCACCGAAAACGTCAGCGTCTGGTGCGCCGGATACTGGAAGCCCTGGGTAGGCGGTTGCAGCACCGGAATCGGCCTGGGCACCGGCTTCGGCCCGAAAAGCTGCGCGTCGGCGTGGAAGCCGCCGGCCGCAAGGACCGCCACCAACACCGCCGCCGATCGAACATTCCCGCCAAACTTTGCGTTCAAAAGGTACTCCTCCTGCTGTCAGATCTCGCGCTTCCGCAGCCCATCAATGCGTGCGAAACAGGAGCATTCTCACCACCAACACAGCGTAAATCGCCGCCGCGCCCATGGCAGCATTGTACTCACGGTGGTGCCGGTACCGCTCACCGTCAAACCGACCGCGGGTGCCCCCGAGCCGGGCCGGCGTGAGCCGCGGCAACAGCCGGGGCACGGCCCGAGCGTATTCACCAAAGCCTTCAAAGACACCGCGAAGAAACGCCTCTTCCGCCAGGATCGTTGGAATATAGATCAGCAGAAACAGCCCGACCACCAGCACCACCAGCCACCAGCGACCCGCCGCGATCGCAAATCCGGCGGTCAGGCACATGGACCCCAGGTACAGCGGATTGCGCGTAAACGCATACGGCCCGGTGACCGTAAGCTCTTTATTTTTCTCTACATAGCCCGCCGCGTAGCCCCGCAGCCAGAGCCCCGCGAGCACCAGCGGCAGACCCCACAACAGCGTTCGCCCGTCCGGCCGCGCAAAAACTAGAAACGTCGCCGCCACCCCGAATCCCAACGGCACCCGAACCCTGCGCACGATCGTCTGCCACCTGGCCCGTTCCATCCCGCTATTCTCTCAAATCCGAACGGAACGCACACCCCCTCCGATTCAATAATCACCGTCCACGCACAACTCGCCACTGAGAACTCAAAACTGAACAAGACCCTGCGCCACGATCTCTCCAGAAAGCCGCTCCCTTCCTCACCAGCCACAAACCTCCGTTACCGCCGCCAGCACCTCCTCGACGGACACCCGGGCCAGCCCATGGTCTATTTCGGCGACCCGCTTGTAGCTCGGCGCGGAGCTGCCATGCCGCACTACGCTCACCGCCGCGGGTCCCCACGGGCCATTGCGCGCCGGGTCGGTGGGCCCGAAGAGCGCGACCACCGGAACGCCGAGCGCCGCGGCCAGGTGGGTCGGTCCGCTGTCGCCGCCGACGAACAGGTCCGTGCGCCGCAGCAGCGCCACCAGGCCGGCCACGTTGCACACCACCAGCCGAGCCGCCCCGCCACTCGACGCCACCACAGCCGCCGCGGCGACGTCGTCGGCACGCGGCGCGTTCACCGCCACATCGAACCCGCGCCCTCGCATGCGGCCGGCAAGCTCGCCGAACCGCTCCGCCGGCCACTGCTTTGCGCCCCAGCCAGCGCCTGCTCCCAGCACCAGCAGCGGCCGCGCGAGCACCGCCTCGCCTTCCGCCCAGGCCTCTGCCCAGCCCGCGCGCGGAAGCTGCACCGGCCCGGCTTCGAGCGGCACCCCGGTCGCCGCCGCCAGCAGGTGCAGCCCTTGCAGTACGACGTGCGCGCCTTCCCGCGGAACGGGCGTCCGGTACAGCCGCGCCGCCGCGCGTTCGCGTGGGTCGGCATACCCCGAAATCTCGCGCGCTCCGCTCATCCGCGCGATCACCGCCGACCGCAGCGTCCCTTGCAGGTCGACCGCCAGGTCATACCGAGCCACGCGTAACTCCCGCCGCAGCCGCGCGATGGACCGCAGCGTCTTCCAACGCAGCGGCCCGGCTTTCCAAAGCTTCGTGTCCGCCAGATGCAACCGTGTCACGTGCGGCCCCGCCGCGGCGTCGCCGTCGGCCAGCAGCGGAGCCCAGCGCGGGTCGACCACCCAGCCGATCTCCCAGCCCGGTCGCGCCCGCCGCAGCGCGGCCACCGCCGGCAGCGCGTGCAGCACATCGCCCATCGCGCCCACGCGCACAATCAGGACTCTCATACGCCGGCGGCCTCCGAGGAATCCGGAAAACCCGAGGCAGACGCAGCCGCCGAGAACAGCCGCGCTTCCAGCTCGCGCATCACCCGCTCCGGGTACACAAATTCCACCTGGAGTTCGGCCACCATCAGCGGCCCTACCCCGGCTTCCAGCCGCTGCCACAGCTCGCCGCGCAGCTTCACGGCATCCTTGTCGGTCGTCACCAGCCCACTGGCGTTCAGGCCTTTCGCCACCCGCACGATCTGCTCCACATCGTGGAGGTCGTACTGGTGGTGGTCGGCGAAAAACATCGTTTCGACCACACCGCACCCCGCCGCATCGAGCATGGCGGCGAACCCTTCCGGCCGCGCGATCGCACAGAACGCCATGGGCCGCAGCCCCGCGCCGAAGCAGAACAGCGGTGCCGGAAACTGCAGCGTCCGCCGCACCTGCCACACCAGCGCCTCCACCCCCACCAGCGCCGACGGCCTCGGGCTCGGCACGGGCGCATCGCTGAACTCTTCTTCCGGAAACGCCTCCGGCCGCGCCATCGCACCGCGCCCGGGTTGCTTAGAAGCCGGGCGCGCCAAACGAGAAGGCCCGGCCCGCAACAGCCGCAGAAGCCGCTCTTCGACCTGCTCCGCTTCTTCGGTGCGGATGACGACAGCATCCGCCCGGCGCAGCGTTTCGACCGGCTCACGCAGGTTGCCCGCCGGCAGCAGCAGGTCGTCGAGGTCTTCGGCGGTGACCAGCACCACGTCGAAGTCACGATGGAGCCGCCGATGCTGAAAGCCGTCGTCCAGCAGATGCACCTGCCGACGACCGTCTTCGCCGAAAGGAATGTGAGTGCCGGTTCCCGGGCTTTTTGGGTCGTTCCCCGCAGTGCCTCGCGTGTTGACGCCACGATCCGCGTCGCCACCCTCCTCACGCCGATCACGGTCGTGATTGCCCGTGCTGCGAATCCAGCCTTCCGCAGGCCGCTCCACTGGCCGCGCCTCCGCCACCCGGCCGGCATCGAACCGCGACGCCCCCACCCACACCGGGACCCCCGTCCGGCGCGCGATCAGCACCGGCTCATCTCCAAAAAAATGAGCCGCAGCATCCATATCGACGACCACCTTGCTCGTCAGCCGGCCCAGCCGGCCGTACCCCCGTGTTAGCACGTCGACGTCCCAGCCCCGGGCCGTGAACATTTCCGCCAGCGCGATGACCACTGGCGTTTTGCCGGCGCCGCCAGCCGAAATCGATCCCACACTGACCACCGGCCATCCCAGCCGCCGCGCCGGACGACGCAGTTGCGACGCCACCGCCTGCACCGCCCGGTAAAGCGGAACCAGCGGCCGTGCCCACGGCCGGCGCACGTTCACCGCCGCACCTGTGCATCCTGCACGAAAGAAACGACCGCCGCGACCACTCGCGCCGTCGCCCCCTGCTGCTCGTCAAACACCTGCCGCCCCCGCTCGCCCATCGCCCGTCCGTACTCCGGTTGTAGCATCAGAGCACGCAGTTCCCCTTCCAGGTAATGGGCGTCATCCTGAGGAAGCGTCACCAACCCCCCGGCTTTTTCGAGACGATCCACAACGTCCCTGAAGTTTTCGTACGACGTTCCCATCACCGTGGGGACGCCGAACTGCACGGGTTCCAGCGGATTATGGCCGCCCTTTGGAACCATGCTCCCTCCGACAAACGCGATCGAGGCCACCCCATACACACCGGCAAGGTCCCCGAGCGTATTCAATACGATGATCTCGAGATCGTCGCGCCTCATGCCGGCCTGCGAAGCTAGCTCGGTCGCCTGCACCGCGTGGTAAGCAGAGGAAAGGGCGTACACCCTCCCAAACCGGTCAGGATGACGAGGCGCCAACACGAGCAGCATACGGTGTTCGGTGCGCACCTTTCCTTTCCAGGCGTCGATCACCAGTTGCTCTTCGGCCTGCGCCACTTCAAGCGTGCTTCCCGCAACGAGGATCGGCCTGCCCGCGGCCGCTTCCCGAATCAGCTCCGCCATCGGGCTCGCCTTCGGTGTCCGCACATCATATTTCAGATTCCCCGCCACGCGTACGGCGTCGGGCGCGGCCCCCAGGGCGATCAGCCGTCGCGCATCGTCGTCGCTTTGCGCGAGAAACAGCGTCACCCGCCGCAGCACGCTGCCCCATACCCGGCGCCCCCGCAGCGCGCGCCGGAAGCTCCGGTCGCTGACCCGCGCGTTCGCGACCAGCACCGGCACACCGCGCCGGCGGCACTCCTCCAGCACCCGCGGCCACAGCTCGCTTTCCATCAGCAACAGCGCGGCGGGCGTCAACGCGCGCAGCGTCCTTCGCACGGACCAGGCGAAATCCAGCGGAAACGAAAACACCCGCGCCGCGCCGAACCGCTCGCGAGCCAGAGCGTAGCCGGTTTCGGTCGTCGCCGAAACCACGACCACCCATCCTGCCCCAAGCGCCTGCTCCAGTTCCGCCACCAGCCGCGTCGCCGCTAGAACTTCGCCGACGCTCACCGCATGCACCCACACGACGCGCTGACCGCGCACTGCCGCCCGCAGCTCCGGCGAAAGCGGACGCAGCCGCCGCGCGAGCCACCGGCGGTAGCCGCGCGCGCGCAGCAGCTTCCATCCCCACCACGGCGCGGACGCGACCGCCGCCGCAGTCAACACGAAGCTGTACAGCACCATCACCAAAGCCCGCGCTCTCCTCGTCTAACAGTCCTGAAGGGATATAGACCCTGAAGCCTGTTCAGAATCGGCGGTTTTTGCCCGCACCGTCACGTCAGAGGATAATCGACCCATGCGCCGCCACGCCGCCTTGCTTACCTGTACTCTTGCCGCTGCACTTGCCGCGCGCGCCGACAAGGCCCGCAAGCCCACGCCGGCGCAGCCCGCCGCGCAGTATCCCGAGCACGAAACGCACGACGCCGAGCACGTGACCATAGCCGCCGAGCCCGCCGACATCACCTCGCTCGTTCCAGACACGCGGCTCGACTACGCGCACCACGGCTTCCTGCCCATCCGCGTGATCGTCACCAACGATGGCGACAAGCCCGTCAC
>CALMON010000160.1 GCA_937871785.1 uncultured Granulicella sp.
CCACAGATGCGCCAATCGATGATGCTCGACGCAGACCGCTCCTCTTCCCCGGCCACCGCCTGAAACGGCAAGAACAGCGCAAACACCGTTCCCACCCCTTCGCGGCTGAGCACCCCCATGCGCCCGCGGTGCCGCTGCACCATCTCACTACTGATCCAGAGACCCCAACCCCGTGCCGGAGATGCCCTTCGTCGTATAGAACGCTTTGTCGAACTGCAGCACGGTGTCGCTGCGCAGGTCGTCTGCCGTCAGGATCTGCGGAGTTAGTTCCAGATGGCGGGCAATTCCTTCGAGCAGCCGGCGATACGTGGGGTCCTCCACCAGGATGCCCACTGTTTCGCGAGTCGACGTCGTTTTCTCCGCCGGAATCCCTTCCGAAAGGACCGCGTCCTGCATGCTTCCCCGTTCCGCCAAGCGACTCCCCCTGCGACAGGCTATAGGACGCGATTTCCGCCGCTACGGTCAGCTTGCCTCATCGCACTCCCCACGACACCGCAAGGAATGCGCAACATTGCGCTCCGCCACAAGCCGAGCGCTGCTATTCTGGCCGCATGCACCGCCACGTTCACGCCTTGCTCTTCGCCGCCGCCCTTCCGTTTGCTGCCCCTGTCGGCCTTATCGCGCAGAATCCCGCCGCGCAGAACCCCGCTCGCCAGTCTTCACTTCCTGCTCGGCACCTGGATTGCCAGCACGAACCCTGCCGCCGGAACTTCCGGCGCGAGCGCCCTTGGCACCTACACGTTCTCGCTCGACCTTGGCGGCCATGCGCTTCAGCGCACCGGCTCGCTCGATAGTTGTAAGGGGCCCAAGACGTTCGACTGCAACCACCACGACCAGCTCACCGTGTTTCCCGACCCACACGGCGCCGTCATCCACGGATCGTCGCTGTTCGCGCTCTACCTCGACAACGAAGGTCACGTCATCTACTACACCCTCACCACGCCCGATCCGCACACGGCCGTGTTCGACTCTCAGGGTCCCGCGACCGCGCCGAAATTTCGTCTCGTCTACCACCTTGAAGGCGACGGCTCGAAAGCCGTGATGACCGGCAAATTTCAGGGCACCGCCCCGGGTTCCGATGAGTACCACTCGTACCTGGAGTGGTCCGGCACCAGGCAGTAAGACCACAGTCAGCATCGAATTTGTATGTCATCGACTCTGACCATCGCGGCTTTTCTGCTCAGCTTCGGTCCACTCACCGCGCCCATGGCCACCGAACCTGCCCTCACGACGCTCGCCCATCTCCGCAACACATCACGTCCCTTGCTGGTCTTCAGTCCTCGGCCGAGCGACCCTCAGGTTGCCGGCCAGATGGCGGCACTGGTCGACCACAGCAAGGAGCTTACCGACCGCGACGTCGTCGTCATCGGTCTGCCTTCCGACGCCTTTCCGCAGAAAACATCCTTACCCTCAGCCATTTTTGTCCATTTGGAGGAACAGGAGGCCCGCCGCCGCTTCCACGTCGACCCTGCCCGCTTCACCGTCCTTCTGCTCGGCAAGGACGGCGGCGAAAAGCTTCGTGCGAACTCGCCAGTTTCCTGGGAAGCGCTTCGCTCCACTATTGACGCCATGCCCATGCGGCAGGAGGAAATGCGCCGACCTAGGTCTTAACCGCAAACGACAAAGGCTCCCCAAAAGGGAGCCTCTGCTGCTGAACGCACTCGCTACGCGTTCACGATTTCCACACCGCGCCAAAAGGCGACATGGTGCTTCACGGCCATCGCCGCAGGCTTTGGATTCGGGTAATACCAGGCTGCATCGGGGTTTTCCTGGCCGTCGACCATCACGGTGTAATACCGCGCGCTGCCCTTCCAGGGGCAATTCGAACTCGTCGAGCTCGACTTGAGAAAAGACCGATTGACGGCTTCTTCAGGGAAATATACATTCCCTTCAACGGTTTGAATCTTCTCGCTTTCCGCGAGTGTCTGTCCATTCCAGATTGCCTTGGCCATAGTACCTTCCAGTCATTCAGTCAGATACGAGAGCTGCCGGAATGCGCTTCCGACACTTTCGCCGCAGCCTGAGCCGCGTACCCAAATCGATACTAGCACGAATATACGAGAAACGGGAGAAAGGGGGCATCTCGCTCCCATTCTCCATACGTCCCGCTATCGATCCATTCCCAACGAACTAGGCGACCGCCTGCACCATCGGCCTCGTTTTTTCCGGGTCTGGCCGCTTTAGCTCGGTAACTGGTGCCGCTTCGTCCTTCGGCTTGGGAGGCCCAACCTTCCGTTCGAAAGTACATGCCGGAGCAGCGGGCTCCTCTGCCGGTGCGCCCTTTTTCGGCCGCCGCTTGGGCAGCATGTCACGGTTGTTCGGGCACACGTAGTAGGTTCCCTCAGCGTTGTCGTACTCGACCAGGTAGGCCGAATCGCACTTGGGGCACGTCTCGTTGACGAGCAACTGGTTGCTCGTGAAATCGCACTTCGGATACCGCGTGCAGCCGTAAAAGGTCGTATTTCGCTTGGTTTTGCGGACAGCCACCTCGCTGCCGCATTTGGGGCACGGCACTTCGAGCAGCTCCTGCTTCACATACTTGCATTTAGGGTAGCCCGAGCATGCGATGAACTCGCCATAGCTGCCGTCACGCAGCAGCAGCGCCTTGCCGCACTTCGGGCATGGCTCTTCAAGCACTACCGGTGGCTTGGTTTGCACCTTCTGCGTCAGCTTGCGGATCGTTTTGCACGGCGGGTCTTCGTTATACCCGGGGCAGCTCATAAACGGTCCCCAAGGCCCATTGCGCAGCACCATGGTGCGCCCGCAGTTATCGCAGGCCTCATCTTCCTGCTCACCCTCGTCGGCTCCGGGGGTCGTCAGGTCAGGCTTGGCAGAAAAGTTTTCCTTGGTAAAGTCGCAGTTGTCGGGCTCGACAATCAGCTTCTTGCCCTTGCCCACCGCGCTCTGCAGCGTCTTCAACAGCGTCGCCTTGTCGCCGACCTCCTGGCTGAAATCCGTCATCTCGTCGGTCATCGCTTTCACGTGCATGGGAAAGCGGAACGCGTCGGTCACCTTCTTGATGATCGCCTTGGGATCTTTCTTGAACGGTCCCAGGGCTACCGTGATCGGCTTCTGCTTGGTGAAGTTCGAGCACGAATAAAAGCTGCCGAACTTGCCCCACTTCAGAATCAACGGCGCGCCGCATTTGTCGCAGGTCTCGTCGGTTTCCTGCTCCATGGCCTTGATGTCTTCCATGCTGTCGGCGGCCACCTTCAGTTCATCTTCGAGATGCCCATAAAAGCCGTCGAGCAGTTCAGTCCACTTTTTATTGCCGCCCTCCACCTCATCCAGTTCGCCTTCAAGCATTGCGGTATAGCCGGTTTCGAAGATATAGGGAAAGTTCTTGACCAGCAGCTCCGTCACGACCATCCCGATTTCGGTGGGTACCAGCCGTGCCTTCAGCTTCTTGACGTAGTCGCGCTCCTGGATCGTGTTGATGATGGACGCATAGGTTGACGGTCGCCCAATGCCCTTTTCTTCAAGCGTTTTCACCAGGCTCGCCTCGTTGAAGCGTGGCGGTGGCTGCGTAAACTTCTGTTGCGGGTCCAGCCCCACGCGGGTCAGCGCCTGCGCGTGGTTCAGGGCCGGCAAGCGCCGGTCCGCCGAGCTGTCTTCGCTGGTGGAGTCCTTTGCCGCCTCGCTGCCGTCGCCGTCGGCGCTTGCGTCCGCCAGCTTTTGATCGGCGGCTTCCGTTTCAGCCGCCGACTTCGCGTCGCGCGCCCGCAGCTTCTTCGTTTCTTCCTCAAAGCGTAGGAAGCCGTCGAACTTCAGCACGCTTCCCGTCGTCCGGAAATCGTACGAAGCGTCGGCCTTTGCTTCAATGTCGACGGTCGTCTGGTCGAATACCGCAGGCACCATCTGGCTCGTCACCGCGCGCTCCCAGATCAGCTTGTACAGCCGATACTGCTCATCGCTCAGGTACTTGCGGATGCTGTCGGGCGTAAAGTTGACGTTGGTCGGCCGCACAGCCTCGTGCGCATCCTGCGCGCTGCCTTTGGTCTTATAGACGTTCTCTTTAGCGGGCAGATACTTGCCGCCCAGTTTCGACTCCACCCACTTGCGAACGTCCTTGATCGCGTCCGGGCTCATGCGTGTCGAATCGGTTCGCATGTAGGTGATCAGGCCGACAGTGCCTTCAGACCCAAGCTCGATACCCTCATACAAACGCTGCGCCACGCCCATGGTCCGGCGAACGTTGAAGCCCAGCCGACCGGCCGCATCCTGCTGCAGCTTGCTGGTGGTATACGGCGCTCCCGGCCGGCGCTGCCGTTCTTTCTTTTCAACAGAGCGTACCCGCCACTTGGCCCGCTCCAACTGCGTCATCACTTCATCGACGGCTGCCTTGTCGGGCAGCGCGTTGGTCAGGAACTGCTCCTTGCCTTCCGCATCGACGCCATTCGATACCCGAATCGCCTGCCCGGCGACGCCGACCATCCGCGCCGTAAACTCTTCGCCTTTAGCGGCAGAAAGCTCGGCATCGATGTTCCAGTACTCCACCGGTTTGAACGCATTGATTTCCCGCTCGCGCTCCACAATCAGCCGGAGCGCCACGGTTTGCACCCGCCCCGCGCTCAACCCACGCTTCACCTTGTCCCACAGCAGCGGAGAAATCTGGTAGCCTACCAGCCGGTCTAATACCCGCCTTGTTTGTTGGCTGTCGACCAGGTTCTGGTTCACCTCGCGGGCCTGCCCGAACGCCGCTTTCACGGCTTTTTGTGTGATTTCGTTAAACGTGACGCGCTGCAGTGTCGTCCCTTTGCGCAGCGACGGCAGCAACTGCATCTTGAGGTGCGCGGCAATCGCCTCCCCTTCGCGGTCCGGGTCAGGCGCCAGGAACACGGCATCGCTCTTGGCCGCCAGCCGCTTCAGGTTGGCAACGACTTTTTCCTTGCCGGGGGACACGATCAGCGTCGGCTCAAAGGTCCGCCGCTTCAGCTCCACGCCAATATCGTTCTTCGGCAGGTCCATGATGTGGCCGATCGAGGCCTCCACCACGTAGTCCTTGCCAAGGTATTTCCCGATCGTTTTAGCCTTCGCAGGCGACTCGACGATCACCAGGTTCTTGCTCATAGTCCTTACCAACCCCACCGAGCGCGAAAAATCTCGCGGCTCGAGCTCCGGACCGAAATCCGAAGTTCCAAACTCAATGCACCCTAACACGCCTTGCCAAGGCGAAGTCAAACCGGATGACGCCTACGCTTCCATTGGACGCGCCAAATCGCCAGCGGTAGCGCCGCTCGTCGTACGCTTGCCGCCACCCGCTTTTCGACGACAGCTTCATGGTCGCTCGCCGTAGGCCCTGAGCAAAGCTCGATCGACCGCTGCGGCCTGCGCCACGTCCTTTACTGCAGAGGAATCGGGGCCAATCCGGCCAGCGCGCGACTCTCATTCATATAAGCCATGAAGTCTTCCGCCGAAATCGGCAGGTTGGTCAGGTTCACGTTGAAAGCTTCGCTCCCGAGCGTGCGATTGGCCGAGACCAGCTTCTGCTGCCCCGGCGAAAGCTGCGCGATACGCTGCTCTTCATCGACCAGCGTCAACCCGATCAAATTCATGTACACAATCCCCGAACGCCTGCGCTGCGTGCCGCGGGCTGACAGGATCGATGCCCAGGGAATCTTCGCTGTCGGCAAGGTTCGGTCGGTTACACTCTCGGCGTCGAGCAGAAGCTGCGGCGTCCGATCGCGCAGCTTAGCGACGTTCGCCCGCAAACCCCACACCGCGAACAGGTCCACGAACGCGCAGAACACAAGAATGCCGATGGTCGACCCGCGGCTGCCGGGCACCACGAGCACTCCGATGGCAAACGCGGTAAACAGCACCAGCAGAAAGGCCGCGCACACCGTGCCCAACCAGAGCCGCTTCCTATCCATCGCGAATTCGAGTGTCTTCATACGCTGTCACCTTCGGGAGAACATGTATGGCAAAACAATGGGTCCGCCTAAGGCACCCCATCCGTTAGCTATTGTGGACGTACTTTGACGCTACCTTGCAGGGGACGGTCAGTCCCCATCGGCTCAGGAGCCTGCCGTACGGCGTGCCCGATGGTGACTGAGATGCAGCCGGCCAGCGTTAAAAGCTCTTTACGTAATTCTTGCCCGGCATCTGCTTCACGCGTCCGGCCAGCTCCAGCTCAAACAGCGCCGTAAAAATCTCGCCGGACCCCAGCTCGGCTTCAAGCCGCTCGATCAGCTCATCCAACTGCAGCGCTTCATCCTGCCGCAGGTGCTGCATCACCAACCGCTCGTGGTCGCCCATGGGCGGCAGCGCGGAGCCCACGCCCGCTGCTTCGGCAAATAAAGATGCCGTCGCCCCGGGTTTCGATTCATTGCGGCCCGCCTGCTCCTCCAGCGCGGTTTCAAGTTCCAGCCGCACCTGCGAGGGCAGGTCCTCCCACACATCTTCCCAGGTCGCTGTCAGCTTGGCTCCCTGCTTGATCAGCGTGTTCGGTCCCCAGGCGTTCTTGTTGGTGGCGTTGCCGGGCACCGCGTACACGTCGCGGTTCTGCTCGATCGCGCACCGCGCCGTGATGCGTGTGCCGCTGTACTCGGCCGCCTCCACCACCAGCACGCCCACGCTCATGCCGCTTAGAATCCGGTTGCGGATCGGAAAATTCTGCGGCGCCGGAAACGTCCCCACCGGGTATTCGCTCAGAATCGCGCCGCCCTGCATGATGATCTGCTCGGCCAGCCGCTTGTTCTCCTTGGGGTAGATCACGTCGATGCCGGTGCCCCACACGGCGACCGTTTTGCCGCCGATATCGAGTGCTCCCTTGTGCGCGCAGGTGTCCACGCCACGGGCCATGCCGCTCAGAACTACCAGGCCGCGCCGCGCTAAATCGCGCGCGAGCATCTCCGCCATGCCGGCGCCGTAGGGCGAAGGGTGCCGAGTGCCCACCACCGCGATTCCCGGTTCGTTCAGCAGACTCGCGTCGCCGCGAACCCAAAGCACCGAAGGCGGATCGTAGATCTCCAGCAGCCGCCCCGGGTAGTTCTCATCGGCGGGCGTCAGGATTGCCGCTCCGGCTTCCGTGGTGCGCGCCCACTCCGCTAACGCCGCCGTCCGCGCCCGGCCGTCGAAGATGAACTGCGCCGCGCTCGCCGGCAACCCCGCAGCCTCAAGCTCCGTAAGCGATGCCACCCATAACTGTTCCGCCGCACCCAGCCGCTGCATCGCCCGCCCACACCGGGTAGGACCCATCTTTGGCGTCAGCGCCAACGCCAGCCATGCCAGCGACGGCTCCGCAAGTCCGCTCCGTTTTATTTCTGCTGCAACCGTGTACCCCTCAGCCATGTTGCGCACCTTTCCTGTATGTTGACTAGGAATCCTTGTCCTCGTCATCACCCTTTCCCGAACCGTGGAGCAGAGTTTGTCAGCATCGTCGCCTCTTTTGCAACGGTACTACCCCGGCCTTGACGGCTTACGAGGCTTGGCTTTTCTGCTTGTTTTCGGATTTCACTATGGGCCTTTGGCAAGCGCCTGGATAGGCTTTCAGTGGGGCTTCGTCGGAGTCGACATCTTTTTCGTTCTTTCCCGCTTCCTCATCACCGGTATTTTGTACGATACCGCGCAAAGACGCCACTTCTTTAGAGATTTTTATACGCGGCGTACCCTCCGCATCTTTCCCCTTTTTTACGGTTTATGGCTGTTTCTCCTTTTGCTCACGCCGTTTGCTCATTTTCTTTGGAATCGCTACACCGTGTACGGCATTCTGTACCTTGGCAACCTGTACATGCCAGGGGCTGTGCTTGGGCTTCCTCCCAATCCCTACCTGCCGCTCTATCACTCCTTCCACCATCCGGTATACGAGTTTATCGACATCGGTCACCTGTGGTCGCTTTGCGTTGAGGAGCAGTTCTACCTTGTTTGGCCGCTGGTCGTTTGGCTTATCCGTTCGCGACGCGCCCTGCTGATATTCTGCCTTACGTGGATCGTCGCCTCCCCCTTGGTGCGAGGCCTGTACCTTCACGCACACGCACTGATATCCCACGTTTTGTACTACAACACGCTAAGCCGGGTAGAAGCCCTGCTCTGGGGCGCCGCGCTCGCCCTGTTTCTGCGTGGCCCCGCCCTGCCCATCGTGACGCTCCGCCGCATTGCACTCGCTGGCTTACCCCTTGCGCTCACCCTCCTTGCCCTAGGCATGCATCGCTTCGCTCCCGGGGCTCTCGACCCAGGCTTCACCGCATTCGTCTCCGTTGCCGGCTTTTCGCTTATCGCGATGGCGGCGATGTGCCTGCTTTTTCTCGTCATCGACGATCGTCTTTTTCTGATCCGTCTGCTAAAAACTCGCCCTTTGTCTTACCTTGGACGCATCAGTTACGGTCTGTATGTTTTCCATCTTCTCCCTTACAGATTGGTAACAGGGAGGCTGAGCCACCGCCCTTCGGAGGTACGCGTCGCGGCGACGCTGCTTGCGGTATTCGCCATCACCTTTGTCGCCGCGGCCCTCAGCTTCAAGTTCTACGAGGCTCCGTTCATACGCCTCAAAGACAAGCTCACAAGACCCGACCCGTCGCCGGTAGGCGCTTGATCGCGTTATCGCGAACCCGGAAGCTAAGTCGGCCTGCGGCGTTCACGTGCGGTTCCCTGCCTGCTTTCAAACTTGTGACTTCCCAAGATGTTTTCGGTGCGGAGGCATCCAATGCACCTTATGCATGAGCCGGAGTCAATTCGCAGTCTCGCCTTGATCCTTCGCGGTAACAGCTCCGCTTTCCTGTCCTTCTTCACCCACCTCGGCCTGCTCGGCTTGTTTCTCGTCTCCATCGTCGACTCGTCGTTCGTTCCCCTGCCCATACCCGGCGTCACCGACATCATGGTTGTGCTTTTTGCCGCGGGCGACCGCGACCACCTCGCCAGCATCGTGCTTCTCGTCCTGGCCGCAACGGCCGGTTCCGCCACCGGAGGTTTCCTGTCGCACATGGTCGGCCACGCGGGAGGCATGGACTTCCTCAAAAAGCATGTGCCCGCCCGCATTCTCGGCCCGGTCACCGGCTGGATGCAGTCGCATGCTCTGGTGGCCGTCGCGCTGCCCGCAATCCTGCCGCCACCCATGCCGCTGTCGCCCTTTGTGCTGGCCGCCGGTGCGCTCGATATGGACCGAAAGCGTTTTATGACGGCCTTCACGCTCAGCCGTCTGGCGCGACATACGATTGCCGCCTGGCTTGGCATCCACTACGGTCACGGTGTGCTGCGCCTGTGGAGGAGCATTTCCGCTAAGTGGGGCGAGCCCGTGCTTATCGGTCTCTGGGTCTTTATCCTGCTCTTCGTCGGCATCGCGTTCTGGAGGCTCTATCGCACCACCCGCACGGTGGAGTTCCGCGGAAAGAAGCCTGCCTAGAGCAGTTTTCTTTTAGCTGTCAAGGGCAACGAGTCTCTGGCTAAAGCCCAGACCGATCCAGAAGCGAAGCAACGGCAACGGCGCATCTTTCCCTTGATTGGCTCTCAAGAGTTCTTAAAACAGTTCTGAGGCGTCGCTTTCTTATGAAATAGGGCCGTCGGTAGCCGGACATCGTGAAGCGTCAACAAAGCGGGTTAGCCCCTCATACTCCTATGTTTCATCGGAAAGAGCTTCGCCGCCTCCGTACAAACGGCAGCGCAACGGGATACGCTCTGGTCCGTTCCGCGCAACCGTGCTAAACTGGTCTCCGTGCCGGGTCCTACGCGACGCGATCCCGCCAACCCCGCCAGGTCCGGAAGGAAGCAACGGTAACGGGTCATCGCGGGCGCAGTGGGGAAACCCGGTACTTTTCCCTCCCCTCGAAAGCTCATAGCGCAACCTCCGCCGTACGGGTCCGCTCTTCCGTGCCTGACTCCGGCCCCATCCTCAATGCACGTTTTCCGTGCGGTCAGGTGAGTATCGAGCCACGCTCGACCGCTTTGCTTCCTCCAGCCCAGAATTCCGAACGCATCACGCACAAAAGCCCCCACCGGCATCCCAACCCCGAACGCGCTAAACTGCTCTCTGCTGTTCTTCTGCACTTGTCTTGGAGGAATTCGGTTTTGAGTCTCACGTTGAAGCCCCGTACGACCGCGCGCGCCAAAATTTCCGCTGTAGGCACCTACGTTCCGCCGCGCCTGCTCACCAACGCCGACCTCGAAAAGCTCGTCGCCACCAACGACGAATGGATCACCGAACGCACTGGCATCCGCGAACGTCACATTGTCGATAAAGGCGTCGCCACCTCCGACCTCGCCGTGGAAGCCGCCAGGATCTGCCTGGCTAATGCAGGCGTCGACGCCAAAGACGTGGAAGCGATCATCCTCGCCACCGTCACCCCGGACATGCTGTTCCCCGCCACCGCCTGCATCGTGCAGGACAAACTCGGCGCCACCGGAGCCTGGGGCTTCGACCTGTCCGCCGCCTGCTCCGGCTTTCCGTACGCGCTGCAGGTGGGCGCCAAATTTATTGAGTCCGGAGCGCACAAGAAGGTGCTCGTCATCGGTTCCGACGTGATGAGTTCCATTATCGACTACACCGACCGCACTACCTGCATCCTGTTCGGCGACGGTGCCGGCGCGGTGCTGCTCGAGCCCTGCGAAGAAGGCGAAATCGGCCTCATCGACTACCTCCATGAAATTGACGGCTCCGGTGCCGCCGCGCTCAACATGCCCGCCGGCGGCAGCCGCCTGCCCGCCTCGCACGCCACCGTCGACGCTCGCCAGCACTTCGTCCATCAAGACGGAGGCGCGGTGTACAAAACGGCAGTCCGCAAAATGGCCGAGCTCGCGGAAATCGTGCTGCAACGCAACGACGTTAAAGGCGAAGAGCTGGGCTGCTTTATTCCGCACCAGGCCAACAAGCGCATCATTATGTCGACCGCCGAGCGGCTCGGCATGGCGGAAGACCGCGTCATCATCAACATCGACCGTTACGGCAACACCACTGCCGGCACCATTCCTCTGGCCATGAACACGGCCATGCAGGAAAACCGTATCAAGAAAGGCGACCTCGTCCTGCTGGCCAGCTTTGGCGGCGGCTATACGGTCGCTTCCACCCTGCTGCGCTGGGAAATTTAAGGCGGTCAGCGCTGTCACAAGCGCCGCTCGGCGCGAAGCGTCAGGAGTCGAGGAACTCCCGCACCAACGCGGCCATGGTGACGACGGCGGTTTCCAAAGCGAAGCACTTCCGCGCAGGCCCGGTCCGGTCTACTGCCGGCCACCCACTGCCGTCGCTCAGCGCCCATGTGCAGCCGCCACATCCCCGTCAGCGCCGTCATGGCGTTTGCGCGCAAAATGATACCCTCGTCGCATGATGACTTTCTCGCGAATGCCCGCGTTCACCGCTTCCGTGGCTCTCGTTTCCCTGTTGGCCGTCCCCGTTGCCGGAGCGCAGCGTGGCGGCGGTCTGCGTGCGCCGAGCGGCGTCGCCATCTCCCCCGACGGCACCACCGTTGCCTGGGCCGCCGGCACCCGCGAAGGTTCGCAGATCCACATCACCGACGCCGCCGGGCTCGACCCCGCCAAAGACAAGATCGTCGCGCCCAACGGCACCACCAACTGCTCGAACTCGTCGCCGGTCTGGTCGCCCGACAGCAAGCTGCTTGCCTACACCTCCACCTGCACGGCGAAGGAAGAAAAGCCCGGCCAGGCGCAGATTTTCGTCTGGTCGAAGGCAACCGGCGAGTCCCGGCAGTTGACCCACGTCACCGGCCTCTTTAAGCAGGCGGCCTTCTCGCCGAACGGCGAAAAGCTCGCGTTCCTGTTCGTCGAAAACGCGTCCCGCTCGGCCGGCGCGCTCGACGCCATGAAGCCCTGGGCCGGCGTCATCGGTGAAGACAACCTCGAAATCCAGGGCGTCTACGCGGTGAACGTCGCGGACGGCAAGGGCGACTGGCTCGTCCCCGCCACGCCGCAGATGTACACCTTTGAATTCGACTGGGCGCCCGGTTCGAAGGAGATCGCCTTCATCGGCGCGGCCGCTCCCGGAGAAAACAACTGGTGGGTCGCCAATCTGTACACAATAAGCATGGGGGAAAAGACACCGCGCGTTCTTTTCAACCCGTCGTCCACACAGACAGCCCTGAAGGGCCTGCAGATCGCCGTTCCGCGCTTCTCCCCTGACGGCAAAAAGATCGCCTTCATCGGCGGTCTCATGTCCGACCAGGGTTCCACCGGCGGCGACCTTTGGGTGCTTGACGCCAAGGGCGGAGCCCCCGTCGACATTACCCCCGGTATCGATGGCACACCGACCTTTATCGCCTGGACCGGCAACGACACGCTCGGCTTCACGGAAGACCGCCGCGGCCACATGCTGCTGGCCGACGTGGACGCGCGCTCCAAAAAGATCGACGCCTCGACCGACCTCGGCACCGTGCAGCTTTCCGGCGGAGCGATCAAGAACGCCATCACCGTGTCGCACACCGGCACCCTGGCATTCGTAAAATCCGGCTTCGATGTCGCGCCGGAAATCTACGTCGGCGGCTTCGGCAGCCTGAAGCAGTATTCGCACCTGAACGACGGCGTGCCCGCGCGCAACACGGCGCGCATCGAGTCGATCGAGTGGAAAAACGACAGCTTCGACGTGCAGGGCTGGCTCAGCTATCCCACCAACTACGACGCCTCGAAGAAGTACCCGATGATCGTCACCGTCCACGGCGGCCCCTCCGCTTCCGCCTTTCCGCGCGGCGCGCAGTGGGCCGACCTCGGCTACTTCGAGTTCCAGCCCAACCCCCGCGGCAGCTTCGGCCAGGGCGAAGCCTTCACCGCCGCCAACAAGAAAGACTTCGGCTACGGCGACCTGCGCGACATTCTGGCAGGGGTCGACGCCGTGGAGCAGAAGGTGTCGGTCGACGACCACCGCCTGGGCCTTACCGGCTGGAGCTATGGCGGCTTTATGAGCATGTTTGCTGAAACCCAGACCACGCGCTTTGCCGCCATCGTCGCCGGCGCCGGCATCAGCAACTGGAAGAGCTATTACGGCGAAAATTCCATTGACCAGTGGATGGTGCCGTTCTTCGGCGCGACCGTGTACGACGATCCCGCCGTGTACGCCAAGTCCTCGGCCATCGAATTTATCAAGAAGTCGAAAACGCCGATGCTGATCATCGTCGGCGACCGCGACGGCGAGTGCCCCGCGCCGCAGAGCTTTGAAATGTGGCACGCCCTGCGCGCCGAGGGCGTCAAGACCGAGCTCGTCATCTACCCCAACGAAGGCCACGGCTTCCGCGACCCGGCTCACATCGCCGACCGCGCCAAGCGCACGCAGCAGTGGTTTACCGACAACATGCCCGCCGGCGGCTCTGCCACCAAAGGCGCAAAGCAAGGCGAATAGCGGACGGGATGCCCCCATCCATCGCGCTTCAGGCGATGGGTGGGCTACCGCAAACCCACCGTGCGAGTTCGCCCACTCGTCCCGCCACACGAGTCCGAAGCCACCATGTCTCGCCGCTCCCGACTCCTTCTGATCGCTCTGTTCGTCATTCCCCTCGGCATCGGCTGGCGCCTCCTGCCGCTCCACCTCGCGCCGTTCGCCTATAAGTGGGGAGGCTCCCTGCTGTGGGGGGTTATGGTGTATTTCCTCACCGCAGCCGCCTTCCCGAGGTTCGGCCCGCTTCGCTCCGCGCTGCTCGCGGGGGTGGTTGCGACGCTTGTCGAACTCAGCCGGCTACACCACACTCCGGCACTCGACGCGTGCCGCCTCACCCTCGTCGGCAAACTCCTGCTTGGCCGCGTTTTTTCACTGTGGGACATTGCCGCTTATTGGGCCGCCATCGCCGCTTGCGCGCGCGCGGACCTGCATGTACGCAAGCGCCCTTTTGCCGCCCCACCCGTCTAAACCCGCATAGTCAGCCGTACCCTGAGTTGCGCCTTGTTCCGGCCACCTTGCTACACTAAGGAGTCGGCAACACCAAAGGGTTCAAACCCAGGGGCGGACGACATACCCTAATGCAGTTGTGGCAAACACCGTTCCGCCTGTACGCGCTCCTCAGCCGACAGAGCCCGAACGGGGAGGTCTGATGCGTCGGTTTCTCGTTCTTTTAGCTATCCTTTGCGTCACGGTGCCATTTGGCGCGTCGGTGGCCGGTTGCGGCAGCAAAACCGCCGCCGTTCGCTATTGCCCCGGCAACCCCACCAACGGCCCGTCCGCCGGCCAGGTCGCGCAGATCACCCTGTCGCCTACCTTTGCCACCTACGGCCTGTCGCTCGACTTCGCCCAGATCGGGCCGGCACTTTCGGCCAGCGCGGTGGACTGCTTCGGCGCCACCGTGTCCGTGCGTGCCTTCACCTACGCCACCAGCAACATGAGCTTCGCGGACATTAATCCAGCCAACGGTGAAGTCTGCGGCGGCACCTGGAACCGAAACTCCGGCGGCGGCATTGCGGACTACACCACCTGCACCCCGCCCACCACGCTCGCCAC
>CALMON010000161.1 GCA_937871785.1 uncultured Granulicella sp.
TCGCGGAGCGGGGCGAGGGTGGGGCTCGGGGCTTGGCTACATGGATACCGGGGGCTGGCGTGCGGACGAGCGGAGGCACAGAATCGAAGGATGGGTTCAGTTGATGAAGGGACGCCGCGCGGAAATGCGCTGCTGCGCGAGTACGAGGTGTACCTGCGGGTGGAAAAGGGGCTGCGGCCGCTGAGCTGCGACGCGTACCGGCGCGACCTGCTGATGTTTGCGGAATATCTCGAGCGGGTGAACGCGGTGCTTGTGGGGGCGCGGCAGGAGGATGTGGCGGGGTTCATGCAGCACCTGCGGGAGCACGGGGTGGAGTCGCGGACGATTGCACGGAAGCTGAGCTGCCTGCGCGGGTTATACCGCTGGCTGCTGCTGGACAAGCGCGTGCAGCGCGACCCGACGCTCAACATCGAAAGCCCCGCGAGCTGGAAGGTCTTGCCGAAGAGCCTGGCGGAAGCAGACGTGAACGCGATGCTGGAGCGCGCTGGTGCGGCGGCGAAGGCGGGCGACGCTGGCTCGGTGGCTCTGCGCGACTATGCCATGCTGGAGCTTCTGTATGCCGGTGGGCTCCGGGTGGGGGAAATCGTGTCGCTGCGGCAAGAGGACGTGCGTCTGGATACGCACATCGTCCAGGTGCGCGGCAAAGGCGATAAGGAGCGTGTCGTGCCGATCGGGGATAAGGCTGCGGCGGCTCTGGAGTTGTATGTCGAACGCGGGCGGCCGGGGTTGCTGCGCAAGGCAGCGGGGCTGCAGCGGGTGCTGTTTCTGTCGGTGCGCGGGCAGAGGCTTTCGACGGGAGTGGTTTGGAAGATGGTGCGCGATGCCTCAGGGGGAATGGCGAGTCCGCACAAATTGCGGCATAGCTGCGCGACGCATATGGTGGAGCACGGGGCGGACCTGCGCTCGGTGCAAACGCTGCTGGGTCACGCGGATATCGCGACGACGCAGGTGTATACGCACCTGGCGCTGGGACGACTGAAGGAGGTGCATCGGATGCACCATCCGCGGGGGCGGAAGCGGTTGCAGGTGGAGATGGCACCACCTGTCGAAGATGTCGACGAGCAGAGCGTTTTTCCCGCAACGGGGAATTCGGGTTCAAGCGTTGAGGCTGACCTGTGAAGGGGGCGGGAGCGGTCGAACTTCGCTCGATGCCCCTCCTAATCGACGACGGGACTATCGTTCAGGACGAGGCACTCAGGGACGGAGTGATCCACAATAGACATACCATACAGCCCGCGCGGGATGTTGTTTCCGGCGAATTCCTGCTTGTGAGCAACAGCTTCGCCGCCCTGGCGGATCACTTCTTGGCCATGATGCGCGATGAACGCGGGGCGAGTGAGCATACGCTGCGCGCGTATCGACGCGAGGTGAGTGGGTTTGCGACGTTTCTGACGGAAATGTTCGGAGCAGAGGGCGATGTGCGTGTGGTGGAACACACGCACATTCGCCAATACCTGCTGGTGCTGTACAAGCGCGGGCTGACCAAAACGAGCGCCGCGCGGGCCTTGGCAGCCGTACGGAGCTGGTTCAAGTGGATGGCCAAGGCGGGCGTGGTCGATGTGAATCCCGCGAGCCTCGTGAGTACGCCGAAGCTGCCGAAGCATCTTCCGCGGGTGCCCAGCGTGGAAGAGCTCAACGTCGTTCTCAATGGCTTGGCTCAGCGAAAGGTCGTTACGGCAAGGGGCTTACAAACGGCACCATCGGAACTCGGCTTAGCGCTCGATCCTTTGAATACAGAACCCGCACGGGATGAGAAAGCGGTCCTGAGCGAGGCGCCTCTTGTGTCTCTGGACGAGAGTGAGGTGGCCTCGGCGCTGCCGCGGCTCGGTGACGAAGACGAGGGCGGGGGAACGGTCTGGCAGGAGCGCGATCGGGTGATCTTTGAGCTCTTATATGGCTGTGGCATCCGGAACTCGGAGCTCGTCGGGCTCGATCTGAGCAGCCTGAAGTGGAGCGACGAGGTCGTGCTGGTGCGCGGCAAGGGACGCAAAGAGCGGCTGGTGCCGCTGGGCGATGAGGCCGCGGTAGCGATTCGCGAGTACCTGCCAGCGCGGGCCGCGACGCTGGTACGGGCGCGGAAAGGACGGCTGGTGGACGACGGACCGCTGCTGATCAACCAGCGCGCGCGGGGTAATTGTCGGCTGACGACGCGCAGCGTGGGGCGTATTGTGAAGAGCGTAGCATTGAGCCGGGGTCTCGCGGCCGATGTGCATCCGCATACGCTGCGCCACGCGTTTGGAACGCATATGTTAGAAGAGGGCGCGGACCTGCGGGCGATCCAGGAGATGCTCGGGCATGAGCGGCTTTCCACCACGCAGCGGTATACGCAGCTGACCAGCGGGCAGGTGCAGCAGGTGTATGAGCGCACGCATCCTCGTGCGCGTTGATCCCAATCCTGTATTCGCCGACGATGTCTAGCGGGAGGCGGACGACGCATGCTTTGCGCGAGTGAAGGCAGCCACGGTGAGAAGGATGACGGCGGCCAGCAGGAGCAGCGCACTCAGCAGTAGCATGGGCAGAGCGGTGAAGGCCGCATACATGTTGCTTTCTGCGTAAACGTGCAGTCTCGGCTGCGCTGCAGCCAGCGCGGCGGGGAGCTCCAGCCGGGAGATCTCGAAGCGGTCGGCGGCTGTTTGCTGCGGAGAAAAGGAGTGGAAGCCGCCAGCTACCCGGCCTTCGCCGTTCGACACAGAAGCCTGAAATCCGTTCTCTCGATCAGGGTAGTCGCCTTCGAATGGCCGGCCATAGTCGCCAGAAACGACGCGACCGGCCGAGTCGAGCAGCCGGTAATGGAAGTGAAGCACGGCTGCTGTCTTCGGGCAGGGAGCGGGCTGCGTGTAGGGGTCCGGCAGCGATAACAGGCAACCAACGGCGTCGTTCAGGTCGTTGCCGTTTGCCATGACCTCGAAGAAGTAAAGCTGCCCCTTTTTTAGCGGGACGGTGAAGGTGGTAGCCACCGTGAGCGGCTGGTCGGCCGGTTCGGCCTGCGCCGTAGTGAGCGCGTCGATCCAGCTTGCCACGGGGTACGCGGCTGCCAGGATCAGCAGAAGAAGGCCAAGGAGTGCTCGCTTTGCGCGCCGCGTCATACTCCTTTCGATGCGGATGGGAGGCATGGACCTACGCAGATGCGCTCGCAAACGACGATTTCTCGTTAGGGGACGGACACGCCGAAGTCGTCGAAGATGGGGTCGGCGTCGAAGAACAGGTCCGCGGCTTCGATGGGCTCGGAGTCGAGCTCCGCGTCGAGCGCGGCGTCGGGGTCGAGTGCCTTCGCAGACGCGCGAACCGGAGCAAAGCTGTGCCTGTGCAGCGCGGTGGGGCCATGCTCGCGCAGCGCGCGCTGGTGCTCGGGTGTGGCGTAGCCCTTATGCTGCGCAAGCCCGTACTGCGGGTAGTGTTCGTGCAGCTCACGCATCAGGCCGTCGCGATACACCTTGGCCACTACGGATGCGGCGGCAATTGAGAGGCAAAGGGCGTCGCCGTAGAAGAGCTTGGTCTGGTGGCAGGTGTGGTCGATGTGGAGCGCGTCGATAAGCAGGTGATCGGGCTCAATCGGGAGAGCGTGCACGGCCTGCAGCATGGCAAGCCGGGTGGCCTGGTAAATATTGATGCGGTCGATGGTCTCGGCGTCGACGGCGGCCACGGCCACGGCAAGCGCACCGCGCCGGATGCGCTTGTCGAGCCGCTCGCGGTCTTCGCGCAGAAGCTGCTTGGAATCCCGGAGCCCGGCGCGGCTGAGGGCGGCCATGGAGAAGGGAAGGATCACCGCGGCCGCGACGACCGGGCCGAAAAGTGCGCCGCGACCCACCTCATCCAAGCCGGCAATTTGCCGATAACCACGGTAGCGCAACGCTTGCTCCGGCGCGTCCGAGCAGATGAGCTGCTTGAGCATTCGCTGCTTGGCCGTAGCCTTGGTCACCGCACTTGCGGACGGCTTTACAGGCGACGATTGTTGATGGGCCGGATATGACTTCATGCTTCCACAATAGTTTATGCCGTTGAACCACAAGCGTTATTGTGCAAAACGATAGGGTGCCTATGCTGGGGTTGCGAGCCAATTTTTTGAGGATCTTTTCTATGCCCCTGCAACGCCGTTTTGTGTCTACGTTTGCCCTCGCTCCGCTCGTCTTGCTGATGTGCAGCGTCGTTCAGGCGCAAGAAACTGTGCCCGCAGGCTCGTCAGTTGCTGCTGCGAGCGCCCAGATTCCGGTTGCCGCTGCTGGCGCGCCCCCGGTCAGCGCCAAAGGAAAAAAGAACGAGTACACTGGCCCGACCAGCGTCGTGATGCTGGCACCAACGCCGATGCTGGATGAAGAAGGGCGGCAGCGCGTCGACCCGAACGGCAAGCTGATGTTCAACCCACCTGTAGCTCAGCAGCGCGATAAGAAGGGTCATCCGCTGTTCGACGACAAGGGTAAGCCCGTCTTCCAGACCGCCAAAGATATGGGCTACGACGAGACGGGCCACAAAATCCATATCGAAAAAGAGAAGCCTGCCAAGGCGGTTCCGGTGTCGATCAGCCGTGGGGTGATGACGGTGGACGGGTACACCGGCAAGGCGGCGCTCAATTACGACATCCCCGACCTGAAATATATCTATCTGTATGCCCCGGGAATCGGCATCGCCGTAGTCTCGAATGTGATGTTCCCGGGAGCCACGGAGCAGGCGGGCGCGTTCGACGACCGCACGCTGACGGTGACCGTGAACGGGCATGTGTTGCAGGTAGCGAGCGACAATCGGCTCTTGGGCAAGAAGCCGGAGTCGGCGTTTGTGCGTGTCGATCGTGAGTTTGTGCTGCCGTCCAAGTTCCCGGTGGTCGGCTACGGGAACACGAACCGACCGCCTTATATGTGGCCCGGGGCCAAGCCGAACAAGGAGCTTGCCGGCGTTGTGCAGGCACCCCCTGTGCCGCGCAGCCTCTTGCCGGTGCAGTTGCTGAAGCCGTGCCCGGCCGGGTACATGCGGCCTTCTGGCGCGTCTGTGCTGCCGGGGCAGGTGTCGGCCGAACCCGCGTGTGTGCCCATTGCCAAAGCAGCGGCTCCTACAATGAGCGCCTCCGCGAGCAAGGCTCCAGCGGTGAACGGAGCGAGCGCCGTCACAAAGACCACTTCCGCGTCTGGCCAGGAAGCTCAGAAGTAGCGGACGGCGAGTGCAAGGGGTTGTACCGTCTTGCAGATACAGGAAAGCGGCATCCTCAATGAGGATGCCGCTTCCTTCTGGCCTCAACGTTCAAGACGCAAGGGCTACTTGGCGCGTTCCACTTCGCGAAGGCGAGCAGCCTTGCCGCGCAAACCGCGCAAATAAAACAGCTTGGAGCGGCGAACCTGGTAGCTGCGAATCTTTTCGACCTTGTCCACAACCTTGGAGTTGTAGGGGAAAATGCGCTCGACGCCCTGGCCGAAGCTCATTTTGCGAACCGTAAACGTGCCCTGCGGCCCCTGCTTGGTAGCAATGACCATGCCCTCAAAGGCCTGGAGGCGCTCTTTTTCGCCTTCCTTGATCTTAACCTGGACGCGGATGGTGTCGCCGGGAGCAAACTCGGGAAGATCTGTCCGCTTGAACTTGTCGGCCAGCTTCTGCATGATGGGGTGGATTGACATAATCGATTCCTTGCTTGAAGTCGCAGGATTCAGTCTACATGAAAAGTGTCGCAACAAAAGAGCATTTCTGCTTACGAATGGCCAGTGCCGTCAGGAAATCGGCTCGGGCGGGGCGGGCGCGGCGAAAAGCTTGCCAGCTTTCCCAGCGTGCTCGATATCCAGATTGTCGTAGCCCATTGAGAGGCTCCCTTGGGTGGAAATGTAGGCAGAGATTACCG
>CALMON010000162.1:0-4395 GCA_937871785.1 uncultured Granulicella sp.
GTAGCCTGCCCTGACCGACATCATGCGCGGAAACAGAGGCAGCCCCATCGCCAACCCGCAAAACAGACCACCCAGATGCGCCGAATTATCGATGTGCGTCAGCGGCGCGGCCACCCGGCTCACCTCGCTGCCCGGGATCATCGGCAGGAGCACCCCGGGAGGAAGGCCGATCAGCAGGTTCAAAAACGCAAACTGGATGACCGAACGCCGCAGCGCCCGCAGCTCTTTCCACGGGAGAGAGAGCTTTTTATTCGACAGCAACACAATCAGGATGCCCGCGATGCCGAACACCGCTCCTGAAGCGCCCACGACCAACTGATCCTGGTGCAGCGCCAGCGAAGCAAGATTGCCGGCGATGCCGGTCAGCAGGTACGTCGCAATCAGGCCTTGCCGCCCCAGCAACGGCTCGCCCAGCAAGCCCAGGTTCCACAGGCACCACATGTTCAGGGCGATGTGGAAAAAGTTCGCGTGCACGAAAGCGCCCGTCACTACGCGCCACCACTGATGCCCTTCCAGCACGGCTGGACCGTAGCAGCCGCCGAAATCGACCAGCAACTGCCCGTCGAACGACGCTGCAAAGGGGAACCCGGCAACATGCGCCCTCCACACCATGAGCGCGTATACCAGAATATTGACGCCGAGCAGAAAGTAGGTAGCCGGCGCGTCGAGCAGTGAAGGCGATTTGCGCGCCGCGCCTTCGACCGCCCTTACTTCACTGGCCGGAGGCTCCGGGCCATACTCCGCCTGCTCAACTTGCTGGGCCATGGCGGTCGCCTACGCGGCGCGCTTGTGAAGGCGGTCGCGCACCTCGGGCGAAACGCGCTCCATCACAAAATTCGTCACCAAACCCGGAACCGGAGTCGCAATCGCCACCAGAACCCAGAGCAGCATGGACACCACAACTCCCGCGATGGCCACCGCCTCGAGGCTGATCGCGATGCTGGACGGAATGTGAGCCGGGAGGCTGGTCGTGGCCTGGTGCAGATGAAGGTGCACATCGCTGATGTGCGTCACGGCTTCCAGCTTATGCATCACCAGTGCGGCCAGCAGAAACGCCGTAAAGGAGAGCGATGTCGCACACAGCAGCAGGAGGTCTACCGTGCGGTGGACGCGCTGTTTGTGGCGGCAATAGCGGCACTCCGCCAGATGCTCTTCGTAATCGCCGCGCATGGCGGGCGAGATGCCCGAAATATCGTATCGCCACCCGGACAGGATGGCGCCTACCACCTGGTCGGTGCAGCTGTCATGACGACGCTTGCGAGGACGGGAGTCGCTCCGGGATGAACGAGGGGCCAGATGCATACGCAGATACCACTTTACGCGAAATCCGGAGCGTCCGAAAGGCCACCCGCCTACAGGCTGATTGGCGGCAAAGGTTCGTCCTGCATGGCCAGGACGATACGGTTGCCGAGCAGCCGCATCCGGTCGCCGACGGCCTGCTCCGCCGCCAGCCTGGCCAGCTCCGGCAGGTTGTTGGATTCGGACAAATGCCCCAGCACAATCGAATGCGCGCCGCCGTCGTAGTCGCGCAGCAGGAACTCCGCCGCCGCGTCATTCGACAGGTGCCCCACCCGCGACAGCACACGCTGCTTGACGCTCCACGGGTACGGCCCGTCCTTCAGCATTTCGAGGTCGTGGTTCGACTCCAGCAGCAGCACATCCACATTTTTTAGAGCCATCTTCACATTCGGAGGAATGTAGCCGAGATCGGTCACCACGGCCATGCGCAGCGTTTCCGAGCGCGTGTGAAACACGAAGCCGCAGGGGTCGGCGGCGTCATGCGGGATGGTAAAAGGGCTCACGTCGATATCGCCGATCGCAAACTCATGCCCCGCGCGGAAGTATTCCACTTCGGGCAGAAACGAGGGCTCTACCCGAGCCTTGGCGCGCGACTCTTCCGGCTCGCACGGCTCTTCGGCCTCGACCGGTAGGGCAAAATCGGGGTCTGCTTCGCCTGACGCGGCAATGTCCACAGCCGCTTCAGTCCCAACGCCCGCTTCGGTTCCCACAGCCGCGGCGATCTCGGCCGGAGCTGTTTCAACAGCCGCGTAGCCTCCATCCTGCCGCCTCGCTCCGCCGAGCGCCAGCCCTTCCTGCATGGCGATGTGCGCCGGCGCTTGAGCCGTCGCACGGGCCTTTTCTTCACGTTCGCGCTGCAGCATGTCGAGCCACTGGGCATAGCTCATGGTGCTCTTCGGCGTCAGCATCCGCACCCAGGCGCGGTGCGTCTGCTCCGTAAAAAACACCGGAATGCGCAGCCTCCGCGCCAGCACAGCCAGTCCGGCGACGTGGTCCTGATGCTCATGCGTGACCAGGATCGCGGTCAACTTGGCGGGGTCTTCCCCCACCTGCTCCATGCGGCGCAGCAGCTCGCGGCAGGAAAGCCCGGCGTCCACCAGGATGCGCGTGCGCGCCGACGAAATCACGGTGCTGTTGCCCTTGGAACCCGAAGCTAAAACCGTCATCCTCACTCTTCCAAGCTACGCGGAAAAGCTGCGGAAAACGTGCGGAAAACAGCAACGCTGCCCGGGTGGGCTCTACGCAGACTTCGTGCCTCGGATCGGCGCCAGAAAGTTGACCACCGACCTCATCACCACTTCGTCGCGCTGGTTGAAGACGGTCGTCCGTGATCGCACGACGCCAAACATGGGCCGCGAGGCCGACGTCCTCACGTTCAGCACCTCCGCCTCGGTGCGCAGCACGTCGTTCGGCCGCACCGGCTGCATCCAGCGCATCTCCTCGACTCCCGCCCCGATGATGCCGCCGGCCACCTTCATCGACTGCACCCGCAACCGCATGACGATCGCCGCGGTCAGCCAGCCCGAAGCCGCCAGCCCTTTGAAAAACGAGCTTTCGCCCGCCTGCTCATCCAGGTGGAACGGCTGCGGATCGTAGCGCTCGGCAAACTCCTTGATTTCTTCCGCGGTGACGCGGTACGTGCTGAGCGAAGGCAGCTTCAGCCCGGGTTGAAAGTCCTCGAAATACAGCTCGTCCGCCACAGTTCCCTCCGCCTATCCCGTTTACTTGTACTCGAAAAACCCACGCCCGGACTTGCGCCCGAGCCACCCCGCGTCCACCATGCGGATCAGCAGCGGGCAGGGCCGGTACTTGGGGTCGCCCAGGCCGTCCTCCAGCACCCGCAGAATATCCAGGCACACGTCCAGCCCGATGAAGTCCGCCAGCGCCAGCGGACCCATTTTGTGCGCCATGCCCAGCCGAAAAATTTCATCCACTGCTTCCGCCGTGGCGACGCCTTCCATCACAGCAAAAACAGCCTCGTTGATCATTGGCATCAGCACGCGATTTGAGACGAACCCGGCCGCATCGTTGACCGCCACCGGAGTTTTGCCCGCGTCGAGCGCCAGCGACCGCACCGCGTCGAACGTCGCGTCGGACGTTTGCAACCCGCGGATCAGCTCCACCAGGCTCATGACCGGGACTGGGTTAAAGAAGTGCATCCCAATCACGCGATCGGGGCGCGACGTGCCGGCCGCCAGCTTCGTAATGGAAATCGACGACGTGTTCGACGCCAGGATCGCCTCGGGGGCGAGCATCCCGTCAAGCGCGCGGAAGATTTCCTGCTTCACGGCGAGCCGTTCGGTCGCCGCTTCAATAACCAGCGTGCAGCCAGCGAGCGACTTCAGCTCTACCGAAGGCTGCAGCAGGCCGAACGCCCGCTCCGCCTCAAGGGGGTCGAGCTTCCCTTTAGCCGCTTCACGGTCGAGGTTCGTCCGAATAGTGGCCAGGCCGCGATCAAGCGCCGCCTGCACGGGCTCATAAAGCCGCACCGCGAACCCCGCGCGCGCAAACACGTGGGCAATGCCGTTGCCCATCGTTCCCGCGCCTACAACACCAACCGCTCCCTGCATAGCACATGCCCCGCAACCCGCTGAGTGTATCAGGCCCCCCTTCCCGAAGCGAGGGTCGGTCAACGGTACTCGCACGTTCGCCGAACCTGCTTTCTTTCGCCGCCGACCCGCGCCCCGGTCTTTTCCCTTGCTCAACGGACGGCCATCCTCCACACTGAACACACGCCCGTGAACCGCATCCTCCATTGTGAAAATCTTGCCGCTCTCCGCGGGCTCCCCGAAAGCAGCGCCGAACTGATCTACATCGATCCGCCATTCAACACCGGCAGCCTGCAGCACCGGCGCCGCACCAAGTCCACCCTGGTGACCGCCGCAGCCGAAACAGAACCCCAAGCCGCCACTCGCACCGGCTTCGGCGCTCGCCTTTATACAACGACCATCCTCGATGCCACGCCCACCTACGCCGACCAGTTCACCGATTACCTGTCGTTTCTCCGGCCGCGGCGGGTGGAAGCCATACGCGTTTTAGTGCCCACCGGCTCGCTCTTTGTGCACATCGATCCGCGCGAGGTCCACTACGTCAAAG
>CALMON010000162.1:4405-8014 GCA_937871785.1 uncultured Granulicella sp.
GCTTCTGGATGAGCTCTTTACGACCGATTCGCATCCCGGCCGCGCTTGTTTTCAAAACGAGATCATCTGGGCATACGACTATGGTGCGCGTCCATCGCGGCGCTGGCCCACCAAGCACGACAACCTGCTCTGGTACACCAAGCACCCGAAGCACTACACCTTTAACCTGGCGGCGACCGACCGCATCCCGTACATGGCTCCGACGCTGGTTGGCGCGGAAAAAGCCGCGCGCGGCAAGACCCCGACGGATGTCTGGTGGCACACCATCGTGAGCCCTACCGGTAAGGAAAAAACCGGCTATCCCACCCAGAAACCGCTCGGTATTCTGGAACGCATCATTCGCGTGCATTCGAATCCTGGAGACACCGTTCTCGACTTTTTCGCGGGCTCGGGAACAACGGGAGTTGCCGCCGCCCGAAACGGCCGCAAGTACTTGCTGATCGACGAAAGCAAAGCAGCTGTGGCGCTGATGCAAAAGCGATTAGCGGTTGAAAATGAGGAGCAATCCGGTAAGGCGTAGCCGAACAACGCCGGCTTCACAACCCCCTGACAACCTCTGGCTCCGTGTACCATGCTCAACCTCAGGTGTTTTCTGGTGCCACGCTTCGGAACCCATATGTCTCATATCGCGTGGTCACCCGGCCCCTGCGAACCGACACCACCGTGAATCCTTCCGGCGTGCCCAGACGCGTCCCGTGCCACCAGTTTCCACACACCGCGCCACTCGTCAAATACGCAACATCGTGCCACTCCACGCGCTCATTGATGTGCGTGTGGCCCTGCAGGACCGCCAGGACGTTATGCCCGGTGAAGAGCCGGATCACCTCGGCCGAGTTCGTCACCGTCATGCCATTGTGCGGAGGCGGGGACGCCGGTGCGGGAAGGTACTGATTGACCGCCGTTACCAGCGGAATGTGCGTCGTCACAATTACCGGAGTGCCGTTTTTGAGCGCCGCCAGGTCCCGGCCCAGCCAGGCAAGCTGCTCGGCGTCGACGCGGCCTTCGTAGCTTCGGTCGGAGGTCATTCCGATAGAGTCGAGCACCACAAAATGGACGCCGCGGTGGTCGAAGCTGTAATACGTTTCGCCGATGTGGTCGCGGAAGTACTTTTTGCCGTACAAAGGGTCGCTAGCTTCTACCCCACTCTGCGGATTGAGCCCCAGCACGTCGTGGTTTCCAATCGCATGGTGGACCGGCAGACTGAGATCCTGCTGCGTTTTGTCGTACAGGTCGAAAAGAGAAAGCGAGCGCGCCCTGGGTACAGCCAGCGCGTCGAACACGTGATCGCCGCCCTGGATGGCGAAGTCGGCCTTCACGCCCGCCATGGCCTTGAACGCCATGGCACAGCCCTTCGCCCCGTCGAGTTCGGGCTGCAGGTGCGTATCCGTGAAGAAGAGGAAGTCGAAGTCTTCTGCTCTGGCTGACGGCGGGGCCGGCGCTTTCGTCGTCTGCGTGAGACCGAGCGATGCACTCGCTCCCGCGGAAGACGCAAGCGCAAGAAAGTCCCGACGATTGTAGGAAGGCATACGCCAGCGTAGCGCAAAATCCATGAACGCCGCGTAAAAAGCCGGAGGCCCGCGGCCCCCCGGCTCTTACAAACTGATTCCTACAGCGAGTGCTTGCCTTGCGCGCTGGCCAGCTTTTCTTCCGCGACTCGAGCCACGGCGTTCGCCTCGTCATATTTAGCCTGATCGTCGCCCGCGTGAGCCCAAAGCTCCTGCGAGTGCGTCAGGTCCGACTGTGCATCGGAAGCATCAATCTCGTTCGGATGCAAAGCCGTCTCCGCAAGGATGGTCACACGCTCCGGCAGCACCTCGACGAAACCCCAGGCGACAAAAAAGATCTGATCGCCGGAGTTTCCTCCATGCAGCCGAACTTCTCCCGCACCCAGTTCCGCCAGCAGCGGAGCCGCGCCATACAGCGCCTCGAGATAGCCGGACATCGCCGGCAACTCCACCGCTTCTGCTGTCGCGTCCAACAGCACACGGTCCGGCGTGACGAGCCGCACCTGGAGCAAAGTCGAATTGTTCGTCGTTTCAGCCATCGCTTCCAAGCTTCCGGAACCGGCGGAACCTCACGTAGGCTCCTGTCGATTCCTGTTCCTGCCTTTAGTTTTGTGCCTTCATTTTTTCAGCCGCCGCCAGCACGTCTTCAATGCCGCCCTTCAGGTAGAAGGCCTGCTCGGGAATATCGTCGTGCTTGCCGTCAATGATTTCCTTGAAGCTGCGAACCGTATCCGCAATTTTGACGTAGGCGCCGGGAATGCCCGTGAAAATTTCAGCAACGTGGAACGGCTGCGACAGAAAACGCTGCACCTTGCGTGCGCGCGACACGGTCAGCTTGTCTTCTTCTGAAAGCTCGTCGATGCCCAGAATCGCGATGATGTCCTGCAGGTCCTTGTAACGCTGCAGAATACGCTTCACACCCTGCGCGACGTCGTAGTGCTCCTGCCCGACGATGCGCGGCGACAAAATGCGCGAGGTCGACGCCAGCGGATCGACAGCGGGGTAGATGCCGAGCTCGGAAAGCGGACGCGAAAGCACCGTGGTCGCATCGAGATGGGCAAACGTCGTCGCCGGGGCCGGATCGGTAAGATCGTCGGCGGGCACGTACACAGCCTGAACGGACGTGACCGAACCCTTCTTGGTCGACGTAATCCGCTCCTGCAGCTCTCCCATTTCGGTCGCGAGGTTCGGCTGGTAGCCTACGGCCGAAGGCATACGGCCAAGCAGTGTCGACACTTCGGAACCCGCCTGCGTGAACCGGAAAATATTATCGATGAACAGCAGCGTGTCGGCACCCTCTTCGTCGCGGAAATACTCCGCCACTGTAAGGCCAGTCAGCGCGACGCGCAGACGTGCCCCTGGAGGCTCGGTCATTTGCCCGTAAATCAACGCCGCTTTGCTCTTCGAGAAATCCTTCAGATCGATAACGCCGGACTCCTGGAACTCATGCCAAAGGTCGTTGCCTTCGCGAGTACGCTCGCCCACACCGGCAAACACCGAAAAACCACCGTGCTTGGTCGCCACGTTGTTGATGAGTTCCTGAATCACGACCGTCTTGCCGACGCCGGCCCCGCCGAACAGACCGATTTTGCCACCCTTCAAAAAGGGCTGGATCAGGTCGATGACCTTGACGCCGGTTTCGAACATTTCTTCAGAAGTCGATTGCTCGTCGAACGCCGGGGCCTGCCGGTGGATCGGCATATGCACCTTGGCGTTCACCGGGCCGAGCTCGTCTACAGGCTCACCCAGCACATTCAGGACGCGGCCCAAAGTCTCACGACCGACGGGAACCGTGATGCCGGCGCCGGTATCGATGGCCTTCATGCCGCGAACCATACCCTCGGTCGCTACCATCGCAATGCAGCGGACGCGGCCTTCGCCAAGGTGCTGCTGCACTTCGACGACGACGTTAACCGGGTCAGGAGTAACAAAGCCGTCGCCAACAATGCGCAGCGCCTTAAAGATCGCCGGCATGTGCGCTTCTTCGAATTGAACATCCACGGCCGGGCCGCTGATGCTGATTACCTTGCCAATGTTCTCTGCCATAATCCCCTACTTGAACTTATCCGTCCCCCAGCCGAAAGCGAGGACCCTGCTAGTCTTC
>CALMON010000163.1 GCA_937871785.1 uncultured Granulicella sp.
TGCATCGTCCGCGTCGATCGCCGTCACCTTGCCGGCGATGTAGGTCTTGCCCATATTTTCCTTCAGCTTTTTGAGCGTTTCCGCATCGGTCACACCCACCATTGCGGCGTGGAGCGTCTTGTTCGGCGCGTCCAGATTGCCCATCGCCAGCACACCGTCCCCGACCTTCACATCCGCGATCTTGATCGCTTCGCCACGACCCTTCATGACACGCGTGTTGGTTGTTGTCGTCACCTTTACAGCGGAACCGTCTTCGGTTTTGATCGTGAACGTGTCGCCGCTCACGGCGGTCACTTCGCCCTGCTCGCGCTGCATACCAGCAAACTGCCCACGTCCGCCGGCCGCCGCTCCCGCGTCGCCGGGTTCCTGGGCTGCCGCACCGACCGCCAAAGCACCCAGCAACACCAAACCCGCGCCGACCCACTGCAAAGAAACCTGCCGCAACCTGTTCCGCATCGTCACTCGTCCCCACGCTGTTCCTGAAATCTATGTTGATACAGACGACACAACCCGGTGAAAGACGCCGTTCACCGCATCAAATTTCCCATGGCCGCGCTCCCTCCGGTTGCCAAACAAGGTATCGGATGAGAGATACTGTTTGGCAGCCAGTAAGACCCAGGCGCGGCCGCGGCAGAATCGTCCGCTCGGCAACCGCGCCTTCGCACCGAATCGGGGTTGCCCTCGCTCCACACCGAGGCAAGGAGATTCTGCACTATGTCGTTCCTCGAAGCACCTGTACCCACCGCCGCTCCCCTTCACGCCGCCGCTGCCGCCAGCCTACTGTCGCGGTTCCGCACCGTTCGCGCCCAGACCATGGCGTTTGTCGCCCCGCTCACGCCGGAAGACCTCATGGTGCAGTCGTGTCCGGAGGCTTCCCCCGTCAAGTGGCACCTCGCGCATACGTCCTGGTTTTTTGAGACCTTTGTGTTGCGCGACTTCCTCACCGGCTACCAGCCACCCAACCCCGACTTCCTTTGGCTGTTCAACAGCTATTACAAGTCGTTGGGTGAGATGCCCGAGAAAAAGCTGCGCGCCAGCTTTTCACGGCCTCCGCTCGATGAGATTCTCGCCTACCGGGCCACGGTGGATGCCGGCATCGAAGCTCTCCTGAGCGGCTCGGGGGAGAGGGACGAGGACGCGCTCCGCCGCATCGCGCTCGGGCTCGAGCACGAGCAGCAGCACCTGGAGCTCATCGCCACCGACATCAAGCACGCGTTTTTCACCAACCCGCTGCATCCGGCCTATACCCCTCACAACGCCAACCTGCTCACACAGAACTCCCCACAAATTTTGCCGGCACTCCCGGTCGCCTGGATTCCCTTTACGCCCGGCACAACCGCCCAGCCCGGGGTCGTCGACATCGGCCTTTCGCCCGATCCCGGCGAAGTCGAGGCTTTCGCCTTCGACAACGAAACCCCCCGCCATAAGGTCTACATCGCACCCTTTCGCCTGGCCTCGCGGCTGGTTACCTGTGCCGAGTACCTGGCCTTTATCGAGGCCGACGGCTACGCCCGCCCCGAGCTTTGGCTTTCCGAAGGTTGGGACACCATGCGCGCCGAAGCTTGGCAGGCCCCGCTCTACTGGACCCGAGACAAGGGAGGCGCGTGGCAGATCTTTACGCTGCACGGTTTTCAGCCGCTTGACGCCCTGGCGAGCACACCGGTCACACACCTCAGCTTTTTCGAAGCCGACGCCTTCGCGCGCTGGTCCGGTCACCGCTTGCCGACCGAGTTCGAATGGGAGCACGCCGCGGCCCCCCTGACCCACATCGCAGCCAACATGCTTGAGTCCGACGCGCTCCACCCCGAGCGGGCGCGCGCTGAAAACGGCCTTGGGCAAATGTTCGGCGATGTTTGGGAATGGACACAGTCGCCCTACACCGGCTACCCCGGCTACAAGGCCCTGCCCGGAGCGCTTGGCGAATATAACGGCAAATTCATGAGCTCGCAGATCATCCTGCGCGGAGGCTCCTGCGTCACCCCCGCCACGCATATTCGCGCGACGTATCGCAATTTCTTCCCCCCGGCGACACGCTGGCAGTTCAGCGGCCTGCGCCTTGCGCGCGATGGAGCCAGCTAACCGCGCTCACCTCCGCCCGCTGCCGTTAGCCTCGCCTCCCCGGCTTGGCTCTGTGCCTTCTTACGTCCTCCTTTGCCTGCTTCATCCCGACCCGGAAACCCGATGCCTACAATCGCTGCTGAACGCTCCGCCCTGCAACAAGCCGTTCTCCACGAAGCTCTTACCGGTCTCCGCAAACGGCCGGGCGAGCAGAAAACCCTGACGCCCTGGCTCTTTTACGATGAGCGCGGTTCTCAGCTTTTTGAAGACATCACCCGCTTGCCGGAGTATTACCTGACTCGCACCGAGCGCGCGATTTTTGAGCAGTACGGCCCTTCGCTGCCCCTGGACCTTATCGCACCCCACACCATCGCCGAGCGCGGCGCCGGCAGCGCGGCCAAAACCGGCATCCTGCTGCGACCGTTCGCCGAGGCGCAGGATGGTTTGCTGTACCAGCCCATCGACATTAGCCCCACGGCGCTTGACGAAGCCGCCGCTAGCATCGCCGCCGCCATTCCCGGAGTCACCGTCGCTCCGCAGGTCGCCAACTACATCAC
>CALMON010000164.1 GCA_937871785.1 uncultured Granulicella sp.
GGCGATGATTTCGGTATCGGTTTCGGAGAGGAACTTGTGGCCCCTGGCGACGAGCGCCTGCTTGAGCTGCAGATAGTTTTCGACGATGCCGTTGTGCACGACGACGAGGGTGCCGGTGCCGTCGCGGTGCGGATGGGCGTTTTCTTCGGTCGGTCGGCCGTGGGTGGCCCAGCGCGTGTGGCCGATGCCGTAGGTGCCTTCGATTGGGTCTTTGGCAAGAATGTCGGCAAGGTTGCGGAGCTTGCCGGGGGCTCGGCGAAGCTGCAGGCCGCGGTCGCGCGAAACGACGGCGATGCCGGCAGAGTCGTAGCCGCGGTATTCGAGGCGGGCGAGGCCTTCCATGATGACGGGGACGACTGACTGTTTACCGATGTAACCAACGATTCCGCACATAGTTAGGAGTGTAGATGCGGGCGGGGTGGAAACCGGAAGGAAAGTGCGGGCGGGCGAGCCTGCGGCGCGAGTCTCCGCAGGTTGCGCTTCGCTCACCCCGGGCTGGAATTAGGCGCGCCTTCAGCGATTTCTAACGGGGCCTGTTGCGGTGTTCGATGCTTCAGACCGGGACGGGTTCGGGTGGTGTTCAGCGCTTGGCGTCGGTAAGATGGAGCTGTTTTCACGACAACGTGCAGTTTCGATGGTCCTTTGCTTCCGGGTGGATCTGGGCTTCAGCCCAGACATCAAGACGTTGTGACGAACCGGGCTTTAACTCCTGAGACAGCTCGTATTGAATCGCTACACGACTTCTTGCGTGAGCGATCTTCAGCGCTGCGGTACTGGTACTCAACTTCCTTCGTGCGTCGCTACCGATCAGGCACACGCTGCGTCGGTGGCACGTCGAGTTGCGTGTAGGCACGATCGATGGTTGCGCGGGCGGCGTGCAGGAACATGGCAAGCGTGCAGCCCCGGGCGGCGGATTTGCAGCCGACGGGCTTCAGGTCAACTTCAACCGGTGGGGCTTGCGCGGTGAGAGGCGACGCGGCGCGAAGCTGCCCCAGGGTCTGGGCTCGGTAACGGATGTGCACCTGGAAGGGCCAGTCGTCAGCGACCTTGTGGTGCTCCTGCCAGAGCTCGAACACGAGTTCGGCATCGGGTGGGATGTCGTCGACGGTGCCGTCCGGCGTTACCCAGTGGAGGCCGAGCAGGCCCGCGACGCCGGCGAGATTGGTGTCGTGCGCGCTGATGTAGACGAGCTTTGTGCCGGCCGGGCCGAACGCGCCGTTAATCCGGTGCGACGGGTGCAGGTCGATTTCGACTTCGGCGGAGCCCGCTTTGAGGTCGACGGTGACGGTGGGGGTGCGGTCGGGTGGAGTCGTCTTTGTAGAGGCGCTTGCACGTCCGCCCGGCTTGGGCGCGGGGACGAGGTCGCGGTTGACAGCAGCCTGTTGCAGCGTGTCAAGGATGTGCGCGAGTAGGTTGGAGCTTTCCGCGCGCGCAAAGTACGGGGTGCGATGGGCAAGGCCGAACATGGCCACATGGAGCGGAATCAGCCGGTGAAGCGCGGCTTCGGCGACCGCGTCGGTGGTGCTCAAGCGTCCCCAGCCGACGTCGCTGAGCGGTTTTCCATCTTCATATTCCAGGGCGAGGTCTTCAACAAGGGTCGACCCCACTAGAGCAGGACCACGGGTGTCGACCATGGGTTCGCCGGTGGGACTGGCATTAAGGACGACAGGGTCTGCCAACAAGGGTTGAGCAGCGGGGTGGGACGATCCGGAAGGCGAAAGAATCTGGGCCAGCAGGGTGAGTTCAGGGTGGGCGGAAGCACCCAGCGCGGCGTCGGACGGACCCAGAGCGGCCTGCATGGCGGCGAGGGATGCGTCCGCAGGGGGCGGCGGAAAGACATGGCCGACAAGAGGAAGGAAGTTGGGGTCGCGGGGGGCGAATGGGCGCGCGCCGGAAGAAGAGGCCGGAAAGGTGGAAGAAAGCGGCGGCTTCCAGGTGTAGATAGGGAGCGCGGCGCACTGCGGTCCGCCGAACGCGGCGAACGTGGCGCGGGTGCTTTCAATGTTGCGCTCGTCGGTGTCGGCGTAGAGGTAGACGTCGGCGGGCGTGGGGCATGCGGCTGCGGGAAACAGGCCGTCCTGCGCCATGTCCTCGCGCAGGTACAGGCCGAGTTGGGTGAGAGCTGCGGCGCCATGCGGGGTAAGGTAGCCAAGGGGCACCTCCCAGATCGGCCACGGGTCGGACGAGCGCGCATTCAGGCTCGCGGCGGTCGCCAGCGGTGGCCGAACGCCATGGCGCGACAGAATCAGGGTGAACTGGAGCTTGTCTTTTTCATGGTGGCGCGGAGGCCGCGTCTGCGCGGGGGCAGTTGCCGCCACGGACATGAATGCAAGAAGAGGAAGCAACGAGCGCATGGCATAAGAATGCCACGAGTAGCGCGTGGAGTGCTTCGCATCCGCGGAAGCGGCGTTGAAAGGCTGGTTCGCTGTAGGTGGTAGCTGGGGTAGGCTGGTGAAGCGGTTGCTGCGCATCCGTGCAGGAGGGGGAGATGAAACAGGTATGGCCCAGGCCCGAAGGGTATTCGGTACCGGTAGAGGTGTGCGAATCGAAGAGCGACCGGCTGGCCTTCAGCCACCCTTATGCCCTGGGGTGTCTGATTCCGGGTGCCATATTTGCGGTGATTACTCTCACGTTGGGGCTGGCAGGCGGAACGAGCGAAGGTGGATTTGGGGTCGAGGTTGCGGGCGGCCTCGGGAGTGCGACGTTGCTGCTGTTTGGCGCGGCGGACCTCCTGCAATGGCGGCGCGAGGACAACATCGCCCGCACCGGGGCCGAAGCATGGGCCGAGGTTACCGACCTGAAAGCCGGGCGGACGCCCATAAGCTACCGTCGACCCTACAAACTTCGCTTCCGGTACCAGGATGCGAGCGGAGCGGAGCACCAAGGCAAAACTCGTGTGATCGGTTCGAGCTGGGCTAAATTCGGAGGGCAGCCCGTGCTCGTGCGATACGATCCGGCGCACCCCGAACGCAGCGCAATTGTGTGGAACGATTTGCGGGATGAGCGTGGGATCCCCTATTAAAGCAATTTAGCTGTCGCTGTGGAGTTGATACGGCTATTTTTCATAAGGGAGATCACCCCACAATGGGCTTTGTGGGCATCACCTGCGCGGCGAAGCGTTCCATCTCCAGGTGCTGCGGCGAGCTTTGCAGCAGTACGAGCGAGCAGCCTGCAGCTTCGAAGTCGGCCAGCCGCTGCCGTACCTGCTCGGGCGTGCCAATCAGCCCCGATTGCAGGCCGCGGTTCGACACCGAGTAGTCGCGCAGGGAGATCTTTTTTTCGAGCTTGGAGCCGGTGATCCACTGCTGGTAATTGGCGAAGCCTTCCGGAGAGTTCGCCGGGTCGGGCTGCTTGCAGATGCGGTCGACTTCGCGGTTGGCTTCGGCTTCAGAATCGCGGACGATGCAGTAGCCGGTGACGCCAAAGGTCATCGGCGGAAGGTGCGCGTGCGCTCCCCTCCTTTGCCGCATGTCGGCGACTTTGGCGGCGATGGTGCCGGGGTCGTCGCCGTGCATCAGATACGCGTCGCACTTGGCGGCGATGAGGTTTTTAGCGGTTTCCGATTCACCCCCGGCATAGAGGGTCGGATGAGAGGGCCCAGGGTCCAAGGCCAAAGGTGCAGAAGGCAAAGCGCTTTCCTGACCCTGAGCCCTCGGCCCTAAACCCTGCCCTCCCCACGCTCGCGTGGCGAGCGGCTTAGGGCTTAACAGGTTATCGTCCACCTGGTAGAAGCGGCCTTGGTGCGTGGTGTGCTGGCCTTGCCAGCAGCGGGTCAGCACGTCGAGCCACTCGGACGTACGGGCGTAGCGGTCGTCGTGCTCATCGAAGGGTATGCCGTATTTGCGCGCTTCGTCGGCCCACCAGGAGCTGACGACGTTCAGGGTGAGCCGGCCAGCCCCGTTCGCCTGGCTGATCCGATCGATGCAGGCGGCCTGCTTGGCCAGCAGTGCGGGCGAGTGAAACGTGGGACGTACGGCGACCATCAGCTCCAGCCGGCGAGTGACGGCGGCGAGCGCGGCGGCGGTAGTCAGCGCATCGAGCGAGTCGGCTTCGGGACCCTTGATGTCGTTGAGGTTGAGCTCGGCGATGAGGGTGAGGTCGTAACCGAGCTCTTCGGCACGCACGGTGAGGTCGCGCACGTAGTCCCAGGTGGCCGGCATGTGTTCGTCGTCGACGTTGCGAAGCCAGCCGCCAAAGACGGGAAGCCAAAAACCGTAGCGCATCGCTCTAGGATACTGCCAGCAGCCGGTTCGGCGCGCGAAAGGCAGCCGGCGCGGCAGGCGGCACTTGCGCAGGCATAGCCCGATACCCCACACTGGGGTACCAACCGACTCCCCACCAGAAGGTCAGCCGATGCTTGCCGTGCCCCAGTCTGCCGCTCCCAGCCCCGAAGCGTCGTCGCCTCTTGAAACCCGCACGGTCGCATTGCTGGCCTTTGGCTTCGGCCTGGTGGGGATCGACCGCTTCCTGATCTCCACGCTTTTTCCCGTAATCGCGAAGGACCTTCACCTTTCCTACAGCGACATCGGAATCATTACCGGGGCGCTCGCGGTGGCGTGGGGACTGGCGTCGTTTGTGTTCGGCACGCTGTCGGACCGCATCGGTCGCCGCGTCGTTCTGGCCGTGTCGATGATCGTATTTTCGCTTTTGATCGGCGCGTCGGGACTGGCCACGGGCCTCATCACGCTGGTGGTCGCGCGCTTTGTGATGGGGCTGGCGGACGGCGCGTTTACCCCGGCGAGCATTATCGCCACGCTGGCGGTGTCGAAGCCGTCGAGCATCGGCCGCAATGTCGGCATCCAGCAGATGATGGCGCCGCTGCTCGGGCTCGGTCTGTCGCCGCTGCTGGTGGCGTTTGCGCTCAAGTATGTGGATTGGCGGTACATCTTTCTGCTGTTTCCGATCCCCGGGCTCCTTCTGGCCTATGCCCTGTGGCGGACGATTCCGGCGACGGCGGCGACGGCCTCCACGGAGGCAGCACCGGGCGGCCTGGCCGACTTTGCCCTGGTGCTGCGCATCCGCAACGTACGGCTCGCCGGCCTGATGATGCTCTGCTGGCTCACCTGCCTGGTGACGACGTCGGCGTTTATGCCCAATTACCTGCTCGACCATCTGCACCTGACGACCAACCAGATGGGCGGCATCATGTCCGCGATCGGCCTCGGCGCGACCTCCGGCACGCTGCTGCTGCCGTGGCTTTCAGACAAGATCGGTCGCAAGCCGGTGATGGCTGGTTCGAGCCTGTGCGTGCTCGGCTGCCTGCTTTTGCTGGCGCACGCCCCGGCGCGCGTTCCGCTGCTGTTTGCGCTGCTGTTTCTGGTGCACTTCTTCAACTTTGCGCTAATCGCGCTGACGGTCGGCCCGCTGTGCGCGACGTCCGTGCCACCCGCGCTCATGGCGACTGCGTCCGGCGTCGTGATCGCGACCGGGGAGTTGATCGGTGGGGGGCTGCTGCCAGTGGTGGTAGGGCACCTCGCGCAGCACTTTGGGATTGAGCATCTCTTCTGGCCGCCGGTGATCGCGATCGCGGGCAGCTTTGTTCTCTGCCTGCTCATTCGACCTTCCCCGGCCTTCGAAACATTTCCGGTAGAAACGCCGGCCGTGCTGAATTTCTGAGCGACCGCTCCGCTGCGATCAGAGGAGAACATCCGCGAGCACGCTTTCCTGACCGCCCATAGGCACAAGAAAGGTGCCCGCAACGTAGCAGACTACCGACGAGCCTCAGCAGGTAGACAGGCAATACCTGTTCGTCGACGCCTCCCGCTGCTACTTGGGTCTGTTGTTTACTTGCCGGCGGCGAGCTCCTCGGCCATGGAGCGCTGCTCCTCCGGGCTTTTGCCGGTGAAGACCGATTGCTCAAGGCCAGCCTCCGCTTCAAGCCAGTCGACGAGTTTGACGAAGGGATCGAAGCCGATGACGTTGGGGCCATCGGCGACAAAGTTACTCAGCGCGTTGGTATCGTAGTAGTAGCGCGTGCCCTGCTCCCCAGGTGCATGGCGGGAGTCTGTAATGTATTCGACGCCGCCGATGTCGATGCCGGAATGCTTCATAATTTCTTCGACGTCGGCGATGGCTTCAGGCGGCGGCTGGTAGCCTTCGACCGTGATGCCGGATTTCGGGGCGTCGATCGCACAGGCACCGCGTGCGAGGTCGGTGCCCGTTGTCGTCCGGCAGATGTCGGCGGGGCACAGGTCGAAGGTTTCGCCGGTAATGTGGACCTTGATGGCGTAGAGGTATTTGCCGTTGAGGACTTCGACGCGGACGATGTGCGAGCCTTCGGCGGGAATAAACTCCTGCACCAGGGCCGTGTTGTCGATGCCGAGGTCGAGCGCGTCTGCCGAGCCGGGCTCCGCGGCAATGGCGGCTTGCAGCTGCGAGAGGCCGTCAAAGCGCTTGACGCCCGAGCCGGAGCCACCGATGTTGGGCTTGACGACGATCGGCCAGCGGAGACCGACAACCGCTTCTTCCGCCTGTGCCGCCCGGTGAATGACGCGGGCTTTCGGATACGCGATGCCCAACTTATCCATCAGGGTGAGTTGGCCGGCTTTGGAAAGCTCGGAGCTGAACGCCTTGAAGCCATTGATCACGGGCACGCCACGGCTTTCCAGGTGCTCAAGGAATCCCAGCGTATAAAAGATCTGGTCGCCATGGCCGCGGTTCCAGGCGCTCGGGCTCATGCGGTTGAAGACCAGCGAATACTTCTCTTCGGGATGGTCTTCGGGCGCGTAGAAGTGGTCCGGCGCGTAGAGCTTGACGTACGGGATAGCGCGCTTGTCGAGCTCGGCGAAGAGCGGCTTGAACCAGTTCGGCTGCTCGTAGTAGATGGCGATGGGGAGTGTGATGGGCATCGGTGTATCGATATGACGCTGAAAAGCGCGTTGGGGACGCTAACGTTTGTGGAGTTAGTGCTCAATGATTCGGTCGTCTTGATCGGATGGGTAGGCGGCAACTTGAAACTTGTCCGAGTAGAGGACGTTTGCCAATCGACGGCACTGCAACACAGTTACATGTCTATTGTGGCTACGCAGAAGGTTGGCCATTTCCCAAACCTTAGAGATGCAGAGGTGGGCGTCGGATCGGAACCAAAAGATCGCACGGCCTGCTCTGAACTCATCTGGTGGACCGCACAGGTTCTCATTGAACCAGTCCAGGAGCTGACGCAGCATCTTCCATTCATCGCGGGAAAGATCCCACTATTCAGAACTGAGTACGCTTCGGTGAACAGACCTCGTGGCTTGCGTGAGTCCTCGTCGATGGCGGGCGTAACGAAGCGGAGATACACGGTTGCTCCAAAAGGTCATTCGCAGCTGTTGAAGCAGATTCCTGCGCTTCGCTGCGGAATGACAAACAAGAAAGCAAGAACAACGGCGACAGCAAAAGCAATGACAAGAGTAGAAGCAGATCCTCCGCTCCGCCAAGGATGACACCTCTAGAGGGTGGTGGCTGCGCAGGAATCCGGCTATTGCGGCGCAAAGTCGCGGATAGCCGCTACCGTTTTCGCGTCCAGGCGCTGTAGGAGATCGACCATCAGAGTGACGGTGCGGTCGAAATCCGCACGGTTGACCACGCCGTTGTGCGCGTGGGTGTAGCGAACGGGGACGACGAAGTTGAGCGTCGGCGCACCGATGCCGGAGTCCTGGATTTCTGCGGAATCGTCACCATAGCCCTGCACCAGGTCGAGCTGCAGCGGAATGCCTTCCGCCTTGGCCGTGTCGCGGACGAAGCGGACGAGCTTCCTGTTGGGGATGGCGGACGAGTCGTACAGGAAAATGCCAGGACCCGCGCCGACGTGGGCCTGCGTTTCTTCCTGGCGACCGCCCCCGTCGTTGGCGATGCCGCCTTCAATGGCGAGGCCGAGGTCAGGATGCACGAGATTCGCCGCCGTACGGGCGCCGCGCAGGCCGATTTCTTCTTGCGTCGTCGCGACGAAGAAGAGGTGGTTGGGGTGCGGGAGCCTGGCGAGCCGCTGCATGGCCTGCACCAGAACGGCGCAGCCGATGCGGTCGTCCCAGGCCTTGCCCAGGTAGTTGCCGGAGCCGTTGAGCTCGACAAAGGGCGAATCGGGCACAACGGGGTCGCCGGGCTCGATGCCCATGGCGGCGGCTTCGGCGGGGTTTCGCGCGCCGATATCGAGAAAAATGCTGTCGCGCGGAATGACCGCCGTGCGCTCGGCAGGCGTAATGACGTGGATGTCGCGGATGCCGGTGACGGCGTGGATGGGGCCTTTGCTGCCGAGAATGATCCAGCGCTGGTCGACCAGAGCCTGGTCTAGCCAGCCGCCGAGCATCTGCATGGAAAGCTGGCCGTTGGGCGCGATGCGGCGCACCATGCCGCCGAGCTCGTCCATATGCGCGTCGATCATGATGCTGGGGCCGGTGCTGCCGAGCTCGAAGATAGCCGAACCCATGCCGTCAAAGCGGACGGGAGCCGTGGCCACCGGCTTGAGCTCCGAAACCATGATGGCGCGGACGGCGTCTTCAGCGCCCGGAGGCCCGGGCGCGTCGGACAAGCGTTGCAGCAGGCTGACGGTGGGGTCTTGCGCTTGGGCAAGTGGCGTCGCTGCGGACGCGACGAGGCCGAAAACCGAGGCGATGAGGAGAGGGCGCATACCGAAGGGTACCACTGGAAAGAGGGTTCCCGAGACCGGGTCTGGAAGAGCTATAAGCCAGGAGCGACGAGGGAACGCTGTACGGAGCTCTTCAGGCGTGCCGGTGCAGAGAGGCCGGTGTTCTCGTCAGTTCTTAGTGTTCAGTTCTGAGTCTGACGCAAAGAGCGCTCTAGCCGCGAAGGTGCTGGATGAGCTGGGTGGGGTGGATCGGCTTGGCGAGCAGCTCAAAGGTGTAGCCGCGTTCCTTGGCACGAGAAAGAATTTCGATCGTTGCAGCCTGGCCGCTGAACAGCACGATACGCGTTTCCGGGCAGTGGTTCTGAATTTGTATCGCGGCTTCTACCCCGTCGATGTGGGGCATCAGCACGTCCGACAACACAAGCTCCGGGCACGACCGGCGCGCGGCTGCAATCGCCTCTTCCCCGCTGTAGGCAGCCTCGGCAATAAAGCCGTTGCGATTCAGGATCTGCACGACTGTATCGGCGATCAGGGCTTCGTCGTCGACCACCAGAATGCGAGGCGCGGGAGTGCCGGCCTCCGTGGGGCTGCTGGGGGAGAGAGCCTCCAAAGGCGCGGTTTCTGACGGATCGCTACCGAAGTAGCTGATGAGAGCAGGACTGAACATCATGATAGGAGGCCCTTTTCCCCGTCGAAGGGCAGGGCTTACCGGACAAGCACCAGCACACGAGAGGCAGACTGCGGTACAACAACTGGAACAAATGGCAGAGCAACATGGAGATCGAACCGGTCTTTGCGACAGTTTACTGGATAACCGTGGAAAGCGGAGTGTCCCTTTCGAGAATTTGCGTGGAAACCGGAAGGAAGACGCGGAAGACTGTACCCGATGGCGCGACCGATGAGCTCCCGAAGTGGATGCTTCCCAACTGTTTTTCGAGCATACCGCGTGTCACCCACAAGCCGAGCCCTGTGCCCACTGCCTGCTTCGTCGTGAAGAACGGCGCGAAAAGCTGCTTGCGAATAGCAGGCGGCACACCCGTGCCCTGGTCGCAAAGCAGCACGGCAATCCCGTTGACGCCGCGAGACGTTCGCAACCGAGCCCGTATAAGGATCTGGCTGGGCGGCGCACCAGGCTGCGGTGCGCCGGTCGCATCAATCGCGTTGACGATCAGGTTTGAAAACACCTGGCGGAGCTCCCCTTGCAGGCCGAAGACGCGCAAGTTGGGGTCGAGCTCCAGGCGGCAGCGGATGTTTTTCTGCGTCAGCTTGCGTTCAAACAGGTCGACAACCCCGCGCAAAAGTAAACCGAGGTCGATCAAAACAGGGCGGGTCGTATCACGGTAAAAACCGAGGGTTTGCTGCGCGATTTGCGCGACGCGAGCGAGTTCAGCGTCGGCCGTTTCCAGCAACTGTTGCGCAGGGGAAGGCACCGTAGGGTCGGTTTTTACGAGGTAGATGAGGTTGGTGACGGCCTCGAGCGGATTGTTGATCTCATGCGCGATGGTCGCGGCAAGTCGGCCAGTGGCCGCCAGCTTTTCCGACTGACGCAGGGCCGCTTCCTGCGACTTGCGATCAGTCACGTCCTGCACGGTACCCACCATGCCAGTGACTTCGCCGGTGTCCTTCGAAAAGGTCGGAATGCCGTTGGCGGCGAGCCAGACGGGCTTTCCGTTCGGCATGGGCAGGCGGTACTCCGTGCGGTACGGGCTGCCAGTGGCGACCGAGGTCTCGAGAGCTTCGAACGTCATGGTCTGGTCGTCCGAGGAAAGCAAATGCGAGCGAAGCTCGCTGCGCGAAATAGGCTGGTTCGGGTCTGTCCGGAAAAGCTGCGCGGCACGGTTGTCGAGGTCCAAGGCATCGGTGGCACGGTCCCAGCAGAACGTGCCGAGTCCGGCAGCGTCGAGAGCCTGGTGGAGGCGGCGCTCGGATTCAGCTTTTTCCCGGGCGGCATTGCGCTCATCGGTGACGTCCTGCACAAAGACAGCCACGCCATCGGGGGTGGGGTAGGCTTTCACGGAAAGCCAGCGGCCGAGCGTTTCGTAGAATTCCGTGAACTCCGTAGCGTCTCCGCCGGCCATGACGCCCACGTAATGATCAGCGAAAAGCGAGGCGGCCCCGGGAAATGCCGAGGTCATGGTCATGCCGATGAGCTGGCGACCACGCGCAAAGGTGCGCTCCGCTTCGGGGTTCAGGTAGGTAAAACGCCAGTGGCGGTCGAGCAGGAAGACGGAGTCGGAAGTGGCTTCAAACACGCGGGCCAGGCGGTCCGCGGTTTCACGCTGCAACTGCCGGATAGTTCCGGTGGCGTTGACTTCTGCGGTGAGGCGCTCGTGCAGGCGAATGTTTTCGATGGATTGGCCGGCCTGCGCGGCAACCGACGCAAGCAGCGGCTCAATCGGCTCTGGAAAGATGTGGGGGTCGGGGTGACCGTAGACCATGCCGCCGAGGAGCGTAGCGCGGGTGTCATGGACCGGAATCGCAAAGTAGCTGCGCATCGGCGAGTGGCCGGAAGCGAAGGGGGCAAGAGCGGTGCCTGGACCGAAAGCGGCTTCGAGGGAAATATCCCCGTGGCGACGGATACCGCCGCCGAAACAGGTATGGATGAGCTGGTCGTCGGGTTGGTTGAACGGAAACTGCGAAGGGTTCTGCGCGGCCGATCCAGCCAGATGGGCGCGCCAGGTGTTCGCCTCGGCCGCTGTGGGCAGCGGGTGAGCGTGGAAAAACGCACCAAAACTGGCGTCGGTAAGCTGCAGGCCGGCGTCCAGCGTGGTTTGGAGGACTCTATCGAGATTGCGCTCGCTGGCCAACCGCAACCCTGTTTCAGAAAGGATTTTGAGCGCCCCGGTAACCGAAGCAGTTGACGTAAATGAGCGGTCGTTCAGCACACTTACAACTTTGATGCGAAGGACGCGGCCGGGGGCAACGTTCGGTCCTATGTTTTATCGGCGACACAAGCTTTCCAAGGTAAAGGCACCCTAGTGCCCGAAGTGGAAGTTGATTCCACTGGCCAGACGCAGGAGGTTCTGCTGATTGCTGCCGCCGTTTGGGAGCTGGGTGCGAACGAAATCGGCTTCGATCAAGCGGAGGTCGAAGCGTTCATACAAGGTCAGATTGAAGCCGCCGCCAAGCTGATACGTCAGCGCCGAAGCGTTGCCGGCAATGGTGTTACCGACTGGATACAGGCCGCTGGTCGCAAAGGTATAGCCGATTTTGCCTTCGCCAAACACACCACCACGACGGTTCGAGGACGCCGGCCCGATGAAGCCGAGGTTATACGTGTAGCGGGGGCCGACGAGCAGGCTAATCTGCTCGATATCGATGGAGCCGCGCAGGTTCGTAGCGGCGACTCCGGTGGCGGAAGCGGCGAAGCCGAGACCCTTGTAAAAGCTGTAGCCGAAGTCGGCGGTGGCGCCGCGCAGGTAGAAGCAGCCGCACGCGGTGCCGGCAAATTTTGAACGTTCCTGGGTGTAGGTAAGCGCAAAATCGCCGCTGCGCACCTGGGCTCGGGCCGCTTCTGGCGCGAGCGCGCAAAGCAGGCCCAGGAGAACAGCGGTGCAGGCGGCCGGAACCGAGCGGCGAAGCCGGAGGACGGGATGTACGGGACGACTCATGCGGTTTGGAGGTCTCCTGCCCGGGTCTACGGGCTGGTCGTTTAGCGGGCTGGTCGTTAGGACTGCTCGGATCCGCGGCTGCCTTTACTGCACGGTGAGCGTGACGTTGGTGGACCGGGTGACAGTACCGGAAGTCGCCGTGACGACGATGGCGTAGGTGGTGGGCGTTTGCCCAAAATATCCGCTGGATACATTCCCAAGGCAGCCGGTGAGGCCAAAGGTGCTGGCCGTCAGGGCGATGACCGAGAGCAGCGGAAGAACGAACTTGCGGCGGCGGCGCGACAGTAGCGGAAGCAGAGCCAGAGCGAGCACCGCGGGGGCCAGCCCGGTGTTCGCGCCGCGCCCGGTTGTTGGCGACGCTAGCGGCTGCTTACCCGGTTCGGCAGCGGCGACAACCGCAGGAACCGCCACCGACATGGTGAAGTTGGTAGCTGCCGTGCCCGCCGCGGCGGAAGCCGGCGAGAAGGTCATGGTGGCTCCCTTGGGCATGCCCGTGGCCGTGAACGTTACGGGGAGAACGAAATTGTTTACCCCGGCCGGGGCGACCGTGAAGCCGTAGGCGGCGGTGGCTCCGGGAAGCACGGTGGCGGTGGCCGAAGAATTGGAGGCAAGCGACAGGGTAAGGTCGCCGACGGTTTCCGTCACCGCCGAAGACGACGACCCGCTGTATACCGTGTTACCCGAGTAGGTAGCGGTAAGCGCGTGCGTACCCGCGGTAGTAAGCGTGTAGGAAAGTGACGCGGCGCCATTCGTGAGCGTTCCCGTGCCGAGTACCGTGCTGCCATCCAAGAAGGTGAATGTCCAGGTTGGCGCTGAACCAACTGCGCTTACGCCCGCCACCGCGGACGCTGCCGTCGAAGTGAGGGTTGTGGAGCCTCCAAGGGTGACCGGGATGGAGCAGCTAGTCAG
>CALMON010000165.1:0-17319 GCA_937871785.1 uncultured Granulicella sp.
GGGTTTGAGCAAGGAGGGTGGCTGTGCAGAACGCGAAAGACACGTTCTATGAGGTGTTGCGCGATCGCGTTGCGGCGGGTCATGCGGCGCGCACCGTCGTGCTGCGCGGGGTGGTGCGGCCCGCGGTGGTGGTTGAAGAGAATGAGCTGCTCGAAAGCGGCGAGTTGTTCGACTGCTTCCGGATGCGCTGGACGGCTTTGAAGCAGGGGGCGGATGGGCAGGTGGCGATTGTGTGTGAGGTTCGCTACGCAACAAAGGGGACGGGCGCGGGCATGGATCGCGGACGGGCCCTGGCCGCGATGGATGCGGAGCTGGCGGCGGCGGTGAACGCGGCTCCGCAGAACATGGTGAAACGCAACTTCGCGGCCCTGGCGACCGGTGGCGCGGTGACGGCGATGGCGTCGCGGGTGTGGTGGAGCGACGTGGCGTTTGACGCGGCGACGAGCGCCGGCGCGGTGCTTGAGCGCGTGGCGAAGCTGACGGTGTGGAGCTTTGAGGAAGCAGGGGAGCGATGACGGAGGCGACGGTGGAGCAGAGCTCGCCGGTGGTGCGGCGAGTGCGGGCATACTTCGCGCCGGTGGCGCGCGCGGACGGGACGCCAGCGACGTTCGACCCGGTGGCGCAGGGACGGTTCGATGTGGAGGCGCCACCGGCTCCGTGGGTGGACCTCGGCTGGGTGTACGGGTTCAAGCGGGTGAGCGGGACGGTGGTCGAGGCTATCCGCACGGGGGCGCCGGCGACGACCGCGATGCAGGTGCGGACGGCGATCGATGCGACGGTGTCGCTCGAGTTTGCGAGCTGGGGCAAGCTGCCCCTGGCACTGACGTGCGGGACGCAGCAGAGAAACCTGTTGCGAGGCACGGGGGTGGCGCTGGCGGCGGGGTCGACCGCGAGCGTGTTGCTGGTGGGCGACGCGGCGGCCGGTTTCAGCGTGGGCGATTTCGTCGCGGTGGACGTGGATTACACCGGGCAGACAGGCTATGTGGGCAGCGGCGTGAGCGGGGCGTACCTGCGCACGGCGCTGAGCGACACGGACTACGTGCGACGCGTGACGTTGAACGTCGGGCGTGTAGCGGCCATAGCAGGTGGGGCGTTGACGCTGGTGGCGGCACTGCCGGCGGGGTCGCCTGTGGACGGCATGAAGGTGTGTGCGGCGGTGGGTTTCTGCGACCGCGAAGGGTCGAGCTTTTTTGCCGAGTGGAGTGGGTTGTTTGTGATGGAAGGGCAGCAAGGGGAGCGGGTGGTGCTGTTTTATCCGCGGCTGCAGGCTACCGCCGGGGCTGCGGAAGAAAGCGTAGCGACCGAGGGTTTTGAAACGGTGCGGCTGCGAGGGAGCTTTCGGGCGCTGCCGGTGACCGATGCGGTGGACGGGGAAACGGCGGTTTGTTTTCGGAGCTATCTGCCGGGGTAGAGCTCGGCAGCGGCCGGGAAAGCAAACTCCCCGCGGGATGACGAACAAGAGAAGCAGGGGCAAGGCAACAGGGTCGTGCCGCAACAGGAGAACAGGATGACGAGATTGAAACGAAGGTGGGCGCTGCTGTGCGTTCTGCTGACGCTGACGCTGGGGCGGGCGTGGGCGCAGGTGGCGACGACGGCGGTGCAGGACACGGTGTACCGCGCCGATGGGACGCCGGCAGGCGGGTCGGTGGTGGTGAGCTGGAATGCGTTTACGACGGCGGCGGGAAGCTCTGTGCCGGCAGGGTCGACGTCGATCAAGATTGGCCCGGGTGGCAGCTTGCAGGCGAACCTCGCCCCCAATGGCGGAGCGACGCCGATGGGCAGCTACTACACGGTCGTGTATCACCTGGATGACGGCAGCGCGAGCCACGAGTACTGGGTGATTCCGGTGCTGCCGGCGGGTAGTGCGGCGCTGAAGCTGAGCTCGATTCGGAACTCGGTGCTGCCGCTGAGCGTGGCGATGCAGACGGTGTCGAAGAGCTATGTGGACACGGCGATCGCGAATGCGCTTTCAGGCGATCCGCAGGATGCCGGCTCGCCGTATGTGCTGAAAGCGGGCGACACGATGACGGGCCCGCTGGTGCTTCCGGGAGACCCGGTGAGCGCACTGCAGGCGGCGGACAAGAACTATGTGGACACCGATGTAGCGGCGGTGAGCGGCGGGCTGGACCGCAAGGTGGACACGCTGCCGACGGCGACACAGGTGGTGCAGCAGCCGAGCGGCACGCAGTTGCAAGTGAACGACCTGAATGGCGAGCTTTCGGCGACGCCGTACCTTTCAGGCGGCGGCGATAACGGCATTACAAACGCGGTGGCAAGCGGAAATTGCGTGAACGGGTGCGTGATTCGTATCGACCCCACGTACGTGGGCAACGACAAGCCTTCGGCAGCAGCGCTGGGGATCAAGGCACTGGGAATCGACGAGCGCGGCGGCAGCTTTTCCCTGACGGCGGCGGATCCCCTGAATCCTCTGACCGGCGGAGCGGAAATTGCGGAAAACATCAACGTGTATCGCACACGATCGGCCGCGGATGTAAAGGCGGAGCAGCCGGGCGCGTTTGAGATCGACACGGTCGGGTTAGAGATCACGAACCACGGGCTTTCAGGTGGAACGAACCAGCTTGCGGCGGCGATCGAATCGATCCCTTACTTCAAGAGCTCGTTTTCCGCGTTGACGCTGCAGGGCATTTACAACACGCAGGGGCAGCACGCCGTGAACTCGATGGTGACGCACTGCTACGGTGTGGGCGACTGCACGATCGGGTCGCAATATCTGTATGCTTCGGGCGGACAGCGCGACGTGGCGGACGAAGGCGCGCACCCGTTCGACCTGCAGATTCAGGAAGACCCCGATGTGTACATGGGAACCTGTGCGGGCGGATGCACGACGGGTTCCACCGTGCTGACCATGACGCCGACCAACGCCGACGGAACGCAGGGCGATGGGCGCTTCCTGATCGACAAGAACCCGGCAAAGACCATTTCAACGGGCGTGATTACCGCAGGCGTTCCGGCGTCGCCGTTCTTCAAGGCGGAATTCAGCGGGACCAACTTCCCCACGAGCGTGTTTCTGGAAACGGCGGTGGCGGCGCTTTCGCAGCCGACAAACCTGGCTCCGGGAACGGTGACTTTGCCGATTCTGACGAGCGGCGTGCCGAGCGGCTTTGCCACCAACACGGCAGCGCTGCCGAACGCCAGCGGTGTGGCTTGTCTTGCGGATGGCCATGGGTATGGCGCGACGGGGTATGAGAATTTCGAGACCGTCGCTTACACCGTGGTGGACGGAACCCACATGACGCTGACGGCGAACAAGGTGCATGCGCCGGGAGCGGTGCTGGCCGTGGGCGGGTTGTGCGGCTACGGGCTGGAGCAGACGGTGGATACGGTCGGCAACATCAAGCAGGTGTTTCCGGTGGTGGGTTCGACGAGCGCGACCGAGCTGTACTACACGGACGCCCGCAGCGGCATCATCGGGCTGAACTCGACGACCGGCGGCTACCTGAACGTGCAGCTAACGGCAGCGGCGATCGCGCGGCAGAACGGCACGGTGACGGTGACGCTGGCGGGCAACATGCCGGTGGATCTGAACGGGCTGAAGCTGACGGTGAGCGGCGTGGCGGACACCAGCTATAACGGCGTGTTTGCGGTGACCACTACAAGCGCGACAACGCTGACGTATGCGAGCGCGGGGCCGGACAGCACAAGCTCCGGCGGAACGGTGTCGCTGCTGACGGGAGGGTTTGTGCTGTACCCGATGGTTGAGGTGCAGAGCGTGATGGACCCGGTGACCAAGGGGGTGAACGGCTACTTCCAGGTGGATGCGAACACGATCGCGTGGGCCCCGGGCGACGCGGTCGAAGAGCCGCACTACTTTCAGGAAGATGTGTCTCCGGACACGATGTACATAACGCAGGAAACGCCGCACCCGATCGGGGTGGAGTCCGGCGGCATCCGCTACCAGGGCACCGTGGGACCGGCCACCGAAGGCTGGGACATCGCGAACTACGCCGATCCGGCGATCTACCTGGGCAACGGCGGGACGCACTCGCTGCCGAGCAGCGCGTTTGTGGTCGAAGGGCCTTGGCAGGCGATGCTTTCCGGCCAGCCCGGCGACTCCGCGGCCATCAGCCTGGGGTGCAACTCGCATGGGTGCAACCGCTGGAACTCAGGCTATAACCTGTTTCAACTGCAAAGCTCGACGAGCATCGACACGCTCGGCTTTCAGCCGCAAAGCGACACCGTGGAATGGACGCTGCACGGCGTGCCGTACACGTTTACGCCGAACAGCTTTACGGCGCGCACGATCAACGTAGGCACGCTGAATGCGACGACAATCACGGGCGGTTTGAACGCCGGGGCGATCACCTCGGGCGTGGTGCCGGTGGCCGCCCTCCCGGTGTTTGGGCCAAGCGGAACGACACACAGCGCGGGCATCGTCCCGGACCCTGGACCGACAGCGGGAGCGACCCGGTTTTTGCGTGAAGACGGCACGTTTGCGGTGCCCGCGACGGGCAGCACGACGGGCAATGGGGCGGCGGGTACCTTTACGACTCTGGGCGTGGGGCTGGGAGCGGCACAGCCGACGGAAACGATCACCAGCGGAGGCGCGGTAGAAGCGCGGGGAACGGCGACAACCAACGTGGCGAATGCTTCGATCCTCGATTACGAGGCGAACGGAGGCAATGGACGCATGTTCGCGTTCGGGCCGAACGGCTCGACGTTTGCCGGCTTCCAGTTTCTGCAGGTGACCTCGACGGGCGCGGTCTTCTACCCGATGCTGGTGGACAAGACGAGTCACGCGGTCGGCTTTGGGTGCGGAGCCGCTGGAACACTGGGGGCCTGCGCGGCTTCGGTGTCGGCGGCGGGGCTGTTTCACGAAACGCTGATGACGCCGGCTTCCTCCGCAGCCGCTTGCGCGACGGGGGACGTGACCGACGACGCAAACTTCCACTATGTGTGCGTCGCGGCGAACACCTGGAAGCGCGTGGCGCTGAGCGCGTTTTAGGGCGGCTCGCGCCGCGGCAGCAAAGAAATCGGGAGGCGAGGCAATGCACCTGCGCGACGAGGCGGGACAGCAGCGAGACCTGTTGCTGCGCATGGGCCTGCGGCTGCGGGCCGACCGCGCCGAACGGGTGCGGCAGGCGGCAAAATGGCTGCGGGTACGGGATCGGCAAGGACGCCTGCAACCGCTGGTGGCCAACGGGGCGCAACAAGCCTTTGAGGCCGCCCGCGGACAGGCGAACATCGTGCTTAAGGCCAGGCAGATGGGCATGACGACATGGATTGCCGGCATGTTCTTCTTGAAGACGATCACGGCTCGCGGCGTGCTGACCGTGCAGGTGGCGCAAACACGCCAGGCGGCGGAAAGCATCTTTGCGATCGCGCAGCGCATGTGGGAAAACCTGCCCCGTGCGCTGCGCGATGGCGCGCTGCGGCGCAGCCGGGCAAACGTGGGGCAGATGGTGTTTCCTCTGCTCGATAGCGAGTTCCGCGTGTGGAGCGCGGGTGACGGCAACGCGGGGCGCGGGCTGAGCGTGCAGAATCTGCATTGCAGCGAGGTGAGCCGGTGGCCGGGCGATTCCGCCGAAACCCTGGCAGGATTACGCGCGGCGCTCGCGCCCGGGGGCGAGCTCGTGCTGGAAAGCACGCCAAACGGAGCGTATGGCGCGTTCTATGAAGAGTGGGGGCGCGCGGTCGATGGCGGCGCGAGGCAAGCGACCCGGAGTGCGGGACTGGTGAGGCACTTTCTGCCGTGGTGGATGGAGCCTGCGTACGTGGGCGAGCGCGTGGCTGCGGAGGGGATGACGGACGAAGAAGCCGCGCTGGTGGCGCGGCACGGCCTGCGGCCGGAGCAGATCGGCTTTCGGCGCGGTCTCGTGCGCGACTTCGGCGGTCTGCGCGCGCAGGAGTTCGCCGAAGACGCGGAAAGCTGCTTCCGCGCGACGGGCGACTGCTGTTTCGACGTGGACGCGATCGAGCGTCGGCTCGGGGAGCTGGCCGAGGCAGGGCCGGGCTCCGGGGGGCTGGCTTCCGCGGTGCCAGAACGGCGGCGCAACGGGGCGCTGCTCGTCTGGCGGCGGGCGCAGCCGGGGCGGGACTACATCGTCGCGGTGGATACCGCCGGCGGCGGAGCGCACGGCGATTTTGCCGCGGTGCAGGTCATCGACGCCGCGACGGGAGTGCAATGCGCGGAGCTGCAGGAGCGATTGCCGCCGCTGGAGCTGGCGCAGGTTTCGGCGGCGCTGGCGCGCGAGTTCGGCGAAGCGCTGCTGGCGGTGGAGCGCAATAACCATGGCAGCGCGGTGCTGGCGTATCTGGGCGCGGTGGAGCGGTACGGGAGGCTGTACCGGCAGGCTGGGGAGGCGGGTTGGCTGACGACGGCGGCCTCCAAACCGGAGATGGTGAGCCGGCTGGGAGCGCTGCTGGTGGAGCGCCCCGGGATGTTTCTGAGCCGGCGCCTGCTCGCGGAGTGCCGGACGTTTGTGCGCGGGGAGTATGGGCAGGCCGGCGCGGCCGGCGGAGCGCATGACGATCTGGTGATGTCCATGGCGCTGGCCCAGATGGTGCGGGCCGAGCGCCGGTGCTGACCGGAACGGAAGTAGAGCGCTGAAGGCGCGGCGCATAGGTGGACGAGTTGCTGCGGTGCCGGGTGGGGTCTCAGTCCAGTTTCGAGTGGTCAATTTTCAGTTGTGGCTTGGGGGTGAGGGTTTGCGGATAACGATCGACAATGGGGACGGCGCCGGTGCGTTGGACTACACGGGCGCCGTGGTGGCCGAAGGGCGTGTGCGCGTGGAGCGGATGTTGAATGCGCCTTCGCGCTGCACGGCCACCGTGCTTGTAGGGGCACTGCCGCTGCCGGCGCGGCTGGCGCGCGTAGCCGTAAGCCGCGACGATGGGGCGGTGCTGTTTACGGGCTACGTGGCGACCGAGCCGGTGCGGGTGCCTGCGGGCATGGGCACCGAGGGTCTCCTGTACACGGCTCGGGTGACGGCGGTGAGCGACGAGTGGCTGCTGGACCGGCAAGGTTCCGGCGCCGCGGCGGGCGGGGGACCGAGCCTGGCGGGCGGCGGACCGAGCCTGGCGCTCGACGGCACGGAGCTGCTGGCGCGGTTGGCGCTGCGGGCGGGCGGCGGAATAGCCGTGGCGGGCGACGGTGGGCGCAAGGTCGCCTCATTTTGGGCGCGTGAAGCGGTGCCGTGGAGCGTGAATGCGGGCGATGCGGCGGGCGCGGCTTATGCCGGGTATCGCGCGCTGGCGGGGCAGGTGCTGGTGCAGGCGGCCGGTGCAGTCAGTCATCGCTTCGGCGATGCGGTGGGCGACGGCGGGGTTCTGGACGTGAATGCCCTGCAGGTGGCGAACGTGCGGGAGCTGGCCAATGACGTGACGCTGACCGGAGCGGAAGAGCCTGCGGCTTATGTGCAGGAGTGCTTTGCGGGCGACGGCGCGACAATGGTGTTCGAGTTGAGTGAGCGCGGATTCGCCGCCAAGCCGGCAACCGCGATCGACGACAGCTTTGCGAAAGCAGCCTTCAACCCGGCAGTGTGGACGGTGGGCGACCCCGGCAGCCACCTGGGCCTGACTGCCGCCGGGCTGACGATGAACGGCGGCAACGGGGCCGATGGCGTCACGACGCTGACGGCGCTCGACGCGCTGGAGATGGGCGGGACGCTCTTGGTGGAGCTAAGCGGCGTGCAGCTCGGCGCGGCCTGCGATGGGATGCTGGCCGGCCTGTATAGCGGACTTCCGGTGCTCGCGGAGTGCTTTGCAGGCTTTCGCGTACGGCAGCAGAACGCCGCGACAACGCTGGTCCCGGTAGTGAACGGGGTGGAAGTGGGCACCGCGTTCGCGCCGGCGGCCGGGCACAGCTACACGCTGCGTCTTCGGCTGCATTGCGCGGAAACCCAGCGGGTGATGGAACAGTATTACGTGATGGTCGACGGCGTGGTGCAGGAGTTTGGCGCTCCGGGCGGGGTAGACGCGGGGATGGACGCCGTGTTCGAAGTGGTCGATCAGGGGGCGAGTTCGAACACGCCGGCGACGGTACTGTACGACTCGGCGAACGTGGGCGCGGTGACGGGAACGCCCGCGACCTGCGCGTTCGTGGTGGCCAACTGCACGGAAATGTTTGGGTCGATTGCCCGGGTGCGGGTGACGCGGCCGGGAACGCTTTGGGTGACGAGCGTGCTGCCGAGCGGCGTGCGGCAGACGCGGTTGCTGGGCGCAGCGGGAACGGGTGCGGACTGCGTTGCGGTTGCGGGAGTTGCACCGAAGGTGACGTTTTTCGCAGGGCGCGTGCCACAGCCGGGGGAGCGCGTCGAAGTGGCCTGTCGCAGCGTGCAGCGGAGTGTGGCGCGAATGCAAAACGCGGCCAGCGTGGCGCGGGAAGCTCTGGGCGGGGCGGCGGGGACATGCCGCTGGCTGGGCAAGGTGTTGCAGCCGGAAGCGCGAAGCTCGGCCGACTGTGAAAGCGCTGCGGCGGCGGTGCTGGCGTTTGCGAGCGCGCGGACAGCGGCGGTGGCGGGAACGTATGCGACGGTGAACCCGGCGGCGGATGTGTGGCCGGGAGATGTGCTGGCCGTTTCGAACGCCGGGTTGACGAGCTCATTGCTGGTGCGGCGAGTCGCGGTGGAAGACGGCGGCGCGGTGCCGGAGGTGTTGCGCTACGGCATCGCCTTCGCAAACGACTGGGCAACCGAGTACGCGGACAGCCTGGGGGTAAAGCTGAGCGAAACCGTGGAGGCCGACGCGGTGCTGCCCGAAGCGGCATCGGACGGGCCGGCGGCGGTGCTCGAAAGCCTGGTTACGCTGCGGGTAACGGGGCTGAACGGGTCGGCGTTGACGCTGGACGCGGGGCTCCCGGCGCCGGTGGGTGGCGGCTTTGAAGTGCGGCGGCGGGACGCTGCGTTTGGACCGGGGAGCGATGCGGACCTCATCTTACGCAGCCCGGTGCGGGGGTTCTCGATTCCACGCGCCGCGCAGGTGGAGCGGTTCTACGTGCGGATGTACGACGCGAGCACGCCGCCGGTGTATTCGCGGTTTTCGGCAGGAGTGCTTGTGAACTGGCCGGTTGGGTAGCGACTGGCCGGGAGCTCCAGGGCTCGCAGAGAGAAGGACGTGCCGTCTCAAGGGGCGGACGGGTGAAGGCGATGAATGAATATGAGCGCAGGGTGCTGGAAGATCTGAGCGTGTTGAAAGCGCAGATGCACCAGTTGATGGGGATTGGGCAGCCGGGGCGGCTGGCCCAGTTGGAAGAGCGAGTGGACGCGCACGACCATAGTATGCAGCGGATCAAGGGGCTGGCCGGTGCGTTCGGCGGACTGCTGACCGCGCTGCATGCCGCGATCGCGTTTGTGGGCGGACGGCACTAACGGTTTGTAGAGGAGGATGGGATGAGCGTTGTGAGTGGTTTGGCTGTAGTGGGTAACGACCTGAAGGGCTTTTACGCGAAGCTGGCGGCGGACTTCCAAAAGGCGCGCCAGGCGTGGCTGATCGTGTCGAGCGCGCAAACGCGGTCGGTGCTGCTGACGCTGGGGTCGGACGCGATCAAGACGGTCAAGGACGCAAGCGCCACGATCGGCAGCAAAGGGATGTCGCTGACGCTCGACGAGGCGGTGATAGCGGATATTGAGAAGCTGATCGAGGATGCGCGGGCGGGAGATGAGGTAATTGCGGCGGATCTAAAGGCGCTGGGGATTGCGCTATAACGCAAAGCGGCAGACCGCATATGGGTCTGCCGCTCTGTTTGGCTGCGGATAAGCTCCATCAGTCTTAAGGAAGGAGCTGTCAGTTTCAAGCATGAACGGCTCATGACTGGCAACCAGAAACTCAGACTGTGTAGATGGTCTACCCGATGTCTTCGCTCCAGTTTTCGAGGTAGGCCTTGAAGTCGGACATAAATTTACCGGCGTCGGAGCCGTCGATGATGCGGTGGTCGAAGCCGAGGGTGAAGCGCTGAATCCAGCGGATGGCGATGGAGTCGTTGCCGTCTTTGTCGGTGAGCACCATGGGCTCTTTGTTCAGGCCGCCGATGCCGAGGATGGCGGACTGCGGCGCGGCAATGATCGGCGTGCCGAACTGCTCGCCGAAGATACCCGCATTGGTGAGGGTGAAAGTGCCGCCGCCGACTTCGTCGGGGGCGAGCTTCTTGTTGCGCGCGCGGTCGGCGAGATCGACGATGGCTCGCGTGATGCCGAGGAAATTGCGCTCTTCGGTCTGCTTGATGACCGGGACGATCAGGCCCCACTCGAGCGCGACCGCGATGCCGATATTGATGTTCTTGTTGTAGCGGATCGCTTCGCCTTCAATCGAGGCGTTGACGATGGGGTGCTTGCGCAGCGCCTGAATGGCCGCGCGCGTGATGAACGGCATGTACGTCAGTTTGGCGCCGTTGCGCTGCTCGTACTTGTTTTTTTCCTTTTCGCGCAGCTTGACGATGCGAGTCATATCCACCTTGAACACAGTGTGGACGTGTGCGTTGGTGTGCTTGGACTCCACCATGCGCTTGGCAATAATGGAGCGCATCTTGGTCATGGGGACGAGCTCGCCCGGAGCGGGCTGTGAAACGGCCGAAACGGCCTTCGCCGGAGCGGTAGTGGCGGGTGCTGAAGCCACTTGCTGAGCTGGCGCAGCGATAGCGGCCGGCCGGACGCTGGGGGCATTGGGCTGCGCGGCGGTTTCGGTTTTCGACGACGCGCCGCCTTCCATGTGGCCGACCATGTCCTGCTTGGTAATGCGGCCTGAGGCGCCAGTGCCCGCGACCTGGGACAAATCGACGTTATTCTCCGACGCCATCTTGCGCACCAGCGGCGAGGAGCGGAGACCTTCGCCGGCCGAGGCCGACGTTGCGGGAGACGGAATCGAACCGCCCGCGGGGGCCTGCGTCGTGAGTTGCGGAACGTCCGCGGTTTCCCTGGTGTGGGGCGAAGCGGACTGGATGGCGGACGGTGTCGCCTTGGCCGGAGCGCCGGCAGCGCCGCCGCCGATAACCGCGACCACTGTGTTGACCGTAACGGTAGAGCCTTCCTGCACCTTGATTTCCGAAAGCGTGCCGGCGATGGGCGAGGGGATTTCGGCGTCTACCTTATCGGTCGAAATTTCAAAGATGGGCTCGTCGCGCGCAACGGTGTCGCCGACTTTCTTGAGCCACTTGGTGATGGTGCCCTCGGTGATGGACTCGCCCATCTGCGGCATCATGACTTCCGTGCCAGGGCCGGCGGCCGCGGCTGCATCGCCAGAGGGGATGCTTCCGCCGTCGGGCGCGGGGGTGGTCAGCTGCGGAACGTCGGCGGTTTCCTTTGTGTGGGGAGAGGCAGACTGCACGGCGGACGGCGTAGCCGTCGTTGTTCCGGAACCCGAGCCGCCTTCATCAATGGTGCAGACGAGAGCGCCGACGTTCACCGTCGAGCCTTCTTCAACCTTGATTTCGCCGAGAGTGCCGGCGGTGGGCGAAGGGATTTCCGCATCGACCTTGTCGGTTGAAATTTCAAACAAAGGCTCGTCGCGGGCGATGGTGTCGCCGGGCTTTTTGAGCCACTTGGTGAGGGTGCCTTCGGTGATGGATTCGCCCATCTGGGGCATGACTACTTCGGTCGGCATCGGTGGATCTCCCGGAACGGTAAAGGGTGTGGCGCAGCACTCGGATTATACGAGCCGCAGGGGACGGCTCGCATTCCGGTGCGTTTAGCGGACTATTTCGTGGGTCGGGCGTAAAGATCCGCCGATGCCTGTTCTGAGCCGGCGAGCAGGTCGGTCAGCGTTTCTACGGCGAGAACCTGTCGCCCAAAGACACGCCCGAAGTTGGCGGCGGCACTGTTGGCCGCCTGCGCGAGCGTTGGTGCGGGGTCGCGCGAAGACTGGAGCTCGAGCGAGGTGACGGTACGGTCGGCGATGCCGCAGGGAACGATCCAGTCGAAGTCGCGAAGGTCGGTGGTGACGTTGAGCGCGAAGCCGTGCGAGGTGACGCCCTGCGAGACGTGGATGCCGATGGCGGCGATTTTCTTTTCCGGAATCGTGCCGCCGGGGAGCGTCCAGACGCCGGTACGCCCGGCGACGCGCCCGGCGGGAACGCCGAAGTCTTTACACGTCAAGATCAGCGCTTCTTCGAGCAGGCGAACGAAGTCGACGGGGCCGAGGTGCGGTCCGCGCTTGCCGGGAAGGTCCTCGCCGCGGAGGTCGAAAATGGGGTAGCCGACGAGCTGGCCGGGGCCGTGGTACGTGACGTCGCCGCCGCGGTTGATTTCGTGGACGGCCACGCCGCGGCGGGCGAGGTGCTCGTCCGTGGCCAGAATGTGCGCGCGGGTGGCGCTGCGGCCGAGGGTCAGGACCGGGGGGTGCTCCATGAGCAGCAGCGTGTCGCCGAGGCGTCCCGCTTTACGCGCGGCGACGACTTCGGCTTGAACGCAGAGGCCTTCGGCGTAGGGAATGCGGCCGAGTTGGAGAAGCGTGAGAACCAGCAAACTTTACAATCCGTTGGCGAAATCTTTACAAACGTGATGATGAATGTTGACAATCGGCGTGGGGTCTACTTAGCTCGAAAGGGTTCCTATTGCAAGGGTTAGAGTAGCTTACGGAACTCATCCGATGTGAGCCCTGCCGAGCGAATGATGTTGAACATGGTTACTGCGTCAATGGGATTATTTCGCGGGAGAACGATCAGCAAGCGCCCGTTCGACATACTGATATGTCCGCCCTGCCGGATGATCTCGAATCCAGCTCGCTCAAAAGCTCTTATTGCTCGAGCGTGGTTTATTCCAGGTAGTTTACCCATTCAGGAAGCGAGTATTTCTACGTAACGGACCTGCTTACGAGCTTCCATCTCCTGCTGTGCAAGAAGGTATTCGGAAATTGCGTCTCTAATGTTAGACAACGCTTGCTCTTCAGTTTTTCCCTGTGACCAGCATCCTGGAAGATCAGGGCACCCAATGGAGTACCCTTCTTCAGTTCTGACGAGTTCCACCTTGTAAGTCATACGGTCTCCTATCAGTTCAAATGGAGAGAAAGATCACCGAAGCTTGTTCGACAGCACGGGCAGCTTCCGCTTGAAAAACATCATACTGATCAAGACCGGCTTGTTGGTACAGCAAGCCTTGGTCAGGCGTTTTGCTGGCGATGATGTCCACCGTGAATTTCATGACGTCCTCGCAGTCTGCCGCGGTCAGGTAATGGGATTCGTATCGAGAACCAGAACTTTGATACATGTCCTGGAATGCTATGTACCTCGCTTGAGCTTCAACATTCCGCAGCGACACTCTAGCGCTGCCGCGCTTTTGTCTTTTCTTCGTCGGACGAAGTGCGGCGTAGGTAAGCCCACCTAAGAAGCCCAACAGAATACCAATTGCGACGCGACATATAGTTCCACTCAATCTCCGTCAGACGTTGATTGCCATGCCTTCAACGCTCGAGAAGCCGTCCAGCAGCGACTCCGCCAGTGTGGGGGGGGCGTGGATGGTGAACATCAACTCTTCGACCGTGGCTTCGAGCTCCATGGCGACGACGCACTCCGCGACCAGCTCGGTCGCCTGCGGGCCGATGATGTGGACGCCCAGGACTTCGCCGTACTTGGCGTCCGAGACGACCTTGACGAAGCCGTCGTGCGAGTCGACGATGGTCGCCTTGGAGTTGCCGACGAACGGAAACTTGCCGACCTTGACCTGGAAGCCTTTCTCCCTGGCCTGAATCTCGGTTAGGCCGACCGACCCGATCTGCGGGTCGCAGTAGGTGCAGCCCGGGACGCGGTCTTTGCGAACGGGGCGGGCATATTTGCCGGCAAGCTTTGAGGCCACGACGACGCCGGACATGGCGCCGACGTGCGCGAGCTGCGGCAGACCGGCGACGATGTCGCCGATCGCGTAAACGCCGGGTTCGGTGGTTTCCATCCACTCGTTTACAGGGACAAAGCCGCGGTCGAGCTGAATGCTGGTCTTGTCGATGCCGGCGGCGGCGGTGCGCGGGCCGCGGCCCACGGCGACGAGAACCTTTTCCGCTTCCTTGACCTGCGGCTTGCCGGTCGAGTCCGTAAAGCTGACCTTTACGCCGGCTCCGGTCTTTTCAATTTTGTCTACCTTGCAGGATGTGTTGATGCCGATGCCGCGCTTTTTGTAGGCGCGGGTGAGCTCCTTCGACACTTCCTCGTCTTCAACCGGAACGATGCGCGGCAGAGCTTCGAGGATGTCGACCGTTGCGCCGAAGCTGTTGAAGACCGACGCGAACTCCACACCCACGGCTCCAGACCCGATCACGATCAGCGACTTCGGCATGACCGGCAGCGCAAGGATTTCCATGTTGGTGAGGATCGTGTCGTCGGCCTTGTAGCCGGGCAGCATGCGGGCGTCCGAGCCCATGGCCAGCACCACCTTCTTTGCGGAAACGGTGGTCGCCTTTTGCTGCGTGTGCGCGTCCTTGGGCATGTTTTCCATCTCGTCGCCGCCGGCGTCCTTGTCTTCGGTGGTGACGTCGATGGTGAGAACCCCGTCCTTGGCCGGTCCGGTCAGGCGGCCGTGTCCGCGCACGACGGTGATCTTGTTCTTCTTCATCAGGAAGTCGAGACCCTTGGTGTGCTTGACGATGATGTCGTTCTTGCGTTTGAGGAGGTTGCCCCAGTTGAGCGTGGGCGCGGACACGCCCTCGATGCCGTAATTTTCAGCGTGCTTCAGGTGGTCCCACACTTCGGCCGAAAACAGCATGGACTTGGTCGGGATGCAGCCCCAGTGGAGGCAGGTGCCGCCGAGCTTGTCGGTTTTTTCGATGATGGCGACCTTGAGGCCGAGCTGTGCGGCGCGGATGCCGCAGGTGTAGCCGGCGGGGCCGCCGCCGAGGATTGCGAGGTCGTAGATTGTCTCTGCCATGGGGTGCTCCGATCTGTAGCCGCGGATGCGCGACGGTGGTGCCAAAAGGTAGGCGCGCGTGACGACAGGTGCGCCGCGGGTAGTGTACGACGGCGCGGGGACGGTCGGCACGCCCAGAAGCATGGGATGCGGCGGTAATCGGTTGGATTCACGGGCCGTTCGGGATGGAGCGAAAACAGATCCCTGCGGGATGACAAAACAGAAAAGCAAAGGCAAGAGCATAAGGGGAAAAACGATGAACACGATGAGCTACAGCGACGCCGGTCTGCGGATGACGAAGGGGTTCGAGGGGCTGCGGCTGGACGCGTACCAGGATGTGGCCGGGGTGTGGACGATCGGCTACGGACACACCGGGCCGGAGCTGCTGCGCGGCATGAAGATTTCAGAAGCCGACGCGACCGCCCTGCTGCGCGCGGATGTAAGCGCGGCGGTGACGTGTGTGAACCGGGCCGTGCAGCCGGCGCTGACGCAGGCGCAGTTCGACGCGCTGGTGGACTTTACGTTCAATGTCGGGACGTCGGCGTTTCTGAAGTCATCGCTGCTGCGGTACGTGAACCAGGGACAGATGGGCAACGCGGCGGCCCAGTTCCTGCTATGGGTGAACGCCGGGGGCAAGCGCTGCGAAGGGCTGGTGCGGAGACGGACGGCCGAGCAGGCGATGTTTCTCGGCAAAGCGGGTTGAATGAGCGATGAGGTATCCAATGGAGTACCGTTCGGGAATGCATGGTGAGGTGGAAACTCCCGGGTACCGCCAGGGATGCCGAAGCCATCTTTTCCGTTGAGGAACGCGAAGCGATCGTGACTATGCTGGCCGAAAACCCGCGGTGCGGTGACGTGATGCAGGGTACCGGAGGCGTGCGCCAGGTGCGAGTGGGCCGCGGCAGCCGAGGCAAAAGCGGCGGGGCCCGTGTGATCTACATCCACCATGATGCGGGTCATCCGGTGTGCCTGCTGGCCGCGTTCGCAAAAGAACGAAAATTCGAACCTGAGCAAGGCAGAGCGAAACGAAATCGCGAAGTACGTGAAGCTGCTTTTCAAACCGGCTGAAAAGGAGATAGGAGCGCGAACACTCTGGACAAATTGATGCGAGGTCTCAGGGAAGTGAAAGCTTACACAATGGGGACCGGGAAGGGTACAAGGTAACCCTGCCACCGACCGTGGATGTAAGAGCATTCGGGGAACCAGGGATAACGCAGGCAGCCTTTTCTGACAGCTTCGGCTTCAGCCTGGACGCGGTAAGCATTGGGAAGGTGGACGCCGGACCCCGGAATGGCGGCGCGCGCGTACCTGAAAGTTATCGAACACAATCCCGAGGCCGTTCTCGACGCGTTGCGGCCGCAGCCAGCGAACCCGCGGGCGCCCGAGGAGCTGGCCCGCCGCGAGGCATGATAGGGCGTAATCGCTCCCATGATGCTGGGTAAAGCTCCGATATCTTCCACGCGAAAAGCCGTATGCTTATCCGAAACGCTGTGGAGTGTGCGGGCATGGACAACGGGTTGCCGAAGGTTCGGGACAGGGGCGGCGCGGCGGCGGCCGACCAGCGCTGGTTGAACCTGGCGGCTTCAGTGCTGTTTGCGGTCGGCATGGTGACGGGGCTGCTGTCGCTGTTTTTGATGGCGAGCAACCGCAAGGCGCGCGCCGTCGACAACCAGATCATGGTTTCGAGCGAAGGGCTGCTTTCGACCCTCAAGGATCTTGAAACCGGGGAGCGCGGCTTTGTGATCACCGGCCGCGACGAGTACCTGGAGCCCTACAACGCCGCCGAAGCGAAGCTCGATGCCGATCTCGCCGCGGTCCGAGGGAGCCCCGAGGCGAGCCGCGAACTGCGTTTGCTGGTGGCCGAAAAACGGGAGTTTGCCGCTACCGTGGTCGCGGCGCGGCGCGGCGGCGGCGAAACCGCGGCCATGGGCCTGATTACCACCGGCGAAGACAAAGCCTCGATGGACCGCGTACGCGGCGCTCTGCTGCAACTGCAAAGCAAGGCCGTGGCGCGGTTGGATATGACCGACCGGCGCGAAGCGCTGTGGCTGCCCATTCTGGAAGCGAGTTCGGCGATCTGCGTTCTGGCGGCTTTTTCCGTGGTGGTGCTGCTGGCCGTGCGGCGCAGGCAGGCCGAACGGACCAGCGCGACCCTGCTGAACACGGTGCTCGACAATGCTCCCGTGGGCCTGGGCTTTGTCGACAACAACCTGCGCGTGCAGCATGTAAACCAGGCTTTGGCGGCCATAACCGACCGCGCGGCCCATGCCGAGGCCGGCACGCCGTTGTGGACGATGCTTGCCGAGTTGCAGGCCGAACTGGAACCGGCGCTGCGTTCGGTCATCGACGCGGGACGCACCGTGACCAACATCGACGTGACGACTCCCAATCCGCGTACGCCGGGGATGGCGCGTACGCTGCAGTTCGGCTTTTTTCCGCTGCCGGACGCGAACCGACCGGGGCTGAACGCGGGTGCAGGGCTGGTGGTGGTCGACACGACCCGTCAGAAGCGGGCTGAAGAACGTGTGCGCGTGAGCGA
>CALMON010000165.1:17329-19867 GCA_937871785.1 uncultured Granulicella sp.
GAAGAACGCTTTCGGACGCTGGTGGAAAGCAGCGCTTCGATCGTTTGGACCACGACCCCCGCAGGCAAGTTGAAGGGCAACCAGATAAGCTGGATGCGCTTTACGGGGCAAACGATTTCGCAGTTCAGCGGCTACGGCTGGCTCCATGCCATTCATCCCGACGACCGCGAAGAAGCCATGCGCACGTGGCAAACGGCGGTGCGCGAAAACACGTTATACAGCGCCGAGCACCGCGTGCGCCGGGCGGATGGCGAGTGGCGGCACATGTCCGCGCGCGCCGTTCCGCTGCTCGACAAAGACGACGCGGTGCGCGAGTGGGTAGGCGCGCACACCGACATCAGCGTGCAGAAGCAGGCGCAGGAAGTGATCAGCGCGGCCAAGGAAGCGGCCGAGCAGGCGAACCTGGCCAAGAGCCAGTTTCTCGCCAACATGAGCCATGAGCTGCGCACGCCGCTGTCGGCGGTGATCGGCTACAGCGAGCTGCTGGAAGAAGAAATGGAAGAAGACGGCAACGAGGCCACGCTGCGCGACGTGCGCAAGATCCAGTCGAACGCGAGGCACCTGCTGTCGCTGATCAACGACGTGCTGGACTTGTCGAAGATTGAAGCCGACAAGATGACCACCTACGCCGAAGACTTCAGCGCCGAAACGCTGGTGCGCGACGTGGTGAGCACGGTGCGCGGGCTGGCCGAGCAAAAGGGCAACACCCTGGTGCTCGACACCGGCGAGGGCCTCGATGAGGCTTTGGGCTCGATGCACACCGACCAGGTAAAGCTGCGGCAATGCCTTTTCAACCTGATCGGCAATGCGGCCAAGTTTACCGAAGGCGGACGCATCCTGCTGCGCGTTCGCCGCGAAGCCGACGAACTTGTTTTCAGCGTCATCGACAGCGGCATCGGCATGACGCCCGAGCAGACGGCGAAGCTGTTCGAGCGCTTTGCGCAGGCCGATGCTTCGACGACGCGCAAGTTCGGCGGCACCGGCCTGGGGCTCGCGATTACGCGCGCGTTCTGCCGGCTGCTGGGCGGCGACATCGAGGTCACGAGCGTTTACGGCGAAGGCTCCACCTTCACCATGCGGCTGCCCGCGCGGCTGCCGGAAACAGGAGCGGAAGACCTGGCAGCCAGTGAGGCCACGGCGGTCCATGATGCAGGCAGGCAGACGGTGCTGATCGTCGACGACGATCCGGCGCAGCGCGACCTGGTGGGGCGTTTTCTGGAGCATGAAGGTTTTGCGGTGCGCACGGCGGCCGACGGCCGCGCCGGGCTGGAGCTCGCTCGGCAACTAAAGCCGCGGGCCATCCTGCTCGACGTGATGATGCCGCACATGGACGGATGGGCGGTGCTGAGCGCGCTCAAAGCCGACCCCGAGCTCGAGCACATTCCCGTTGTAATGGTGACGTTCGTCAACGAGCCGGGCCTGAGCGAATACCTGGGCGCCGCCGAAACCGTGCTGAAACCCGTCGAATGGGACCACTTGAAGCAGGTCATGGAGCGCTTTCAGGGCCAGCCCTGCGACATCCTCGTGGTAGACGACGACGCCGAAGCACGCGCGCGGCTGCGCGCCGTTCTGCAGCGCGACGGATGGACGATCTCAGAAGCCAGCAATGGCCGTGAAGCGCTCGATACGGTGGCGTTTGCGCCCCCGTCGCTCATTCTTCTCGACCTGACGATGCCGGTGATGGATGGTTTCGCGTTCCTCCATGCGCTGCGCGAGCGGCCGGGCGGCAAGGACATTCCCGTGGTGGTGCTGACGGCGCGCGACCTCAACGCGAGCGAACGCCGCAAGCTCGACGTGGACGGCGCGGACCGCGTGCTGAGCAAAGGCGAAACCAACCTGCGGCAGCTTGCCGGCGAGTTGCGCGCGCTGACACCGGCGGTGCCTTCGGCGGCGGCCGAGCACGCGGTGGTCGACCTCCATGCGGTCGAAACGACGGCAGGCGGCGGGGAAGCGAACCAACCGCAACCGGGTCCCGAACATCCTTCCATGTAAAGCGAGAGAGCGAGACACAGACCGATGCGGCTGCTGCTGGTTGAGGATCACGAAGAGTTGTGGGATTTCCTGTCGCGGCGGCTGCAACGCCGCGGCTTCGAAGTGACGGTGGCGACCGACGGGCAGCAGGGGCTCGACCGCGCGCGCGACGGGAAGCCCGATGTCGTTCTGTTGGATATGAACCTGCCGATCCTGGATGGATGGACGGTGGCGCGCACTCTGAAGGCGGACGCGGCGACGGCGGCGATCCCGATCATCGCGTTGACTGCGCATGCGATGTCTGGCGATCGGCAAAAGGCGCTCGACGTGGGCTGCAACGATTACCACGCGAAGCCCGTGGTGTTTGCGACGCTGCTGAGCCAGATCGAAAACCTGATCGCGAACCCGGGCATGGTGGTCAAGGCGTGACCGAGGACGGCGCGGCTCTGGCGACGGCCGCGCTGCTGCGCTTCGCCGCCGCGGAGCCGGCGGAAGCGGGCACGGCGCTCTCGTTCGATGGTGCGGATGTTGCCGCCGCGAAACCTGTTCTGCGCGGGAGGAGCATGC
>CALMON010000165.1:19877-27176 GCA_937871785.1 uncultured Granulicella sp.
GCGCGGACCTGGCCGGGGCCAACCTGAGCGGAGCCAGGGCCGGGGGGCTGCTGCTGCACGAGGCGTGTCTTGAAGGCTCGGACTTGACCGACGCCGACCTGATCGGCGCGGACCTGAGCTCTGCGAGCGCGGGCGAAGCGAACTTTACGGCGGCGCTGCTGGAAGACGCGCACCTGCGCGGCGCGCGGCTGCGCTTCGCGAACCTGACCGAGGCCATTCTGGACGGCGCGGATTTTACCGACGCCGACCTGTGGGGCGCGCGCCTGAACGACGCGGCCGCCGAGCGGACGTGCTTTGCGCGTGCTCGGCTGGACGAAGGCAACCTGAGCGGCGCGGAATTTTCAGAAGCCGACTTTACCGGCGCCGGACTGCGGCGCGCGAACCTGAGCGGAGCGCGGCTGCGGCGCGCCACCTTTCGCGACGCCGTGCTCGACGGCACCAACCTGGCCGGGGCCGACCTGAGCGGCGCGGTGCTGGCCAACGTGTCGCTGGCGAGCTGCGACCTGACCGGCACGCGCTTTGCCGGTGCGTGGCTCGAACGCACGCGCATGAGGGCGCGGCAACTGGGCGGCGCGGTGGGCGAAGAACGGGCCGGCGAACTCGCCGCCGCGCTCGACAGCTACCTTGTGCTGGAACAGAATTTCGTCTCGCTGGGAGCGCATGAGGACGCAAGCTGGGCGTATATTCGTCGCCGTCGCGTAGGCCGCGCGCTCGACGGGCAGCAGGCGCTCGCCGCCGTACGCGGCAAACGCTGGACGGCGGCGCTGCGCGAAGGCGCGCACTGGCTGGGCGCGATCGTGGCGGAGTGGCTGTGCGACTATGGCGAAAGCCCCGGCCGCGTGGTGCGCGCGTTTTTCGCGGTGCTGCTCGGCTTTGCGCTGGTGTACTGGGCGACGGGGTCGGTGACGGCGCGGGAAAGCATCGCGGCGGCCCACGCGCATTCGGTGACGAACTACCTGCTGTTCAGCCTCGATTCCATGACGACGGTGGGAACGTCCGAAGTGGCGCTGCGCTCGAAGGGGGAACTGGGGTCGCTGCTGTCGAGTTTGCAGACGGTGGTCGGCACCATTCTTCTGGGGCTGTTCGGCTTTGTGCTGGGCGCGCGCATCCGGAAATAGGGGGATTGTGGATTCGATCTAATAACGGCCGCGACCGCCCCGGTCGCCGCCGGTACGGCGAGGACCTCCGCGTCCGTCACGGCTGCCACCCCGCTCCGCCGTACGCCCGCCGAAGCTCGGCCGCTCCACCGGAATTTCAAAGCCCGCGGGGTACAGCACGACGTGGCGGCGCGGGCCTTCGCCAGAGCTCGCCGTCCGGAGCCCCGAGTCGACCAGAAACATGTGCAGCATGCGACGCTCGCGCGAATTCAGCGCCGGGAAGTGGAAGGGCTCACCGGTTTGCTGCACATGGTCGATCGCGTCTTCAGCGGCCTCGCGCAGACCCTGGGCGCGTTCGGCCTTGAAGCCGTTCACGTCGAAGGAGACGCGGTCGTGCTCGTCGGCTTCGAGCGACAGGATCTTCGCGGAAATGTGCTCAAAGGCGCGGAGAAGTTCGCCGTCACGGTCGGTCAGCAGCTCCCCGTCGGGGCCCTTGCACTCCACGTAAATGTCGCGCCGCTCAAAGCCGTCCGGGTCGGCCGCGCCGGCGCCGGCGGTGATCCTGAATTTGAGCCGAAAGCCTCCGGTCGAGGTAAGCAGACGCATCAAGGCTGCAATCTTCTGGGCGGACGCTGCCAGGTCTTCCATGGGGTTTGATCGTTTCTTGAGCCAACGCTCTCCGTGAAGTAGCTACCGTTCGAGTCTAAACGCAAGAGCCGTCCCGGAACGGGACGGCTCTTTGCGCTTTGCGCAGGGCGAAACTAGCGGCGACCCTGGATCGTTCTCGGCGCGACACCCATGCCTGTGCCCGTCGTTGCCTTCAGCTTCGCCCGTTGGGCAGCAATCTCGCGTAGCTCGCGTCCCATGGCCGTCCGATTCGTGATGGCCTGCTGCGCCATCATGATCAGGTTGCCGGTCACCCAGTAAATAGCCAGGCCCGACGCGTAGTTCCACGTCATGTACATCGAAAACGCCGGCATCATGAAGGCCATCATCTTCTGCTGCTGCGGGTCGACGCCCGGCGACGGCGTATAGTACTGGACGACAAACGACGTGATCAGCATCAGGATTGGGAGGATGTGGTACGGGTCGGCGGCCGACAAGTCCGGCAGCCAGAAAAAGTGCGCCTGCCGCAGTTCGACGACCTTGGTGAGCATGGAAAAGAACGCGAACAGCAGCGGCAACTGGATCAGCATCGGAACGCAGCCGCCGAACATGCTGACGCCCTGCGTCTTCTGGTACGCCATAATTTCGGCATTCATTTCAGCGGCCTTCGGATCAGTCGCCTTGGGGTTCTTGTACCGCGCCTTGATCTTGTCGAGCTCCGGCTGAATCCGCTGCATCTTCAGCATCGATTTCATGCCCTGCACGCGCAACGGCAGCAGCACCAGGTTGATCGTGATCGTGAGCAGGATGATTGCCCATCCCCACGAGCGGTTGTACTTGGTAAACGCGATGGCACTGTTCGCGGCCGGGGCAATCGCCGAATGGATCGCGCGCAGAGCGAGGAACAGGTATTTGCCGATCGGACCGAAGAATCCGAAATCGAGCAGCGGCTTCAGCGTTTCGCCGCTGGAGGACTGCACCGTGCCGAGCACGTTGACCGCCTTGGGGCCTACAAACAGGCGTGTCAGCGTGTGGCCGGACGCATCGCCCAGGGCCGTGCCGAGCACGGGAACCAGGATCGGCTTCGCGTTCGGCTTTACGGGGATACCCTGGCCGGGGCTCAGGCTGCGTTGCACCTTGTTCACATCGATTTCATGGTGAAACGTCGCCAGCGAAGCGCCTTGAACAGAGTCGGGAAGAAAGATTGCGGCGAAATACTGGTCGCTCACGCCAGCCCAGTCGAAGGGGCCGTTGAGCGTGTTGCCGCTCGAAATCTTCTTGAAGCTTTCATGATCTTCCTTGCCGCCGCTCATGGTATCGACCTGCGCCCCCGCATAAGCCAGCGCGTTTTCAGCGTCGCCAAAACCTGCCGGCCAGGCGAGCAGCGTGCGCACGGGAGCGCCGTTCTGCGTCACCAGGGTATCGGCGTGGATGGCGTAGGTGTTGTCGAAGCTGAAGGTCTTCTGGACGACCACGTTGCCGGCCGCGTAGTGGAACGTCAGGCTCCCGGGAGCGTTCAGCGTGCCGGTGGACGAGGGCACGTAGAGCGCCTGCGCGAGGCCCGTCGTCATGCCGGAGTCGTACGCGTACAGCGATAAGGGGAAGCCGAATTGCTTCGCCGCACCGTCGTGGACCAGGTCCAGCGGCTTGCCTTCGTTGTCGGTGTACTTCTTCAGAATCCAGGAAACGGCCTGCGCGCCGCGGTTTGAAAACGTGATGCGGTACAGGTCGTTTTCGACCACCGTCGTCGCTTCCGCGGCGGCCTGCACGGTGGGCATTGTTGCCACGGAGGGCGTAGTGCCGGTGGCCGGATTTGCGGTGGGGAAGGTGCCCGTGCCGGCGCTGCCCAACGGGGCCGCGGGCTGCGCCGCCGCCGTGGTTTGCGCGACGGGAGCCGCTGGAGACGCGGTCTGCGGGTTGTGCTTCGCGCGCCATATCTGCAAGCCGAAGATCACGCCAAACATGACGACCATCATCAGCAACAGCGAGCGGTTGTCCTGCGGTCCGCCGCCACCGGGGCCGGCCGCATTGGGATTTCTAAACTCTGCCAAGGTGTTCCTGCACTTTCGAGCGCCGCGCTCGCGCGGGCTTCCACAACTGATGATAAACGCTGCGCTTATGAACTGTGTTTCTCAGGAACGGGGTCGAAGCCGCCCCGCGCGAAGGGATGGCAGCGCAGCACGCGCCGCGTGGCAAGCCAGCCGCCGCGCAGCCAGCCATAGCGCTCCACCGCCACCAGAGCGTATTCACTGCAGGTGGGCAGGTATTTGCATTGCAACAGACCACTGCGATGCAGCAGCGGCGAAAGCACGCGTTTATAGCCGCGAAACAGCGCCTCCGCGGCAGACACCCGCGCGCTCATGGCCGCGCAGCCGGCGCAGGCTTCGGAGCCCGGGGAGCCACCTTGCCGATCAAGCGAAAAATCACGCCGATTTCGCGGTCAAGCGTGGGAAAGTCCATGGTGAGCGTCGCCCGGCGAGGATGCAGAATGATGTCCAGGGGACCGCAGTCGGCCAGCAGAGGAAGGTTGTGGCGAACCGTTTCGCGCAAACGCCGCTTGATGCGGTTACGGTCTACGGCTTTGCCCAGGGCCTTGGGGACTGTCAGCCCAACCCGCGCGCCGGCCGTATCGCTGCGGCGCTCTGCCGGACGCACCGCATAGAAGTAGCCAATATTTTTGGTGTACTGCTTGCGGCCGTTCTTATAGGCCAGTTGATAATCGGCGTGTTTGCGCAGACGGTGGGAAGTGTTGCGGTTCATGAAACGGAGGCTGCCCTTAGCGCGCACGGCTTCCGGAAAGGAGCCTCGACCTGAATGAAACAAGTTACAACATGAAAGAAAAGCTAGTCGCGGAAGCCGGCGGATACGGCGATCTTGTGACGGCCCTTGGCGCGGCGGCGGTTCAGAACGGCCTGACCGGCCTTCGAGGCCATGCGAACGAGAAAGCCGTGGACCTTCGAACGACGGCGGCGGTTGGGTTGAAAGGTGCGCTTCGGCATGGTAGGTTCCTGTGCGTGAAAGTAGTGACGGGGGAGCCGTCACAGCAATTTCTAACTATACGCGAGACGTGGAAAACAGGCAACGAAATAGCACCCTTCCGCCTCCCCTAAGGGGCTGCTATGAACCTATTTGGGACTCCGGTTTGAATCTTCACCAAGAACAGTGCAACCGGAATTTTTATGCTGGTTTGGCCGTTTTGTCTTGCCGAAACGTCCCCCTCCGCGTGCTAGTATCAGTTCCGTTCCCGTGATGCTTTTACACAGTCATCGGACCCCTGAACACCTAGGGCTGAGTCACCCTGCATCAATTTCTCGAAGCGAACAGTTTCGCCACAGAGTTCATAGCAAGGCCCCGAACCCCCTCCACAGAGATGCTCATGGAGGGTCCGGGAAGTCCTTTGCTTCAGGAAGCATGAACGACCTGTTTCTTTGCCGTACCAAGAGCCACTCAACAGATAGCTAAGGAAATACGACTGATGTCATTTGTTCCCGTCTCGACTGCCGTTTTGAATCAATGGGTGCGCGTCTTGGGCGCGCTCGAAAAGAAGCTCAACCGGCAGGCTTTTGAGACGTGGTTGAAGCCCACGCGCTTTTCGCACGTCAGCGGCAAGACCATGTACGTGCGCATTCCTTCAACCGATTTCGCGCACGTTGGCGACCGCTACGGCGACCTGATTCATGAAGCGATCGACAATCTCGGCCTCGAAATCGACGAGGTCGTCTTCCAGCCGCCACCGCCCGACCCGGCCGCCAACCGCCCGGTGCGCGAGGATGGCGGTTTCGCCCCGCAGCCGAGCCACTCCTTGACCGCTCCACGCGGTGGCCGGCAGCCGCTGGTCCCGGCCGGCGGCCCTGGGCCGGAGCAGTCGCGCTTTGACTGGAACACGGCCTCGCAACTGAACCCGCGCTACCAGTTCGACACCTTTGTCATCGGCTCCGGCAACCAGTTCGCCCACGCCGCGGCGTCGGCCGTGGCGGAGCGTCCCTCCAAGGCCTACAACCCGCTGTTCATCTACGGTGGCGTCGGCATGGGCAAAACGCACCTGATGCACGCCATCGGCCACCAGGTGAAGGCGCGCCAGCCGCACGCGGCGATCAGTTACATTTCGGGTGAAAAATTTACCAACGAAATGATCAACTCCGTCCGCTACGACAAGATGACGACCTTTCGCGACAAGTATCGCTATGTCGACGTTCTGTTGATCGACGACATCCAGTTTCTGGCCGGCAAGGAGCGCACGCAGGAAGAGTTCTTCCACACTTTCAACGCGCTGCACGAAAGTATGAAGCAGATCGTAATCGCGTCCGACCGCTCGCCTAAAGAGCTGGCCGACTTCGAAGACCGTCTCCGCTCGCGCTTTGAGTGGGGTCTGGTGGTCGACATCCAGCCGCCCGACCTTGAAACCAAGGTGGCCATCCTGCAGAAAAAAGCCGAGCTGGAACAAACGGTTCTGCCGATGGATGTGGCCCTGTTTATCGCCGGTAACGTACGCACCAACGTCCGCGAGCTTGAAGGCGCGCTGGTGCGGCTGATCGCGTGGTGCTCCATGCACGGCGTAGAAATCACGCTGCCCACGGCGCAGCAATGCCTGAAGCAGTTCATCGACACGCAGGTGCGCAAGATCACGATCGAGGCGATCCAGCGTGCCGTGGCCGAGCAGTTCGGCATGCGCGTGCCGGAGCTGAAACAGAAGAACAACTCGCGGCAGATCGTCGTTCCGCGCCAGATCGCGATGTACCTGGCCAAGCAGATGACGGAAGCCTCGCTGCCCGAAATCGGCCGGCAGTTCGGCGGCAAGCACCACACCACCGTGATGCATTCGATCGCCAAAATCGACGAGCAGCGCCGCAGCGACAAGGACCTGAACCGGACCGTAAACAAGTTGATGGAAACGCTGGGATAGCTCCTGAACCACCGTGTGGGGCAACGCGGCTGCGCAATAGGGTCAGGCTGTGGCGACGGCTGCGCTCATCCCGGTAAGTGAATACCTCGGCAATGTGTACGGGCCCGACTGCGATTATGCTGACGGGGAGCTACGGGGAGTGAAATGTAGGTGCCTGGCCGCATGGATCGTGACAAGGTATTCTTTTCGCAATCTTTCATGCGAACCGCCGCACTTGGCGCGCGTAGTAGATCTTCCTGAGCCACGCGTGCAGGTGGACGCCAGGCGCTACCGGGTTCCCGACGTGTGTGTGCTCCGGGGCACCGACCCCGCTGACGACATCGTGCAAAAAGCGCTGCTCATCTGCCATTGAGGTGCTTTCTCCGGAGGGCCGCATGCGGCGCTTTCAGGAGCGCCTAGAAGACGACGCGGCCATGGGCGACGAGCACATCTGGATTTTCGACCCGTACACGCGGCGCGCCTGGAAAGCCACGGCAGACGGCTCGCACACCCCACGTGCAGCAAGAGTTTGTTGTTCCAGGTACGCCGATCCGCCTCGTGTGCTGGCTGATGTGTTCGCGGAGCTCGACGACATGCAGACGCCGCGGTAGTTGATAGTGTTTCAATTTCCATGGGCGTTCGTCCTGAGTTCCGGATAAACGCCTTTTTCGTGCTCAATCTGAGCCGAAACATTTCACCCCGACACTTCTTGTC
>CALMON010000166.1:0-4303 GCA_937871785.1 uncultured Granulicella sp.
GCTCGCGGCCGTAGCGCGCCGGTGTCAGCGGAACGAAAGGCGTGATGCGGCCGGGGCGGAGCAGGCTGGACGGAGCGGCGGCGGATTTGTGCTCGGCGAGCCACCACTTGGCTTCGCCGCCGGCGTGAAAGCACTTCATACGCGGCCAGGGTTCCGCGTCCAGCAGGCGGCCGCCGCCGAAGCCGAGCTTGCCGAGCACGCGCTTCGACTGCGAGCGCCGCCAACAGACCCACTCCGCGGGGTCGAGGTAGCCGCCACCTCCGTGCATGGCAATGGCCGCCCACACGATGGCTTCGACGTGCATCATGCGCGGCAGCGGCGTGCCGAGCTTCGCTTGCAGCGTGCCGAGAAGGTCGTCGGTCCAGGCGAGATCGCTGCCGTCGGCGTCCAGCCGCCAGTGCGACACGCCGATGTCGACGTGGCGCGCGAGCGGAATGCCGGCGTCGATGGCCGCGCGGACGACCTCGGGCGGAAGCAGGCAGTTGGGCTGCTGCCACATCAGCAGAAGCCCGGTCGCGGGCGTCGGCTCGAAGCGGAAGCGGTTCGGGAAATACAGGTCGGGGTCGAGCAGGACCATTTCTTGGCCAGAGTCGGCAAGCAGGGCGGGGTCGGTGATTTTGCGCCAGCAGGGATGGCCTTCGCGAAAGGCGCGCAGATGCGGCAAGCGCGCAAAGCGGGTGGCGGCGATGTCGGCGAGCTCGGCTTCGGAATGGACGCCGGTGGTATGGCGAGGGTCGGGCTGCAACTCGGCCAGGATGTCGGTCAGCGCCTGCTTGTCGGCGGCGGAGTCGGTGACCAAGCGCAAGTGGAGCGGCTCATCGCTGTTCGCGAGCAGGGTTGCAAGCGCCAGCCGGGCGTAGCCGAGCGAGCGCGGGGAAAGCACCATGTACACGTGGCGTTTTGTCGCGGCGAGGGCCAAAGGGGAGGAGCTCATTCCACCTCCGCAAGCGCGTCGCGCAGACCGGCGGCAAGCGCATGGATGCTGGGTTCGAGAAAGATGCGCTCGTGGTCGCCTTCAATCTCGTGGATCGTGACGCCTCCGGTAAAGATGCCGTTCCAGCCAAGGTCGGGGCTGCCTCCGGGAAATTCCTGCTCGGTGGCGCGAAAAAGCACGAGCTTTCCGGCAAAGATCCGGGTGCGGTAGCGCTCGATGGCGGCGTGGTTGATGTCCCACGCGCTCTTCATAAACGACGGGACGCGCCGCAGACCGTAGCCTCCGGCAAAGTAGCTGGTGAAGCGGACGGCGCGCGTCGCAACCTTGCCGCCCAGGTAGGCGAGCCGGTCGGCAAGCCCGAGCTCCCCGGTGTTGAGGCGCGCGCGCTTCAGCCGGCGGTCGAACCGCTCGCCCAGCGGCACGGCCCGGCGCAGGCCGCGCTCGTACGCGAGCGTGCGCGAATCGAGCATGCCCAGGAACGAAACGCGCTCCCCGGCCGCCTGGAGCTGCTGCGCCATTTCGAGCGCCACCGTGCCGCCAAACGAGTAGCCGAGCAGCCGATACGGTCCGTGCGGCTGCACGCGGCGCAGCTCCGCGATGTAGAACGCGGCCATGTCTTCGAGCCGCAGCAGCGCGGGTTCGCCCGCCAGCAGCGCCTGCGACTGGATGCCGTAGACCGGCAGCGCGGAGTCGATGCGCGTTGCCAGGCCATACAGGTTGATGACGTTGCCGCCGACGCCGTGAAGCATAAACAGCGGCGGACGCGTGCCTTCGGGCTTGAGCGGCACAAGGGTGCTCTTGACGGCGGAGGTGAGGCGATTGCGGATAAGCTCGGCCAGCGACTCGATCGACGACGCGGAAATCAGGCTCGCGAGGCCGAGGTCGAGCCCATAGGTGCGGTTCATGCGCGTGATCAGGCGCAGCGCCGCCAGCGAACCGACGCCGAGCGAAAAGAAGCTGGCGCGCACGCTGATGCGCGGAATGCGCAGGGTGCTTTGCCACATTTCCGCAAGCTGGCGCTCAAGGATGTCGCGCGGTGTGACGAAGTCGTCGGGGCCGGCGAGCTTCGTACTCGCGGCGCCAAAGCCGGTCTGTTGAATGCCGGCATTGCCGGCCCGCGCGAACACGTCGGGCAGGGCCTTGCGGTCGACCTTGCCGTTGGGGGTGCGGGGCAGGGCGTCGAGCGCGACGACCGCGTTCGGCATCATGTACTCGGGAATGGCGCGGGCGAGCGCGGCTTCCAGCTCGGCAATCAGGGCGGGAGCGGCTTCGGTTCTCGCCGCGTCACCGGCGCCCACGTAGGCGACCAGGCGCGTGACGCCGGCGCGGTCGGGCTCATCGGGCGTGATGTGGGCGACTACCACGGCTTCGCGCACCTGCGGGTGACACAGCAGCTCGGCCTCGATTTCGCCGGGTTCGATGCGGTAGCCGCGGATTTTGACCTGGAAGTCGGCGCGGCCCAGAAGCTGCAGGGTGCCGTCGTCATGCAGGCGGGCAAGGTCTCCGGTGCGGTATAAACGGCCGGGGCCGAAGGGGTTGGGAACGAAGCTCGCGGCGGTAAGTTCGGGCTTGCCCCGGTAGCCGCGCGCCAGGCCCGCGCCGCCGATGTACAGCTCGCCGTCCATGCCGGCGGGCAGCGGCTGCTCCTGCCCATCGAGCACGTAAAACTGCGTGTTCGCAATAGGCGCGCCGATGCGCGGGGCAGAAGTCCCTGCCGTAACGCGCGTCGCGGCGGACCAGACCGTCGTTTCCGTGGGACCGTACAGGTTCCAGGCCTCGGCGGTGCACGAAAGCAGGCGGTCGGCAAGGTCGCGCGACATCGCTTCGCCGCCGCACAGGGCGCGCAAGGGCAGGGGACGCTTGGCGGCATCGATCAGCGCGCGCCACGCGCCGGGTGTGGCCTGCAGCACAGTGGCTCCGCTCCGCTCGACGAGGCCAAGCAACCGCTGCGGGTCGGCGGCTTCGTCCTCGGTCGCGATGACCAGCAACGCCCCGGTAAGCAGTGGCAGAAGAAGCTCGAGCGCGGCGATGTCGAAGGCGAGCGTGGTGACGGCGACCAGGATGTCCTGCCCGCTGAGGCCGGGCGCGCGCTGCATCGCATGGAGCAGGTTGTACAACGCGCCGTGCTCAATGGCGACGCCCTTGGGTTTGCCGGTCGACCCCGAGGTGTAGATAACGTAAGCGAGCGAGTGGGGCGATGTGACGGCGTCGAACTCGGCAATCGAGTCATCGTCCAGCTCATCGAGCCGGATCACCTGCGCCGTCGTGGCGACCTCCAGGTCTCTGTCCGTCAGCAGGATGGCGGCTCCGGAGTCGGCGAGCACATGCTCCATGCGCTCGCGCGGATAACGCAGATCGAGCGGGACATACGCTCCGCCCGCCATCAGAACCCCCAGCATCGCGGCGAGCATGTCCGGCGAGCGCCTTGTTCCAATCGCGACGAGACCACCGGCCTGCAGCCCGCGGAAGCGCAGGGCCGCCGCAATGGACCGCGCACGCCAGGCGAGCTGCCGGTTGGTCCACTCCACATCCTGGCAACGCACCGCCACGTCGTCGGGAGTCTCCGCGGCACGTCGAAGAAAGGCAGTGTGTATGGGCTCGAACGGGCCAAAATCGACTGCTGTACGCTCCGATTGAGTACGGAGGGCGTCAAGCGCGTTGGGGGAAAGCAGATTGAGCTCGGCGACGGGTGTTTCGGGGTATGCGACGGCCGACTCAAGCAGGTTGACGAACAAGCGCAGGTAGAGCCCGATCGTCGAACTCTTGAACATCTGCGGGTTGTATTCAAGCTGCAGCCGCGGTCCTTCTTCTTCACGGTCCACAATGGCGAACATTACGTCGAACACCGCACCCGGGCTTTCGGAACGCAACGGCACGATCTGCAGGCTGCCCGCCGGGCCTTCGAGGCGCGTGGTCAGCATGAACGACTTCTGGTACAGGAAAAAGATCGGGATTTCCAGCGCGGACTCGCCGGCAAAGAAGGGGTCGTGGACGAGGTCTTCAAACAACAGCGGCTGGTGCTCGGAGGCGGCCAGCGTCCAGGTGTTGACCTGCCGAAGCAGGTCGCGGAACGGCGCTCGCTCGCCCAGCCGCACGCGCAGCACCTGGATGTTCATGAACAAACCGATCAGGTTTTCGGTGTCCTCATTGCGGTTGGCGCAGGGTGAGCCGATGGCGAGATCGGTCTGGCCGGTAAGGCGGTGCAGCAGAGCGCAAAAGGTGCTGAACAAGAGCACGTTCAGCGTAACGCCTTCGCGGACGCAAAAGGCGTGCGCGCGGGCGGTCAGGTCGGGCGGCAACAGCAGCGTGTCGATCGCTCCGGTGCTGCCGGCGGCGAACCCGAGCGCCCATTTGCGTTCCGTAAGGCCG
>CALMON010000166.1:4313-8023 GCA_937871785.1 uncultured Granulicella sp.
GGGCGTCGGGGTCATGCGGCAGGCGCAGGGGGCTGAAGCCGCCGCCGAGGGATTGCCGCCAGAAGTCGAGCGACGCGGCGTGCTCGTCGCCGGTGCGCCAATGCTCATGCCACACGGCGTAGTCGGCGAACTGGATGGGGAGCTCGGGCAGGGCGGGCTCGGTGCCGTGGAGCCCGGCCTGGTAAAAGGCGATCATGTCGCGCATCAGCACGCCGTTTGAAATGCCGTCGCAGATGATGTGGTGCATGGTAACCAGCAGCAGGTGGTTCCCGGGGCCGAGCTTCAGCAGCCGCAGCGCGAGCAGCGGGCCGTTGCCGAGATTGAAGCGAAACGCTGCGTGGGCGCGGGTAAGGGAATCGGCTTCGAGACCCTGGGCCTCGCCCGTCAGCGCGGTCAGGTCGTCGACCGGCAGCGGCACGGGCAGGTCAGGGTGGATGATTTCCGCGAGCTTGCCGTCGACAACGCGGAAGGTCGTACGCAGCGACTCGTGCCGCGCGACGCATTGCGCAAATGCCACGCGCAAAAGGTCGACTTCGAGTGGGCCCGTGCACTGCCACATCAACGGCATGTTCAGCGCGGGGTTGCCGGGATGGAGGCTGTCGAGCTGCCAGAAGCGCTGCTGGCCCTGCGTGGCGGGCATGGCGTAGGTGTCGGGATCTGCCGGCACGGCGCCGGCGGCAGGCGGGGTTGCCGAGGCCGGGAACTCCGGCATCGCTTCCAACGTTCCGCCTTGTCGCGTGTGCGCCATGTGCGTTTACTGTACCAACCGGTAGCCTGCGCGGGGAGCCGCTGCAATGCGTTGGGGGCCCTTGGTGGGCACGGGGGCTGTTCCCTTTTGGGACTTCGCCGCTTCTTGCGGTGCGGCGGCTGCACACAGCGCGGCAATGGTACGGCGCTCGAAGATGTCGGTGGCCTTGATCGCGATGCCGTCGCGTTGCGCGCGCGCTGCGATGCGGAAGATGGCGAGCGAGTCGGCGCCGAGCTCGAAGATGCTTTGCGTAGTGCCAAATTCTTTCCCTTGCAGAATGTCCTGCCAGATGCCGAGCATCTGCCGCTCGGGCTCGTTCGCAGGCGGCGTGATGGGCTGCTTTGGTGCTGGCGCTTCGCCCATGCCGTCGCCCAGCTTGCGCAGGGCGTTGCGGTCGACTTTGCCGTTCGGCAGGCGCGGAAGGCTGCGCAGCGGAAGGATGGTCTGCGGCAGCATGTAGGCGGGCAGGCTGCGCGTCAGCAGGGCGTGCAACTCGGCAACGAACTCTGCGGTGGCTTCGGACGGCGTATCGACAAAAGCGACGAGCACAGTGTTCGCTCCGCTGCGGCGGTCAAGCACGATCGCTTCGCGAACGACCGCGTGCCCGGCGAGCACAGCTTCAATTTCGCCGAGCTCGATGCGGTAGCCGCGGATTTTTACCTGGAAGTCGCTGCGGCCGAGCAGCTCTACCGTGCCGTCGGCGTGCGTACGGGCGAGGTCGCCGGTGCGGTACAGGCGACCTGAGCCGAAGGGGTTGGGGACGAACTTCTCCGCGGTCAGCTCGGTCCGTTGCCAATAGCCCCGCGCCAGCCCCGCGCCGCCGATGCACAGCTCGCCGACGGCGCCGAGAGGAAGCAGGCGCTGGGCCGCATCGAGTACGTAAAACTGCGTATTGGCGATGGGCGGGCCAATGCGCAGCGGGCCGGTGCCGGCGGCAACCCGCGTGGCTGAAGACCAGATGGTGGTTTCGGTGGGGCCGTAGACGTTCCACACGTCGGGGCTGCGCGCGAGGAGCTGGTCGGCGAGGTCGCGGGGCAGGGCTTCGCCGCCGCAAAGGACCTTCAACGGAGCGACAGAAGCCGTGGAAGCCCAACCGGCGTCGAGCAGAATGCGCCAGGCTCCGGGGGTGGCCTGGAGGACCGTGGCGCGGGTGTCTTCGAGCAGCCGCAGCAGCAGGCCGCCGTTGGTCACCTGCTCATCGGTGGCGACGACCAGGCGCGCGCCCACGGTTAGCGGCAATAGCAGCTCCAGCGCGGCGATGTCGAAGGAAAGCGTGGTGACGGCGACAAGTGTGTCGTCGGCCGTGAGGCCGGGCTCACGCGCCATGGAGCGCAGCAGGTTGCTGAGCGCCGCATGTTCGATAGCCACGCCCTTCGGCGTGCCGGTCGAGCCCGACGTGTAAATCACGTAGGCGAGCGCGTCCGGTGCGAGCCGCTCGGGAAGCGCCGCCGTGCCGCGCGGCTGCGGCCCGGTGATGTTGAGCAGACGCGCTTCGGTGGTGATGCTGGGGTCACGGCCGGTGAGCAGAAGCGCGATGCCGGCGTCGGCGATGATGCCGGCGAGGCGCTCGCGAGGGTGGCGCGGGTCGAGCGGAACGTACGCCCCGCCGGCCAGGGTGACGGCCAGCATGGCCCCCACCATCTCGAGCGAGCGCTCGATGCAGATCGCGATCAACCCACCCGGCAGAAGGCCTTCGGCCAGCAGGCGGCGGGCCAGGGTGGTGGCATATTCGGCGAGCTCGGCGTAGGTCCATTGGCGGCCGCCGCACTCGATAGCGACGCGGCTGGGTGTAGCCGCCGCTTGTCGCAGCACGATGGCGGGGAACGCTTCGGACACGCCGAAGTCGATGGCAGTGCGGTTGAGGTCTGTGATGAGCTGCGTCCGCTGCGGCGCGGTCAAGACCGAGATCGCCGTCACCCCCGCGGCGGGGTCGGCGACTTCGTTGCGCAGCAGCTCGGCCCAGTGGTCGAGCCAGCGGGAGATCGTGGTGCCGTCGAAGAGCTGTGTGTTGTAGTCGCAGGCAAGATGCAGACCGGCGGCAGACTCGATCACGTTCAGGAACAGGTCGGTGTTGACGAACTGCTTGGGGTTGGTGCGAATGTCGGCGCGGAGGCCGTCGAAGCGAACATTGGCTCCGACCTTTTCAAGGTTGAACTGCACTTCAATGAGCGGGGTGCGACCGCTTTCGCGGGTGAGGGGCAGTTTGCGAAGGAGGCTGCCGAAGGTGAACTCCTGGTGGTCCTGTGCGTCGAGCAGCGCGGCGCGCGTACGCTTCATGTGATCGGCGACTGTGTCCGCCGCGGTGATTTCGCTCAACATGGGCAGGAAGCTGACGGCGTGGCCGACGAGGCTCGCGCCGTCGAGCAGCGACTGCGCGGCGGTCGAAATGCCGACGACCACGTTTTCCTGCTGCGCCAGGCGATGCAGCAGAAGCTGAAAGCTCGACAGCAGCGTGACGTACAGGCTGCAGCCGTGGCGCGCGCTCAATTGCTTGAGGCCGGCCATCAGCTCGGGGCCGAGATCGGTTTCAAACGTCGCGCCGCTGTAGCTTTTGGCGGCGGGGCGGGGACGGTCGGTGGGCAGCTCCAGGCGCGGCGAACGACCCGTGAACTTGTCGATCCAGAAGCGCTCGTTGTCGGCAAACTCGCCGGCCTCGCGCCGACGGTTTTCACGCACGGCAAAGCTGCTGAAAGGGAGCAACGGGGCGAGCGCGGTGAGCGCTCCGGCGCCCTTGCTGTAGATTTCGCCGACTTCTTCCAAAAGCTGGTTGGCGCTCCATCCATCCAGCACGATGTGGTGGGCCGTCAGCAGCAAAACAGTTTCGCGGTCGCTCAGGACGAAGCAGGCGGTGCGCACGAGCGGGCCGTTGCCGAGGTCGAACGGCGTGCGGCCTTCCGCGGCGATGCGGGCGGCAAGGGTCGTTTGCTGCTCCGCAGCGGGTGTAGCGCGCAGGTCGTGGAAC
>CALMON010000167.1:0-1228 GCA_937871785.1 uncultured Granulicella sp.
GAACGGACCGTACACCGAAGCGAAGTCCAGCTTCGGCAACGCCCAGATATAGATGTACTTGGCAATCGCCCAGAGCACCCCGACCACGACCGCCGTCGGCAGCACCGAGCGCGGCGGCACCTTGCGGTTCGGCAAACCCCAGTAGATGAGGAAAAACAGCGCGATGCCCGCGAGCACCGAGCAGATCTGCAGGAAAACGTCGCCGATGATGCGGAACGTGCTGCCCAGGAAGCCGGAATCCGTGTGCCCGAAAAAAATCCAGGTGAGCACCTTCTGCTGCGCGGCGGTCAGCGCGACCGAGGTCATCGCCAGCACGCCGACGCCGGCGGCCAGGCCGATCGAGACCACCTGGTTGGCCAGGTACGAGCGGTTCTTCGTCACGCCCCAGACACTGTTCAACGCCACTTCGAGCGGAAGGAACACGCCAGTCGTCGTGATCAACAGCATGATGATCGAAAACACTTTGGTGCCGGCGTGCGAGTGCGCCAGCGCCCGCATGTTGCGCATCACAAAATCCTGGTTGCTGGGCAGAAAGTTCGTCATCATTTCGCTGACGACGTCGGCCATGCGCTCGGAATGGAAGAGCCGTTCCGACAGCGTGAGCAGAAGCACAATAAACGGAAACAGCGACAGGATCACCTGCGCGGCCACGCTGAAGGCGTAGGTATGAACCTCGGTGTGCGTCATGTAGCGGCCCAGCGCGACCACCTGCTGCCAGGTGCCGGCCTCGGCGACCGGGCGGGCAGTAACGGTCTGCAGATCGGAGCTCGGCGCTTCTATGCCCGCTGCTTCCCCCACCGATGCGGGCGGAGCCGACGTAACGGGCGCAGGCTTCGGCGAGCCTTCCGGGACAAGGGGCGGAGCGACAGGGGCAGCCATGGCCTCTAGTGTACTTTGTGTCACTCGCGCACCTAGGTTTTTAGCGAAGCAACCTGAGGCGACTCGCCCAGCCGTTCCGCCGCCCAACGCGCCACTTCGGCGAGCACGGGGTCGTCGCCTTCCGCCCATAAGCGCAGTTGCGGCAAAAACGCCGGGTGGCCGCTGTTGCCCATCGCGATCGCCACGTTGCGCAGCACGCGCTTGCGGCCGGTACGCTCGAGTGGCGATCCGCGAAACCAGCGCTTAAAGGTGGTCCCGTCCATTTGCGCCAGCCAGTCGAGCGCCGGGTTCACCAATTCGGCTCGCGGCCGCAGCACGGCGTCGCGGGAAACAGGCGCGCGGCGATTCC
>CALMON010000167.1:1238-8843 GCA_937871785.1 uncultured Granulicella sp.
ATTCCACGGGCATACGTCCTGGCAGATATCGCAGCCGAACACCTGCCGGCCCATGGGCTCACGCAGCCCCTCGTCGATGCTTCCCTTCTTTTCGATGGTGAGGTACGCGATGCAGCGCGACGCGTCCATTTGCCGGTTGTCGCTGCCGGGCGCGGCGAGCAGCGCGCCAGTGGGGCAGGCGTCGACGCAGCGCGTGCAGGTGCCGCAACGATCGGTGGCGCGCAGGCCCACCGCCTCGGCGGCGAGCGGCAGCGACGTGACGATCACGCCGAGCAGCAGCCACGAGCCCTCCGCCTGATTGAGCACGCAGGTATTGCGGCCGATCCAACCGATGCCCGCGCGCGCCGCGTAGTCGCGCTCCAGAATGGGGCCGGTGTCGACATAGCAGCGGGTTTGCGTGTCCTCGGGAAAGTCGGTGCGGAGGTCGGCTTCTACCTGCCGCAACTGCGCCAGCAGCACGTCGTGGTAGTCGCTGCCCCGGCCGGGAGCGCCGTCTACAGGAGCGTCGCCGCTCCAGGCGTAGCGGGCGATCCAGCCGGCCCCTGGCGGCGCGGGTTCGATCGAGCGCGAAGCGGGAGCGTTGTAGTTGACCGCGCACACCAGAACCGACCGCGCCCACGGCATGGCGTAAAGCAGGTTGGCGCGCAGAAACTGCCCCGCCGCGTCTTCGCGCTTGAGCCAGTTCATCTCACCAGCACGCCCGGCGGCGACCCAGGCCGCAAATCGCCGCCCGTTTTCGAGGGCTTCCGGGCTGTCGGCGTCCGGCACGGCCGCAACACCCGCCAGGTCAAACCCCGCCGCGCGAGCACGCTCTTCCACCCAGCGCCGCCGCTCCGCCGTGAGGACGAACAGCTGCTCCAGCGCAGACGGGATGGCTTGAAAACCCATACCCACAGGCTACAGGGTGATGCCCCGGCACCCGCGTTATGTTCGCATCCATCCTGCGCCGAGCGTTGCGAGCGTAAACGCGCCAAGCGCACAGGCCGCGGCGATCAGTGTGAATTCCATGAGTCCTCCCGAAGAGCTTCTTGAGCCTTCCCACACTTCATCGGCGAGCCGTTCGGGTCGCCGCACTTTGAACCGATTTCAGACACACGCATGTGCCTGGAGCAAAGATTTCACGAGGTAGGATAAGAGATACCCTAAAAGTGGTACCCGGTATCGTTGTAGTGTCATAGACACCGAATCTAGTTGCACCTGTGTTGGCATGGGAGTTAACACTGATGCAGCAGACCGGCCCCCGTAAGTGGTTTGGCTGCAAGCAAGAAACGACATTGACCCGGAAGTTTCTGTCCGGGCTACCCCCCAGGCACTCGCAGCCGAGCTGTAACGAAGAACAAGAGCAAGAAAGAGCAACACCATGCTGGAAAGCACCGCAACGCCGCTCAAAACCTATAACGTGCTTGATGTTCCGGTCGCCCGCGCCACCATGCCCGAAGCCATCGCGCAGGTAAACGACTGGGTGCAACACACCGACGTGCCGCGTCTGGTTTGTTTCACCAACGTCCACATGGTCGTCGAAGCCAACACGCGACCGGCATTTCGCAGCGTGATGAGCCGCATGGATTTGAATTTTCCGGATGGTGCGCCGATCTTCTGGCTGGGTCGACGGCGGCACGGCGCCAGGGTAGAAAAAGTTTCCGGACCGGAGTTTATGCCGGCATTTTGCGAGCAGTCCGTCGAGCTCGGCCATAAGCACTATCTGTTTGGCGGCATGCCGGGAGTCGCGGAAGCGACCGGCAAGGCGCTCGAGGCAGCCTACCCGGGGCTGCAGATTGCCGGGCACGAGTGCCCTCCCTTCGGCCGGCAGTCTCCCGAAGAAAGCAGCGACATGGTCGCCCGCATCAACGCCAGCGGCGCCGACCTGCTGTGGGTGTGCCTTGGCTGCCCCAAGCAGGAGCAATGGATGACCGACCACCGCCACCTGTTGAACGTGAAGGTTGTGCTTGCGGTGGGACAGGCGTTCGACGTGCTTGCCGGTCGCACGAAGCGCGCTCCGGCGATTCTGTCGAAGTGGGGCTTTGAATGGGCCTTTCGCCTGGTCTGCGAGCCTCGCCGCCTGTACAAGCGCTACATGGTCACCAATTCGCTGTTTCTGTGGCTGCTGTTGCGCGAGCGCTTCATCTCGCAGGGCACGGTTTCCATCGCGCCGACGGCGGCCTCGCGTCATACGCGGATCGGGTGAACCGGCGCAGGCTCCAAGCCGATGTGGGCGCGGGTCATGCGATACTCAGCAAATGTCGAGCGGCTGTCCCAATCCGCGACGTCCTTTCCGCCGCGCCGGCCAGTTGCCGGGGGTTGAGGCAGGCTCTTGAACGTGGCTGTGTCTCCCCTTCGGCGTAATCTGGATCGCGCCTTCTTCTTTTACATGCTGTGCACCCTGGCAGGAGTGTTTCCGCGGGCGCTCGGCAGTGTCGCCGGAACGGTCGCCGGCGGAGAAGATTCGGCGCTGCACAGCGCGGGGTCGAACTCGATGCTGCTGTTCTTCAACGCCGTAGCGGTGGCCCTTACCGGGCTGCGGGCGTATCGCTACCTGCCGGAAATGCTGCGGATGTTGCGGCAGGCGCGCGCCCTGACGGTGGCGTACCTGCTGGTGGCGATCTCCCCACTGTGGGCGGCGACGCCCGGAGTGGCCTTCCGCTCCGCCACCTATGTGGAGATCTACCTTTTCGCCGCGATGTACTTTGCGCTCACCATGCCGCCCGAAGAGGTCTACCGCAACCTCGCACACGCCACAGCGGTGCTCGCGGCGATGAGCGTTGTCGGCCAGTTTACGTTTCCCCCTTCGGGCGACCTGGCTCCCGGCTGGAACGGCGTTTTTTTCCAGAAGAACGAACTCGGCATCATGATGGCCATGGGTCTGCTCGCGCAGATTGTGTGGGGCGCGCGCTGGACCGTGCTGCGCGTGGCAGAGTGCCTGCTGTGCGCGACGCTGCTGATCCTGTCTGAATCCGTGACCTCGCTCGGTTGTCTCGTGGTCGCGAGCGCGTCGCTGCTGTTCTTGCGCCTCCGCAAAAACCAGCGCATGCTGATGCTGGCGTCGCTCCTGTTCTTCACCGTGGTGGTGGCCGTGTTCGTCCCGAACGCCCCGTCCCTGGTGCTGGCGGCAAACGGCCGCGACGCCTCGTTTACCGGCCGCGACATCGTCTGGGCATATGCGCTCAAAAGCATTCTGGCACACCCGTTTCTGGGCTACGGCTACCAGGATTTCTGGAGCGAAGTGGCCGGCAGCACGGGGCTGGCGTTCGGCTTTACGCCGCAGAACTCCGAAAACGGCCTGCTACAGATCGCCCTGTTTACCGGCATTCCCGGCCTGCTCGCCAGCGTGCTGTTCTGCGTACGTAGCTGGCAATTGAGCGCGCGCGCCCGCCGGCTGGGGGACGGCCTACCAGGCCGCGGCCTCTTTGTGCTCAACCTTGTAATGCTGGTGCGCAGCATCAGCGAGCCCGCCTTTGTGGAGCAGAACCTGATGTGGTGGGTATTGATGGTGGCCTACATGACCGCGTTTGTGGCGCGCCGCCGCGCCCGGGCGGCCCTGCTGCTCGAACGCGCCATGGTGACTGCATGAGCGACCCGCAGGTGTCTCTTACCAAGGCGACCGGGCAGGCGCTGCACTGGAATTACCTGGGCTCGTTTGCGCGGCTGGCGCTGGGGATGGGCACCAACATCGGCTTTGCGAGGCTGCTCGGCCCCGCGCCGTTCGGCCAGCTTTCGGTTGCGGTCATCGCGGTGGGCCTGGGCAATCTGATCGCCGGTGCCGGCATGAGTTCGGCGCTCATCCAGCGCGAAACTCTATCCGACGACGAAATCCGCTTCTGCTTTACCTGCCAGGTCTTGATCGGCGTGGCCATGACGCTGGCCCTGTTCGCGACGGCCGCGCCGATTGCCGCGTTCTTCCGCCAACCCGCGCTGGTCTCAGTGCTGCGCGTGTTTTCAAGCCTTTTCGTTCTGCAAACCCTCGGCTCCACGGCCACCGCGCTGCTCAACCGCGAGCACCGCGCGCGGCTTGTACAGCGAGGGTCGGTGCTGTCGTTCATTGTTGGCTACCTTGTCATTGGGGTGCCGCTGGCGTTTCGCGGCGCAGGTGTGTGGAGCTTGATTATCGCGCAACTGGTCCAGGCCGCGTTTGGCAGCCTGCATAACTACCTGGCCGTGCGCCACGCGGCGCGGCCCTTGCTTGCCCGGCAGCATAGCAGCTTCCTCTTCTTCGGCTTTCGCGTGCTGGGGTCGAACCTGTGTAGCTGGACCATCGTCAATTTCGATAACATCGCCGTCGGCCGCTTCGCCGGGCCGGTTGCGCTCGGCGTCTACGGACGCGCCTACGCGCTTGCGCAAACGCCCTCCGATAGCATCCTGACCACCATCCTCCAGGTGCTGCTGCCGTCGCTTTCCCGCATACAGAACGACGCGGCCAAGCTGCGCCGCATTTACGGTGCGGCGCTGGGGCTGATTTTGCTCGTGATCGGGCCGGCCTTTTGCGCGATGGCGGCCGTTCCGGCGGTCATCATTTTGGGGCTCTACGGAAGCAAGTGGGCCGCGGCGGCTCCGCTGTTCGCGCCGCTGGCGCTGGCCATGCCGGTGCATGCGGCCATGGCGATTTCCGGGCCCCTGCTTTCCGCGCGCGGCCGTCCGCAGCGCGAAATGCGTATGCAACTCCTCACGATGCTGGTCGCCGTCGCGGCGTTTGTCTCCACCGTGCGTATCTCCGTCGAGCTGATGGCCTGGTCCGTGCTGGCCGTCTATCTGCTACGCTTTTGCCTGCTGACCCGCACCGCGCTCCACGACATCGGCGGCGGCTGGAGCGACCTCCGCGCGTGCTGGCCAGGGCTGCTGCTGAGTGCGGTCGCGGCCGCGTTCGCGCGCGGGACGATGCTTCTGCTGCCGCCCCTGAACTATTTGCCGCGCCTGCTCCTGATCGCTCTGTCGGCCGGGGGAGGAACACTGGCCTTTTTTGCCCTCTTCTCGCAACGTCTGCTTCGGCCCATTGTGGACCGCTCACCGCAGATCCGGACGCTTCTTCGCGGTCCGCTGCGCCGTTTCCTTCCGGCTGAGCCGGCCACGGTGGTCGCATGAGCACGATACCCATCGGGACTTCCTCGCCGACCGCTCCGCTGAAGCTCTGCATCATTTCGCATTCCTACGTCGAGCAGGCGAACCTTCCCATCCTTTCCGCCATGGCGGCGCAACCGGGGGTGGAGCTGTCGCTCATCACACCCGAGCGCTACATGGTCGATCTGCAGCACGCGAGCGGCACGTTTCAGGATGGCGGCGCGCGCTTCCGCATTGAACGCGTGCCCATCCGGCTGGGCCGTCGTCAGGGCGCGTTCCTGTACCACGCAGCTCCGCTCGGGCGAGCTCTCGACGCCATCCGGCCCGACGTGATCCTCCACGAGCAGGAAGTCTTCGCCCTGGGCGCATTGCAGATCGCGCGGATCGCCGACAGGCGAGGCCTGCCCTTGTTCATGCAGGTAGCGGAAAACCTGCCGCGCGACCTCATCCTGCCGCGACGCCTGATCCGCAGCTACGTTCTGGCGCGGTGCGCCGGACTCCTGTGCTGGAACAACGCCGGCGTCGCCGTGCATCGCGACTGGAGTTTCCCCGGCCCGCAGGTCGTCGTGCCGGGCATGGCCGTGGCCGCGATGAACCCGCAACCGCGCTTCGGCCGCCGCAACGGCGACACGTTTCAGGTCATGTACGCTGGTCGCCTGGTCGCGAGCAAGGGCATCGACCTGCTGCTCCGAGCAGTTGCCATGCTGCGCGACCGCAGTCTCACCGTGAGCTGCAAGCTCGTAGGGCACGGACCGGAGCGAGCCAGACTCGAAGCCCTGACCCGCACTCTTTCGCTCGGAGGGCAGGTCCACTTTCTCGGCGTCCTGCCGCAGCCGCAGGTGCTGCGATTGCTGCGCGACAGCGACGCGCTGATCCTACCGTCGCGGCGCACCCGCACCTGGGAAGAGCAGTTCGGCCGCGTGCTCGTGCAGGCCATGGCGGAGGCCACCGTGACGGTCGGCAGCCGGACGGGAGCAATCCCTGACGTGATCGGCGACGAAGCGTTGCTGTTCGACGAAGACCATGCCGAGCAGCTTGCCGCTGTGCTTGAACGGCTTGCTACTGAAAATGGCAGGCTGGAGCGAATGCAACGGCAGCTTTGGAATCGGGCCGACACGCTTTACCGCAACGAAATTCTGGCCGCGCAGAAAATTGCTTTTGTGCGCCGCACGCTTGAAACTTTACGGGGACCCTCGCATGGAATCTAAGCTGCCTGGAAGACCGGCCCTGCTTACGTATTCGCCGCGAACGCTATTGGCGTCACGCCTGCTCGAACGCGCGCTCTGGCTGGTGTCTCCCCTGCTTCGCCGCCGCCGGCCGGCTGCCCGCCCGGCTTCGCCGACCGTGCTGCTGGTCGAACCTTTCCAGATGGGCGATGTCCTTTCGCTTTCCGTGATGCTCGATCCCCTGCTCGCGCGCTTCCCCGCCGCGCGCCTCGTGGTGTGGTGCCACAGCCGCGCTGCGGACGTGTTTCGCAGCGATCCCCGCGTCGCCGAAGTGCTGCACGCCCCGTTTCCGTGGTCCGGCCGAGGCAGCAAGCGCGGCACCCGCGTGGCGTGGGCAGCCGTCCTGCATAGCGTGTGGCAGGCGAGGCGGCTGCGCGTGGACGCGGCGATCGACACCCGCGGCGACATCCGCAGCCAGGCGCTGCTGCTGCTGGCTGGATGCCGCGAGCGCATTGGCTTTACAACGTATGTAAACTCCAACCTCCATTTGCGCGGCCTGCTGCTGACGCATCCGCTCCCCGCTCCGGCGGCGAAGCATCGCCTGCACATGAACCTCGAAGCGCTCGCGCCGTTGCTGGGCGGCGTGCCCCCGCTGACGCTTCCGGCGATGCACGCGGCCGAACTGGTACAAGACTCGCCACCATTGGCTGGACGCGTGATCCTGTTGCATCGCGGCGCCGGCTGGCTGTACCGGCGCTGGGGGCTTCCGCGCTGGGTTGAGCTCGTCACCCGGCTGCAGCAGATTCCAGACGCGCGCCTACTGCAGATTGCCGGCCCGGGCGAGCTCGAGCAGGCCGAAGAGCTTTCCGCCGCTCTTCCTGCCCCGCTGGAAACGCTGTCCACCAGCTTCGATGGCCTGCTGCAACGACTTTCGGAAGCCACCGTCTTCATCGGTCTCGATTCCGGCCCGATGAACGCCGCGGCGCTGCTGAACGTACCCGTTGTGGCGCTCTTCGGCCCGGGCATCGCTCCCATGTGGCAGCCGTTGAGCCGCGGCAGCGTCTTTTTGCAGCACATCGAAGACTACCCCTGCCACCCCTGCACGCAGATCACCTGCGTGCGCCCGCACGACAGTTGCATGACCACCATCACCGTGGACGAGGTCTTCGCGCAGGCAGTGCGGGTGCTTGCCGAGTGCGGGTCTGCTACCGCCGCCAGGCCGTCAGCAGCGTTTTGACGTAGGGCGACATTGCGTACAAAGGCCAGCGCCAGCCGAAGTGACGCCGCGTATACAGCAGCCACTCCGTGGGCGGCGCCCCCTTGGGCGACATGAGGTTGCGCCAGCGTTTGCGGAACCCCACGCTGCGGTCGCGCCAGGTTCCATCACGGC
>CALMON010000168.1 GCA_937871785.1 uncultured Granulicella sp.
GGTCATGGCGCATCTGCCCCGGGTCGATCCCGCCACGCAGGCGGCGAAGCTCGCCCACTGGACCGGCATCCTTGCGCAACTCGACGCGCTCGACCCCAAGGCCCTGTCTCCCGCCGAGCACCTGAATTTCGAGGTCTTCCGCGCGCAGCTCGTTGTGCTGATCCAGCAGCAGACGTTTCGCGACTACGAGATGCCAGCGAACTCCGACTCGGCGTTCTGGTCCGACCAGGCCGGCGCCGCGCGCGATCCGTTTCGCCGCGCCGAAGACTACAGGGCGTATATCGCCCGGCTGAACGACACGCCGCGCTTTTTCGCCGAAGAGATTGCCAACATGCGCGCCGGTCTCGCTCGCGGCTTTACGCCGCCGCGTGTCACTCTTCTTGGCCGCGACGTGTCGATCCGCGCCGTCGCCGAAGCTCCCATGCCCGAAGCGACCGCGTACTATAAGCCGTTTGAAACGATGCCCGCCAGCATCCCGGCTCAAGAGCAGCAGGCGCTACGCACGCAAGGCGTGGCGGCCATTCGCGACGCCGTCCAGCCTGCCTTCCGCACGCTGCTTGCGTTCTGGACCGGCAGCTATGTCCCCGGCGCGACCACCAGGCTGGCCGCCAGCGATCTTCCCGACGGAGCGCGCTACTACCAGGCCAAGATTCGCGAATACACCACTACCGAGCTCAGCCCCGCGCAGATCCACCAGACCGGGCTCGACGAGATGGCGAAGATCCACGTGGAAATGCTGGCCACCATGCGGCAAACGGGCTTCACGGGCGACCTCCCGGCCTTTCTCCAGTTCCTGCGCACCGACCCGCGCTTTTACGCCAAGACTCCCGAAGAGCTGCTGATGCGCGCAGCCTCGATCGCCAAGGAATTCGACGGTGTCTCCGGCCGCTACTTCGGCTACCTGCCGCGCCAGCGCTTCGCCATCAAGCCGGTCCCGGCCGATATCGCCCCGTTCTACACGTCCGCTCGCGGCGGCGCGGCGGTGTACTGGGTCAACACCTATGACCTGCCGTCGCGCGGCTTGTACTCGCTGCCCGCGCTGACGCTGCATGAGTCCGCGCCCGGCCATTCGCTCCAGTTGTCGATCGCGCAGGAGCACGCGCATGGGAAGGAGGCTTTGCCGAAGTTTCGCAACGCCTACATTTCCGCGTACGGCGAAGGCTGGGCGCTCTACTGCGAGCGGCTGGGCGCGGAGATGGGCCTGTATCACACGCCGTACGAAACCTTCGGCATGCTGAGTTACCAGGCCTGGCGCGCGGCGAGGCTGGTCGTCGACACCGGCGTCCACACGCAGCACTGGACGCGCGCGCAGGCGCAGCAGTACCTCCACGACAACACCGCGCTTTCCGACCACGAAGTGGAAACCGAAGTGGACCGCTACATTTCCTGGCCAGCGCAGGCGTTGAGCTACTACCTCGGCGAACTTGCCATTCAGCGCGAACGCGCCAAAGCGGAGGCCGCGCTTGGCCCGAAGTTCAACCTCCGCGCCTTCCACGACGCCGTGCTCGAAACCGGAAGCGTGCCGCTGCCGGTGCTCGAGGAGCATCTCGACGCCTTCATTGCCGGCGGCGGCGTTGGGCCGTACCCGGAAATGGAAAAGTAGGAGGCTCACGCTAGATCTCGTCGAGAAACATCCGTTCCACATCCCCCCACGAGTCCACCCGTCGAAACGCCTTTTCCGCCACATTGGCCGGAGACGAGAACAGGATGCCTTCGCCGCGGAACAGTCGCAATTGGCGAGGATTGTCGTCGATCAGGAAGTCGCCGCGCAGAATGCTCTTTTCCCCGCAAAAGACGATCCGCGAAGGCGGGATAAACGGGAAGTGCTGCGCCAGCCAGCGGAATTTCGCATTAAAGCTCGACGGCACCTCCATGGCGGCGGTCGCGATAAACACGTCGTAGCGTTCCTGCAGGCGGGCGAGCACGCGCTGCGCGTCGGGCATCACGTTCAGCACTTCGAAAAAGTCGTCGGACATCATGTACCCGTAGAGCGCCTGTTGATGCTCGCGCGGCACGTAGTCCCACAGCCAGCGGCCGCGGAGGTCTGCGGGCGTAAGGTGGCTGCCGAAGTCGCGGTTGTAGCGCATCAGGTGCTCGCCCAAAGCGTCGGCGATGACCTCATCCATATCTACACAAATGATTTTTCGGTCCATTTATTCCTGCAGTTGAACTGTTTCGGAGGAGCTTTCCTTTAAAAGACGAAGGCCGCTGCGGCCGCCCCTGAAGCATACTCGCTGGCACTATCGGTTGGCGAAAGCAGCCTCATCGCCCCCATTGCCGACCGGCTCCGCAGAAGGGAAGCTACGGCTCTTCGGCAAGCAGATTCCAGCGGTACACGCCCAGAAAATTGCCGTTCGTGGCAAGCGGACGCCAGCGCGGATCGGGGTGCTCGAGCAGGTCGCGCAGCAGCACGCGGCGAATTTCGCCTTTGCCCTGCACGCCGTTCGCCGCGGTGATGGGCCCCGTGTGGTAGACCGCCCACTCCGCGTGGGCGCCCGTGACGATCATCGAGTGGAACTGCTGCTGGTGGTGCGCGTCGAGCTGCAGCAGACGGTAAAACAGCAGGTCTCCCGGGCGCGCGCTCCGCAGGTCGCGGCCCACGCGAAAGGTGTTGGCGGCGACCAGCGTCTTCGCGTCGGCAAACTGCGTAAAGGTGCCGTCCGCGTCGTCGGCGGGCAGATAGGCTCCCGGCCGCGTGCGAAAAAGGCCGGCGTGCAGCGGCGTGTCGGGGTACGTCCACTGCGCGACCGAAGGCAGGCTCACGCGTTCGAGTTCCGGGGCGTCCGAGGACCAGCGATCGTCGTGCCGGCGCAGGCTTTCGCGAAAGCTGTAGCGAAGCAGCGCGGCGCAGTCGGAGATTTCTGCGGGGAGGTCGGCGTTGGCGGCGGAGGCGCTGCGGTCCGCGAGCGTCGTAAACCAGCGGCGAAACGCGGCGCGGTCGGCGGCTTCGTGCAGAGGCATCCAGTCGGGCAGGGCCGGCGCCGCGGCGGAGGCGGCGGTATCCGGCGCGAAAATCACTTTGGTGGAAGTCGGGCGGCCGTGCCACGTGAGGCGCATGGGCTCCGAACCCGCCATCACCGGAGCTCTTTGTGAGACCAGGAGACCGTGGCCGGAAGCCGAATCGATTGTAGCCGGGGTCAAGGTTCCCGTTACCTGAACATCTTCCGCAAGCACGGTTCGCCCATGCGTCGCATTGAGTTGCAGGACGCGGTGTACACGGCCGTCCGCAAGCACAGGGCTGGGTTCAGCGCTTACGCGCAGCCGGGCCTGCAAACGAAATCGAAAAACCCCGGCCGCGCCCGCCACTGCCACTAGCAGGGCGACCGCGGCAAAGGCTTGCGAGTGCCGTTTCATCGGGTCAATTCTCTTAGACTTCGAGTTTGCGTCCGTAAAGGTTTGCGAGTGAGCTAGCCTTTAACGACGTACAGCGACACGTACTCATCGACCGGCATCGCTTCGAGCTTTTTCTGGTCGGCGCTGGCGGCCAGAATCGCCTCGCCCGCCGCGGGCGAAAGCCGCCGCGCAAGGTTGGAGCGGAACTTGTCCATGAGCAGCGGAATGCCGTCGCCGCGGCGCAGGCGGTGGCCGATGGGGTACTCGACCGCAACCTCCGGCATGTAGGTGCCGTCGTTCAACTCGATGGTGAGCGCGTTGGCGATCGACCGTTTCGCCGGATCATGGTAGTCCTCGGTGTAGGTCGCGTCTTCCGCGCAGAAAATCTTCGCGCGCAACGCTTCGACCTCGGGAGTGACGGCAGCGTCCTCGTAGTCCTCGGCCTTCAGGCCACCGGTGATCAGCGGCATGGCCACCATGTACTGGATGCAGTGATCGCGGTCGGCGGGGTTGTTGAGCGGACCCTGCTTGTCGATGATGCGGATGCAGGCCTCATGCGTGCGAATGGTGACGCGCTTGATGTCCGCGGCGGTTTTGCCGACAGCCTTTAGTTGACCGTGCAGCGTCACCGCCGCCTCTACCGCGGTTTGCGAGTGGAACTCGGCCGGGAAAGAAATTTTGAACAGCACGTTTTCCATCACATAGCTGCCGTAAGGTCGCTGGAACTTGAACTCCTTGCCCCCGAAGCTCACATCGTAAAAGCCCCATGTTTTCGCGCTCAGCACGCTCGGGTAGCCCATTTCACCGGTCTTCGCGATCAGCGCCAGCCGCACCGCGCGCGAGGTCGCGTCGCCCGCCGCCCAGCTTTTCCGCGAGCCCGCATTGGGCGCGTGGCGATACGTTCGCAGCGACTGCCCATCGACAAACGCCAGCGACACCGCGTTCAGCGTCTGCTCGCGGGTGAGCCCCATCATTTGTGCGATCACCGCGGTCGAGGCCACCTTGACCAGCAGCACGTGGTCGAGCCCGACCTTGTTGAACGAGTTTTCAAGCGCGATGCAGCCCTGGATTTCATGCGCCTTGATCATGCCCGTGAGCACGTCGCGCATGGTCACGGGATGGCCGTTCCGCGTAAGCCAGTCGGCGACGGCCAGGATGCCGCCGAGATTGTCGCTGGGGTGGCCCCACTCGGCGGCGAGCCAGGTGTCGTTGAAGTCCAGCCAGCGGATGATCGCGCCGATATTGAAGGCCGCCTGCACGGGGTCGAGCTCAAAGCTCGTTCCCGGAACGCGTGCGCCGTTTTGCATCGTGAGCCCCGGAACCAGCGGCCCCAGCAGCTTGGTGCAGGCAGGGAAGTCGAGCGCCTGCAGACCGCAGCCAAGGGTGTCGAGCAGGCAGTAACGGGCGGTCTCGTAGGCGAGCTCGCTGTCGATCTTATAGTTCAGGGCGTAGTCGACGATGTCGATAATGGGCTGATCGAAAGGCGGGCGGACGTTGCTGATGTGTGCGGACATAATTAGGCGACCTTCAGTTCTAATCGTTTACCCAGAGCCGCTAATGCTTGGGCTGTTGTATCTATCTTTGTGCCGTGGCGAAGGTTCAAAAGGCGCGTAACCTCTTGGCGAGGCACCCCCATCCGTTTTGCAAGTTCAATCGGTTTTACACACTGGCGCAGCATTTCGTTGTGGAGTGACAAGGTAGCGGTTACGGTAGGGGGGAGTTCGACTAGTTTCTGACCGCGTTTGAGAGGGGAAGGAGGTGGAACGAGCGTTTCGTTTCAAAATAAAAATCAAGCGCCGTTTCCAGCGCGTCCGCAGCGTGCATCATGGCTTCTTCGATCGATTCTCCAAGAGTCATAGCTTCCGGAACATCTGGAAAGCGCACGGCGTAGTTTTCAGCAGATTTCTGGTAGGTACACCGGGCTGGATACTGCATGTTTCCCCCTTGCCGCTCCTGTTTCAACCCAAGCTGCTTCTTGATCGATTTGCCAACAGCCCAAGGTCTTTACCGTGCATTGGTAGCACTGAAAACTTACCGTTCAGATACACATGGAGATGGGAGCCTTGCCGGGGACGAAAATGGCTCCTTGTTTAGCGAGCCATCGCTTCATCTCAGCACTTGTCATCCTACTCCGCTGTCATCAAATTTGATGACACTCTTCTTACTGACGTTCTGCCATCGGCACGAACTTCAAATCTTCCGGCCCGTTGTAGTTGGCGCTCGGCCGGATGATCTTGCCGTCGACTCTCTGCTCCATCACGTGCGCGGCCCAGCCGCTGGTGCGGGCGATCGCGAAGATTGGGGTGAACATCGCGGTCGGCACGCCCATGACGTGGTAGCTGACGGCTGAAAACCAGTCGAGGTTCGGGAACATCTTTTTGATTTCCCACATGATCGACTCGAGCCGCTCGGCCACGGCGTACATGGCCATGTCACCCGCCGCGGACGAAAGGTCTTCGGCCACCTTCTTGATGACCACGTTACGCGGGTCGCCGGTCGTATAGACCGGGTGGCCGAAGCCGATGATGACCTCCTTGGCAGCCACGCGCGCGCGGATGTCTTTTTCCGCTTCGTCCGGCGAACCATAGCGCTGCTGAATTTCAAGCGCCACCTCGTTCGCGCCACCGTGCTTCGGTCCCTTGAGCGCGCCGATGGCCCCCGCAATGGCCGAGTACATATCGGAGCCCGTACCCGCGATCACGCGCGCCGTAAAGGTGGACGCGTTGAACTCGTGCTCCGCATACAGCACCAGCGACACGTTCATCGCGTGGACCCACTCCTTGGACTGCGGACTGCCGTGCAGCAGCGTGAGGAAGTGGCCGCCGATCGAATCGTCGTCGGTAACCACCTCGATGCGCTCCCCGCCATTCGCGAAGTGGTGCCAGTACAGCAGCATCGAACCCATCGACGCCATCAGGCGGTCGGCCACATCAAGCCCGGACTGCGCCGTGTACTTGCCGTCGATCACGCCCGGCGTGGCTCCCGGTTCCGGTTCAATCGTAGCCAGTACGCTGACGCCGACACGCAGCACATCCATCGGGTGTGAGCTTTTGGGCAACTGTTCAAGCGCCACCTTGACCGCCGCGGGCAGACCACGCAGGCTGCGCAGCCGCTTTTTGTACGCGTCGAGCTCGGTCTGCGTCGGCAGCTTGCCGTACAGAAGCAGGTAAGCCACTTCCTCAAACTCCGCCTTTGCGGCAAGCTCCAAAATGTCGTAGCCGCGGTAGTGGAGATCGTTGCCGTTGCGCCCTACCGTACACAGGGCCGTATTGCCCGCCGGCACCCCTGAAAGCGCGACCGACTTCTTCGGTTTAAACCCGCTTGGCTGCGCTGTCTCCGTTGTTACCGCTGCGGCTGTTGCATCGCTCATCGTTATTGTCCTCTGAGTTGGTGGCGTGTGTCGTGCTGTTGTGCTTGGCGTCAAGGGGTTCGGTTACTTTTTTTCCCGCGCAAACAGCTCATCGAGCTTTTCTTCGTACGCGTGATACCCGAGGTAGTCGTAGAGCTCCGCGCGGGTCTGCATGGCCGGAATCACGCTTTTCTGCGTGCCTTCCTGGCGCACGGCCTCATACACCTTCAGGGCGGCAAGATTGGCCGCGCGGAAAGCTGACAGCGGATACAGCGCAATGGCCACGCCCGCACTGCGCAGCTCGTCGAGTGTAAACATCGGGGTCGAACCGAACTCCGTAATGTTCGCAAGAATGGGCCGCTGCGTACGCTCTTCAAAGGTCCGGTACTGACCGAGTTCGGTGACGGCTTCCGGGAACACCATGTCCGCGCCCGCTTCCACGCAGGCCGCCGCGCGGTCGAGCGCGGCGCTCAACCCCTCGCTGGCCAGCGCGTCCGTGCGTGCCATGATGACGAAGTCCGGATCGGTCCGCGCATCCACCGCTGCCTTGATGCGGTCGACCATTTCTTCGCTCGAAACGATCGCCTTGCCCGGCCGGTGACCGCAGCGCTTGGCCTGCACCTGGTCCTCGATATGGCAACCGCCGGCACCGGCGCGGATCAGCATCCGCACGCTGCGCGCCAGGTTGAACGCGCCGCCGAACCCGGTATCGATATCCACCAGCAGGGGAAGCGCGCACACGTCCGTTATACGCCGCACGTCCACCAGAACGTCTTCGAGCGCCGAAATGCCAAGGTCCGGCATACCCAGCGAGCCCGCCGCGACGCCGCCGCCCGAAACATACAGCGCCCGGTAGCCGACCCGCTCCGCCAACCGCGCATGGTACGCGTTGATGGCTCCGATGATCTGTAGTGGCTGCTCTTCCGCCACGGCCGCCCGCAACTGCGCTCCTGCTGTCATACGTTCCCCTTGTCTCCGACCTTTGTAAATACGCGAACATGATCGTAAATCCGATCGCAAAACCGACACCATCCTACGCGGTTCTTATTTCGATTGGCACACGCATGTGCGATAAGTGGACACCGTCATATTTTCCATGGCGCAGGCATACTGCGGCCAGACGAGGTGGATGGCCAGCGTTCCCCGGCCACCGCCGACAAAGAACATCTGCTGGTAATCGGTGCTCGCCTGCGCCAAGCCGGTCCTGTCCGCGAGAAACCCGTCGAGCAACTTCGCCACGTTTTCCGGAGTATAGCCACGAACCTTATACAGCTTTGAGAACTGGTACTCCTCGCTCCATGTAGTGTCGATGCCGGTCGTGTTGTTCGCCTGTAACACCCGAAAATCCTCAAGAACGGCCGTTTGTGGGTCGATTTCCGCGAGCGTGACTGAGGGAAGATTGCCGTTTATCGGCGATACCGAGGGAATCTGCTTTATGACCACCGGAGGCACCGCCATTTTCGCAGCCACGTCCGCTTTATCCCCTTTATCCCCTTTGTCCCCTTTGCCCGCCGGTTCCTGGCGCAGCAGGTGCATCTCGTCATTATGCGTATGGCCAAACACGGCAAGCCGGACGATATCTCCGTAGGCCGTCAATACTTTGACGAGATCTTCGCCCACGAGAAACAGGTCCGGTGACTGCCCGTCGCAGACTTTGCGTCGATTGCGCTCCGTCGAATACACGTCGATGCCGGGCGGCAAATGAGCCATCACCCACACCTGCTCGTGCGCGCTGCGGGCGCGGGCAAGCTGATTTTCAAGCCAGGCCATTTCTTCTGCTGGCGCCGCGGTGGCTGCTTCTCCCGCGCACGGCTTGTAGTTGCGCGAAAGAAACAGGTCCTGCAGGACGATCAGTCGGCCGCGTACGATTGGCGCCGGAAGCCGCACACTGTAGCTGCCGTCGGTGGCGAATTGCCGCAAGGCCAATCCCACAACGTGTTCACGCTCATGGCCCTTGTTGCTTGCCGCGCCCGCGGCTGGTCCGGCGAGGTTGGCCGCCAGCGAACGGAGAAAAACGCTGCCGCTCGACTCCGTATAGTCGCCGCAGCCGGAGTCGTTGTTGCCGAGTGCGACATAGACCGGGGTCGCCCCAAAGGTCTCCTTGAGCTTGAGCGCCACGTAGGCCGCAGTGTTTACGGCAAACGCGGCATACTCCGCTTCGGTTGACTTGCCCGCAAGGTATTTGAAGCGGCAATCGAACGAATGCGCCAAAAGGTCTCCGGAGACGACGGCGAATCGGGCCCCGGGGGCAGCCTGGTGGGCCGTCCGCAGACTCGCCTGCAGC